>NZ_JBWKIR010000002.1:149797-531543 GCF_056432605.1 Streptomyces sp. NPDC045022
AGGCCGTCCGGCGGCTGCGGGTCCGCCGGGGCCGGTCGCGCAGTTCCCCGCGCCCCTGGGGAGCTGCAGGCGCCGTCGGTCTGCGTACGGCCCCTTCGCGGCTTGGGCTGGTCGCACCGTGCCCGCGCCCCCTGAGGAGCTGCAGTAGCCGGCGGTCTGCGTGCGGGTTCTGGTGTGGCCGGCGGTGCAGGCGGTGCTCAAAGGGCGCGGGGAACCGCGCGATCGGCCCTACGGTCAGAAGGTGCCGCGTCTCAGCTCGCTCCGGTGAAGTGGTCGGCCACCAGTTCCCGCACCACGTCCACGTCACGGGCGATCAACGCCTCCAGCAACGCCACGTGCTCCGCCGCGTCCGCGACCAGATCGGCCCGTCCGTGCCGTACCGGCCCCCCGACCAACGGCCACTGCGAGCGCCGGTGCAGGTCCTCGGCGATGCGGACCAGCTGCTCGTTGCCCGACAGGGACAGCAGCGCCCCGTGGAAGGCGCGGTCGGACTCCGCGTAGCCGGCCGGACAGCCGGAGGCAGCCGCGCGCACCGTGTCCTCCGCGAGCGGACGCAGCTCGGCCCACCGCTCGGCCGGCACGGTCCGGGCGAGCCGCAGCATCACCGGCACTTCGATGAGCGCCCGCACCTCCGCCAGCTCGGCCAGCTCCCGCACACCTCGCTCGATCACCCGGAAGCCGCGGTTGGGCACGACCTCGACGGCGCCCTCCAGCGCGAGCTGCTGCATGGCCTCCCGGACAGGTGTGGCCGAGACACCGAAGCGCTCACCCAGGACCGGCGCCGAGTACACCTCGCCCGGCTTCAGCTCGCCGGCCACCAGCGCCGTGCGCAGCGCGTCCAGGATCTGCCCGCGCACCGAGGACCGCCGCACCGCGGCCCGCGGCCCGGGAACGGGCCGCTCGCCGTGTGTGTGCTCGCCCCGCACAGCATGCGGCGCGGTGTCCCGCTCACGGATCCCGTCCGGGGTGTCCACGGCCCACTGCCGCGCCGGCACCCGGGCCACGCCCGGCGCAGGCGCCCCGCTCCTCGGTATCCCCGTCCCGGAGAAACCCTGCACGCCCTGCTTCACGGGTCCTCCTGGCGGCTTGTCGGCACTTGGGGTCATTAACGACGGGTTGTCACTTGTTCGTCAAGCACCTTAGGCGTACCGAGCGGCAGGTCAAACTCCACCAAGCCTGGGTAAGGTCAGGCTTACCTGTAATGCCCGCCCGTGATCAGCTGGAGTTCCTGCACAGCCGGGCGCCCCGGCTGCCCGTGACGCACGTCTCATACGACCGGATGCGGCGGCGTGGCCGGGCGGTACGTCGGCTCCGCAGCATTCCCGGTGCCGACCGGTCAGGACGGCGAGCCGCCGCCCACCCGGGACCGGGCCAACTGCTGCATGCTCTACACCGTGCGCCCCGAGGACACCCGCGCCACCTGCGACCCCGACCGGATCGCCAAGCCCTTGACTGACGTTGCTCCTTGAGGCACCGTCAGGGCCGGAGCACGGCGCCGCGTCCACTAAGATCGCCGGGATCGGACCACCCGCCCGCGGACAGTACCCCGGGCAGTTGTTCACAACTTCCTCACCCGCCGCAGGAACTTTCCGAGGAACCACCCGTACGGGTAGTCTTATTCGAACTCAACTCCCGCCCCTCACGCGGCAGTTCGAGCAGAAAGTCGCCCTGGGCATCCCCTTGCACCTTATTGGCGGCCTCTTGCCCCGAAACCCCCTGAGGGCCGTCGGGAGTGGGCCACTATGGCGGGCGTTACACGCCCTATCCCAATGCAAGGGACCCCTATGAGACTGACCGACATATCGCTGAACTGGCTGCTTCCGGGCGCCGTACTGCTCCTGGGCATGCTGACGGCGGTGGCGGTGCTCGCGCGCGGCAAGCGCTCCTCCGGGGAGAGCGCGAGCGCGGACGACTCCTGGGAGCGCAGCGAGGAGCGCCGCAGGCGCAAGGAGGCCATCTACGGCACCGCCTCCTACGTGCTTCTGTTCTGCTGTGCGGCGGTGGCGGCAGCCCTGTCCTTCCACGGCCTGGTCGGCTTCGGCGAGCAGAACCTCGGGCTGACCGACGGCTGGCAGTACCTCGTGCCGTTCGGTCTGGACGGTGCGGCGATGTTCTGCTCCGTCCTGGCGGTGCGCGAGGCCAGCCACGGTGACGCGGCCCTCGGCTCCCGGATACTCGTATGGATGTTCGCCGCGGCGGCGGCCTGGTTCAACTGGGTGCACGCGCCCCGGGGCGCCGGTCACGACGGCGCCCCCCAGTTCTTCTCCGGCATGTCGCTGTCGGCGGCCGTCCTGTTCGACCGGGCGCTGAAGCAGACCCGCCGGGCCGCGCTGCGCGAGCAGGGCCTGGTGCCGCGCCCGCTGCCGCAGATCCGCATCGTGCGCTGGCTGCGGGCCCCCCGCGAGACGTACGGCGCCTGGTCGCTGATGCTCCTGGAGGGCGTGCGCAGTCTGGACGAGGCGGTCGAGGAGGTCCGGGAGGACAAGCGGCAGAAGGACCAGACGCGGCAGCGGCGGCGGGACCAGCAGCGCGTGGAGCGCGCCCAGCTGAAGGCCATCAGCCGGGGCCACCGCGGCTTCGTCGGCCGGGCGGGCCGGCAGGTCGAGGTGCAGGCGGTCGAGCGTGGGCCCGCACCGGCCACCGCGGAGCCTGCCATATCGACCGCGGAGCAACTGCCCGTACGCCCTCGGCCCTCCCTGCAGCCGGTCCGCGGCGGGTCTGAACCGGTGACCGTCGACCTCACCGCGGAGGACGACACGATGGCCCTGCCGCGTCTGGACTCCCTGGAGCGCAAGCTGAAGGACCTGGAGCAGCAGTTCGGCTGACCGTCCGGTGACCCCGAGACCGCGGGACGACGGGACCGCGGGACGACGAGACCGCGGGACGACGGGACGACGGGACGACGACCGGACAGCACGGGGCGGGGCGTGACCACGCGGGTCACGTCCCCGCCCCGTTCCCGTTTCCACGGCTCACCCCGCTCCGGCACCGCGCCGTCCGCCGGCCGTACCGTTGCCGGCCGTCCGGCTGCGCTCAGGCCGCCTCGGCGCCGAGTTCGAACCACACCGACTTGCCCACCCCGTGCGGCCGTACGCCCCAGGCGTCCGCGAGGGACTGCACCAGCATCAGGCCGCGTCCGTGGGTGTCGTCGTCGCAGTCCGGGACGTTCGGCTCGGGTCTGCGGCCCACGAAGTCCCGTACCTCCACCCGCAGCGCGCCAGGTTCCACGATCGCCGTCAGGACGGCGTCGTCGTCGGTGTGGACGAGCGCGTTGGTGACCAGTTCGCTGGTGAGCAGTTCGGCTATCTCCGAGCGGCCCGGCTTGCCCCAGTGCCGCAACAGTTCGCGCAACTCCCTGCGGGCCTCCGGCACCGCCCTGAGATCAGCCCGGCCCAGTCTGCGCCGGAGCCGGTGCGCGTGTTCCGTGATGGTGTCGGTCTCTTCCCCCGCGTTCGCCGAGGAGGCCCCGATGACCACGGGACCGCCTCCTCGCGCCTGCCTCTTCATGACCCCCGCCCGCACGCCGCCGGTCCCTGCCCCTCCTGGTCGAACACGTTCACGGGGGATGCTTGCCCAGCACGCTCACAGGCAGTCATGGCGCATGCCCGATGACCGGCGGTTCGGCCACGGTGGCAAGCCGGCACAGCCGGTCCTGTAGCCCATGGCCCCCCGTACCGCGGGTTCCGTGACCACCGCTGGGCGCCACTGACGCCTCGTGAAGGCAGTGCAGCTGCGTCCGGCACGGGTGATCGGCATACCGTCACGCCTCGTGAAACTGGCCGAAATCCGCTCCCCTGACGGCGGGTGCGCATCGGGGCCGTCCTACGGGCGCGGCACGTTGCGGAGGTTGGAGCGGGCCATCTGGAGCATGCGGCCGACACCGCCGTCCAGCACGATCTTGGAGGCGGACAGCGCGAACCCGGTGACCATCTCGGCGCTGATCTTCGGCGGGATGGACAGCGCGTTGGGGTCGGTGACGATGTCCACCAGCGCCGGACCCTTGTGCTTGAAGGCGTCCTTGAGGGCCCCGGCGAGCTGCTTGGGCTTCTCGACCCGCACCCCGTGGGCGCCGCAGGCGCGGGCGACGGCGGCGAAGTCGGGGTTTGCGTTGGCGGTGCCGTACGAGGGCAGTCCGGCGACCAGCATCTCCAACTCGACCATGCCGAGCGAGGAGTTGTTGAACAGGACGACCTTCACCGGCAGGTCGTACTGCACCAGCGTCAGGAAGTCGCCCATCAGCATGGAGAATCCACCGTCGCCGGACATGGAGACGACCTGCCGGCGCCGGTCGGTGAACTGGGCGCCGATCGCCATGGGGAGCGCGTTCGCCATCGAGCCGTGCGAGAAGGAACCGATGATCCGGCGGCGGCCGTTGGGCGAGACGTACCGGGCGGCCCACACATTGCACATCCCGGTGTCCACCGTGAACACCGCGTCGTCGTCGGCTACTTCGTCCAGGACGGCGGCCACGTATTCGGGATGGATCGGGACCTGCTTGTCGACCTTCCGCGTGTAGGCCTTGACCACGCCCTCCAGCGCGTCGGCGTGCTTCTTCAGCATCTTGTCGAGGAAGCGCCGGTTGGTCTTCTCCCTGACCCGCGGGATCAGACAGCGTAGCGTCTCGCGCACGTCGCCCCAGACGGCCAGGTCGAGGCGGGAGCGCCGCCCCAGCACCTCGGGCCGCACGTCGACCTGCGCGATCTGCACATCGTCCGGCAGGAAGGCGTTGTACGGGAAGTCGGTGCCGAGCAGGAGCAGCAGATCGCACTCGTGGGTGGCCTCGTAGGCGGCGCCGTAGCCGAGGAGTCCACTCATGCCGACGTCGAATTTGTTGTCGTACTGGATGAATTCCTTGCCGCGCAGCGCGTGCCCCACGGGTGACTTGATCTTTTCCGCGAACTCCATGACCTCCGCGTGGGCGCCGGCCGTGCCGCTGCCGCAGAACAGGGTGATCTTGCCGGCCGCGTCGATCATCTCCGCGAGCCGGTCGATCTCGGCGTCGCCGGGCCGGACGGTGGGCCGGGAGGTGACCAGGGCGCTCTGCGGGGCCTTGTCCGGGGCGGGCTCGCCCGCGATGTCGCCGGGCAGGGACACCACGCTCACACCGCTCCGCCCGACCGCGTGCTGAATGGCGGTCTGCAGCAGCCGCGGCATCTGCTTCGGGCTGGAGATCAGCTCGCAGTAGTGGCTGCACTCCTGGAAGAGCCGGTCCGGGTGGGTCTCCTGGAAGTAGCCGAGGCCGATCTCGCTGGAGGGGATGTGCGAGGCGAGGGCCAGCACCGGGGCCATGGAACGGTGGGCGTCGTAGAGGCCGTTGATGAGGTGCAGATTGCCGGGACCGCAGGAGCCGGCGCAGGCGGCGAGCTTCCCGGTGATCTGGGCCTCGGCGCCGGCCGCGAAGGCGGCGGTCTCCTCGTGGCGCACGTGGATCCAGTCGATCGCGGCGTTGCGGCGGACGGCGTCCACGACCGGATTGAGGCTGTCGCCGACGACGCCGTACAGCCGGCGCACCCCGGCGCGGACCAGGATGTCGACGAACTGCTCGGCTACGCTCTGTTTGGCCATGGTCTCTCGTCTGCCCCTCAGGTCTTTTCGAGTCCTTCCGGCGGTCTCGGGTTCCATGAATTCACAGGGACAGCGGTTATGCCTCCCAAACGGCCGCCGCCGTGCGGTCGTCGGCGTAGCCCTTCACCCGTACCTGGGCGTCGGCGAGGAACGCGGCGAGGCCGGGTGCGGCCCGGCCGGACCAGCGGCGGGCCAGGTAGGCGCAGAGGGCGGGCTCCCCGCGCAGCGGGTCGGCCAGGCCCGCTGTGCACATCACCAGCGCATCACCCGGGCGGGCTACCGAGGCCCGGAAGCGGAACGGTTCGCGGGGCGGCTTCGGGGCCGGTTCGTAGGGGCTCGGCGGTGCCGGGATGCCGAGGTCCAGGGTGAGCCGGTCGCCCTCGGGGGTCTCCGCCGGTGGTGAGCCGAAGCCGACGACGGGCGCGCCGGTGGTCTCCGCGGGTGTCACGCCCGGTTCGATGTCCTGCCACTGGCCGTCCCGCAGCCGGAACAGGCCGCCGTCACCGACGCCGAAGAACACGCGCGTCCGGCAGTCCGGGTCGGCGGGCAGCAGCAGACAGCGCAGGCTCGCCGTGTACTCCTGCGGGTCGACGCCCTGGTCCGCGGCGCTCTCCCGGAGCCTGCCGAGGCTGCGGTCGGTCAGCCGGTTCAGGCCGGACTTGAGGTCGCCGCGCCGGGCCGCCCGGAGATCCTCCACCAGCCGCTGATGGCTGCGGCCCACGGCCCGCCCGATCGACCGGCACGCCTCGGCCGCCGCCAGGTGCGCGCCCGGGGTCGCCCGCGCGCCGGTCGCCATCGCGACGAGGAGGAGCGCCTGATCCCCGGTGCCGAACCGAGCGGTGAGCAGCGAGTCCCGGCGTGGCTCGCCCCGGTACCGCGCGGAGTCCCCGCGCAGCGACACCGCCCTCAGGGTGCAGGCCCCGTACCGGGCGCCGTCCAGCACGGTGTCGGCGACCAGCTCGCCGAGCCCGTCCGGATCGGAGGCCGGGAGCGCGGTGGGCTCGGGGTCGTAGGTGGGGGGTCCGGAGCCCACGTAGTCGATGGAGACGGCAGGTGGCTCCGGGGAGCGGGAGGAGGCGGCGGACTCTCGCGGGGAGGGCTCGCCGGGCACGACGGACTCCCCGTGTGCGGGACCCTCGGTGGCCTCCGGTGGCTGCGCGGGGGCCGGGACCTCCGGCGGATGGGCGGGGGCGGCGGGCGCCGGGCGGCCGGCTGACGGAGCGGGGGGCTGAGCCGGCGCGGTGCGTTGCGCGGGGACCGCCGGTTCCCGGGGCCCCGGTCTTCTCCCGTCACGGCCGCCGTCAGCGCCGTCGTCGTGTCGGCCGTCAGCGCCGTCGTCGTCGTGTCGGCTGTCACCGCCGTCGTCGTGTCGGCTGTCACCGCCGGCATCGTGCGGTCCGTCGTCGTAGCTGTCGGCGTTCTGCCCGCCGGTCCCCGTACCGCGCCCCGGCGCCTCCTCACCCGGGCGCCCGGACACCGTGCTCCTCGCCGAGGCGAAGCGGTCGTCCAGGGAATCCGGCGCGGCCCCCGGACCCGTGTCCGCGGCGGAGTCGTCGTACAGCTGCCCCCACCAGTCGTCCTCATGACGGGCGGGCCTTCCCCCCTGCTGGCTCATGCCCCTGATTGTCCACCGCACGGGCCGTCTGAAAACGGAGCATCGGGAAAATCCGGCGCACCGGTCACCTCGAACGGCGTGTCGAGTGAAGGGGTGAACAGCCGTGCGAGGAGCGGTTGATGGCCGCCGCGCGGCCCCACCCCCCACGGGAGAACCGCCCGGCGACGTCTGAAACGGCCCGGCGCCGGTCGGATGGCCGGATCATGGCTTGGTTTCCTGGAACGCGGCTGTGAGCCGTGAGCACGGCCGCGCGTCCTGCGGCCCTGCCACCTTGGCAGAGTCACCGCCGGTACGGCGATGGCTGTCGCTGCTGCTGGCCGGGCTGACCGGCGCGAGCGTGGCCAAACAGCTCGAACTGGGCCTGCGGACCGTGCAGCGCCGGGTGAAGCGGCTGATGGAGCTGGCCGGGGTGACGACCCGGCTGCGGCTGGGCTGGCACGCCTATGAGCGGGGCTGGGTGGCCCGGGACGAATCCCGCTGAACGCCGGTGTGCCCGGCCGGCGTACGGGTCCCGCGACCGGCTGCCCGCGCACCCGCTCCGCGCCGCCCGCCCGCTGACCCCTCGCCGGGCCGGCCCCCTTGCTCCGGGCCGGCCGGCTTCCCCCCGGTCCGCCGTGGGCCGACTCCCCCATGGCCGGACCCACCTGCACGAGCGGCTGCGGCTCGGCGGGCATGCCCAGGCCGTGGGCGGGCTGCGCACGGCGATGCGGGCGGTGTGGTGCCGGCGTGCCGGCGGAACTGTTCGCGTGTCCGTGGGTCGCGGTGGCGTGGCCGGGGCGGTGCCGTGGCGTGACCGGCGAAGCCCACCGACGCCGGGACGGGCACGGTGGCCGACGCTCATCTGCCCGGGCCGGTGAAGGACGCCCACGATCTCTGTGCCAGGGCCTGGCGCACGGTGTCGGCGACCGCCGTCATGCCCGCGTCGTTGAAGTGCAGGTGGTCGCCGGGGTCGTAGCCCGGGAGGATGCGGGTGGGGTCGGCCGGGTCGCGTACGGCGGCGTCGGCGTCGGCCACCGCGTCGAAGCCGCCGGCGCGGATGAGGGCGTTCACCCGCTGCCGTACGGCCTCGCCGGTGTCCGTGTAGGCGGGATAGCCGCGATACGGGGTGAGGGTGACGCCGACGACCGCGATGCCGCGGGCGTGGGCGCGGGCGACGAGGGCGCGGTACGCGTCGGCGTACGCGGCGGCGTCGTTCGCCTCCGGGGTGCCCTTGATGTCATTGATGCCCTCGAAGACGACCAGGGCGCGCACCCCGGACCGGTCCAGGGCGTCGGCGTCCAGGCGGGCGAGGGCGCTGGGCCCGGTGCCGTCGCGCAGCAGACGGTTGCCGGCGATCCCGGCGTTGAGCACGCCCAGCCGGTACGCGCGCAGACGCTCGGCGAGCCGGTCGGGCCAGCGGTGGTTGGCGTCGGGGGTGGAACCGGTGCCGTCGGTGAGGGAGTCGCCGAACGCGACGACGCTGCCGCGGGCGCGCCCCCGGACGTCGACGCCGGTGACGTAGTACCAGCGGCTGATCTTCTTCGTGTACGCGGTGCCGTCCTCGTCGGCGGCCCGTCCGGCGCCGGAAAGGGCCACGTAGCTGGTCTGCAGGGCGGTCCCGTGGTAGGTGGCGGGCCCGCTGCCGCCGGGTGTGTACACGGTGACCAGGAGGTCGGCGGCGGCCGGCACGGGCAGCGGCACCGGGTCGGACACCGTGTCCTGGCCCGGTGGGACGGTGACGTCGGGGGCGCCGTGGAAGGTGAGGGCGCGCAGGGTGCCGGGCACGGCGTCCGGGCCGGCCGCCCGGCGGAGGGCGACGGTGACCGCGCCGAGGTGCAGGGGCGCGGTGCCGAGCCGGTTGCCGAGCCGGACGCGTACGGCGGTGCCGCCGACGCTGAGGTGGACGATGTTGCGGACGGCGGCGCCGGGCAGTGCGGCCGCGGTTCCCGACGGCGCGGTCTCCCAACTGCCCGTCCAGTGCGAGGACGCCGGCTCGTCGACGGCCGTCGCCGCCGTCGTGCCCGGCAGCATCGCCAGCAGCAGTACCACGAGGGCCCGTCCGACCTCGGCCATGTGTGCGCCCGTCCTTCCCCGTGGCTCGTCGGAGGCGACCGTGCCACACGGGCGGGCCGCGCCGCCGTAGCGTCGGCGCCGGTCCACCCACTCGGCGCAACCCGCGGGATGGGACGGAGAGCCGGTGTGCGCGGCGAACCGGCGTGCCCGGCTGCCGTCATGTCCGGATTCAGCCGTCTCGGCTTCTTCCTCCGGGGCGACGGCACGATTCCGATCGGCGGCTGCTCCACGGGCGCCTCGAAGAAGTGGCGCAACCTCCGGCACCCTCCGCAGGGGACCCTGGTCGTGCAGGACATCGCGAGCGTACGGCCCTGGCGGGTGCGCGGCGTCCACATCCGCGGCGAGGCCGAACCACTCACGATTCTGGGCGACTTGGGAGCGCACAGGAGCGAGGAGTTCGACGGCAGAGCCTAGGGCCTCTCGCCCTAGCGGCCGGTGAGCGCGCCCTCCAGGGTCAGCAGCCAGACCTTGCGTTCGAGTCCGCCCGCGTAACCGGTCATCGCCCCGCCCGCGCCGATGACCCGATGGCAGGGCCGCACGATCAGCAGGGGGTTGGCGCCGATGGCCCCGCCGACGGCGCGAACGGCCGCGCGAGGTACGCCGATACGCGCGGCGATCTCGCCGTAGGTGGCGGTGGCGCCGTACGGCACCTCGTCCAGCGCGGCCCACACCCGCTGCCGGAATTCGGTGCCGTCGGCACGCAAGGGCAGCCGGAACTCCTTGAGTTCTCCGGCGAAGTAGGCGGTGAACTGCTCGCCGGCCGCACGGAACGGGGCCGGGTCGGCCCGCCAGTCGTCCTGGACGGCCCGCCCGCCCTTCTGCCCGGGCACGGACACCGAGGTGAGCGCCCCGTCCGCGTCGGCGGTGAGCAGCAGCGGCCCGACCGGGGCGTCCAGGTGGGTGAAGTACACCGTCGTCATCGGATCGACTCCCCCGCCGCCCGCAGATGCTGGACGGCGTACGACCGCCACGGCCGCCACGCGTCGGGTACCGCCGCCCCGGGCGGGGCCACGTCCGGATCGCCGAGGGCACGAACGCGGACGGTGGCGACGGTGGCCGGGTCCATGCCGGGCAGGGCGAGCAGCGCCTCCTGGGCGTCGTCCCGGTCGGCGCCCGGATCCAGCCGGACCGTGCCGTCGGCGAGGGCGGTGGCGAGCGCGCCCAGCGGGCCGTCGGGCTCGGCCTCGGCGACGGCGGCCGGCTCGGGGAAGAGGTGGGTGAGGCTGCCGCAGGGCGCGTCGAGCGACTTGCCGTAGCGGCGCACCAGTTCCCCGGCGTCCTGGGCGCCGATCAGCGCGCGTGCGGCGGGTTCCAGCGGATCGACGGCGCCGGGCGAGCGCAGCCCGGGCCGGGCGGCGACCAGCGGGGCGAGCCGTGGGTCGGTGCCGAGCCGCTCGTCGACGGCGTACGGGTCGGCGTCGAGGTCGAACAGGCGCCGCAGCCGCTGCACCGCGGTGGTGAGGTCCCTGGGGTCGGTGAGGTGCAGCCGCGCGTCCAGCCAGCCGCCCGGACGGGTGCCGCCACCCGCCTTCGGTGCCCGGGTGCGCTCCGCGACGGCGACGAGCGCGGTGCCGTACGGCAGCCGCAGGGTGCGCCGGTAGGTACGGCCGCCCGGGGTGCCGGACACCTCCTCGACGCCCGGCACCGCCTCCCGCGCCAGCTGGTCGAAGACGGCGGCCGCCTGGTACGGGCCCCGGTACGCCAGTCGCAGCGGGATGCCCGCGCCCGGGGTCTCCCGGCGGACGTCCCGGCTCCGGGGGGCGGCGGCGCGCACCTCGGTCGGCGTCGCGTCGTACACCTCCCGGACGGTGTCGTTGAACTGCCGCACGCTGGCGAACCCGGACGCGAACGCGATCTCGGTGACCGGCAGGTCGGTGGTCTGCAGCAGCATCCGCGCGGTGTGCGCCCGCTGGGCCCGGGCGAGCGCCACGGGCCCGGCGCCCAGCTCGGCGGTGAGCTGCCGCTGCACCTGCCGGGCGCTGTAGCCGAGCCGCGCGGCGAGCCCGGCGACACCCTCGCGGTCCACGACGCCGTCGCCGATCAGGCGCATGGCCCGGCCGACGACGTCCGCGCGGACGTTCCACTCCGCCGAGCCCGGCACGGCGTCCGGCCGGCACCGGCGGCAGGCCCGGAAGCCGGAGCCCTGCGCGGCGGCGGCCGTCGGGAAGAACCGCACGTTGTGCCGCTTGGGCGTCACCGCCGGGCAGCTCGGCCGGCAGTAGATCCCGGTGGTCTCGACGGCGAAGAAGAACGCCCCGTCGAACCGCCCGTCGCGGCTGCGCACCGCCTCGTACCTGCTGTCCTCGTCCATCACGTGTTCCAGTGTGGGCCGCCGGGGCGGGACCGGGCCAGCGGAAATCGGACGTCGACCTGAGATGCGCCGACCGGAGAGCAACAGCGGCTGTGACCGTTGGCTTCGCGGATGCCTCAGCGAGCCTCACTTGGCCCCTTCGCCTCGAATGCCTGGGCAGCGGCATCGGCGCGGCTGGAACGGTGACGCCTCGGCGCGGTACGCGGGCGACTCCTGTATGACGGCAATGATTCGTGCATCGCGACGCATCCGGCGATTCTTGACGCGGAAGCCGTGTCAGACCGTCGGATTCTGCAGGGTGCGGGAGCCTGGGGGCGGCTGTCGCCCCCAGACGCCCGCATCAGCGCGGGGCATTCAGCTCCAGCGCCCCCTCTTCGCCTCCATCGCCGCCCTGCCCTCGGCTCCCTTGCGCTTCCAGTCCCGCCGAAGCTCCGCACGGACCCTGGCGTCCGTCTTGGCCACGATCCACTGGTTCTCCCGCATCAGCTTGCGGTAGCTCTCCAGCCGCCGTACCGGAAGCTGCCCGCTCTCGACGGCGGAGCGCACCGCGCAGCCCGGCTCGGTCTCGTGGGCGCAGTCGTGGAAGCGGCAGGTCGCGGCCAGTTCCTCGATCTCGGCGAAGACCGCCCCGACGCCGGTCTCGGCGTCGAAGAGACCGACGCCCCGCAGTCCGGGGGTGTCGATGAGCACGCCGCCGCTGGGCAGGGCGAGCAGGTTGCGGGTGGTGGTGGTGTGCCGTCCCTTGCCGTCGACGTCCCGCGCGGCCTTGACGTCCATGACGTCCTCGCCGACCAGGACGTTGGCCAGGGTGGACTTGCCCGCGCCGGACTGGCCGAGCAGCACGGTCGTACCGGAGCCGACGATCGCGAGGAGGGTGTCGAGTCCGTCGCCGTGCAGGGCGCTGACGGTGAGGACGGGCACGCCGGGCGCGCTCGTCTCCACGTCCTGGACGAGATGGGCCAGGGTGGCGGGGTCCGGCACGAGGTCGGCCTTGGTGAGGACGACGACGGGCTGCGCGCCGGACTCCCAGGCGAGGGCGAGGAAGCGTTCGACGCGGCCGAGGTCGAGGTCCACGGCGAGGGACACGGCGACAACGGCGTGGTCGACGTTGGCGGCGAGGATCTGCCCGTCGGACCGCTTGGAGGAGGTGGAGCGCACGAAGGCGGTGCGGCGCGGCAGATACGCGCGCACATAGCGGGGGTTGCCGTCGGGTTCGACGGCGACCCAGTCGCCGGTGCACACGACCCGCATCGGGTCGTGCGGGGTGACGAAGGCGGTGTCGGCGCGCAGGACTCCGCCCGCGGTGACGACGTCGCACTGGCCGCGGTCGACCCGGAGGACCCGGCCGGGCAGCAGCCCTTCGGCCGCGTGGGGGGTGAACGCGTCGGCCCAGGCGTCGTCCCAGCCGTAGGGGGCCAGCGCGGAGAACACAGCAGAGGTGGAAGTCAAGGGAGACCCTTCACAGGGTGGCCCCGGGCAGGCGCGGAAGGCGCGGTCGGATCAGCCGGTGGCCACGGAGGTGGACTTGAGGAGTTCCTGGATGAGGGCAGCGCCCAGCACAGTGACAGCCATCGGTCAACACCTCCTTGTTCTCGCTCGCGTGTGCGCACACCACCTCGGCGTGCTCGCCAACTGTAGCCCTGCGGCGGGGCGGTACGTCAAAGCATTTACGGCCGGCCGCGTGGTGGCCGTTGCGCCGGCTCACCCCGTCGCACAGGGAGCCCCGTTCAGGGTGAAGCCGTACGGTGTCCGGTTCTGGTTCTGCCAGGCGCCGATGAAGCCGAAGGACAGGGTGCCGTGCGCGGTGACGGACCCGTTGTAGTCGGCGGCGGTGGCGGTGACACGGGGGCCGTTCTGGTCGACGGTGGCGTCCCAAATCTGGCCGACCTGCTGGCCGTCGCGGTAGCTCCAGGCGACCCGCCAGCCGGTGAGGGCCCGGTCGGTGGTGACGGTGACGGTGGCCTGGAAACCGTCGGACCACTGGCTCACCAGGTCGTAGGCGACCCGGCAGGTGGCCGCCTCGGTGGTGGCGGGGGCGCTGGTGCGGGCGGGGTGGTGGGTGGCGGAGGAGGTGCCCTGGGGTTCGGGGTCGGGTTTCCTGCGCTGGGGCGCCGCTTGGACGCCGGTCGCGGAGGGGGTGGCGGTGGGCGTGCGGGTCGGGGACGGGGCGCGGGTGGTGCGGGGGACGTCGGGGTCGGCGACGGGCCGGCGGTCGTCGTGGGCGGTGGCGGTGGCGGTGTCGTCGGCGGAGCCGCCGGGCGGCATCAGCGACACGCCGAGCGCCAGCGCCGACAGCAGCACGGCCGCGGCGAGCAGGCCGCGCCGCAGCACCGTGGCCCGGCCCGCGTCCTCCTTCGGGTCGCCGGTGTCGGGGGCGGTGGCGCCGGGGCGGCCCGCGCCCAGGCGGACCTCGGCGGCGCGGCGACGTCGCTCCAGGTAGGCGAGGCCGCCCCAGCCGATGACTCCGCCGGCCAGCGCGGCGGGCAGTCCGCCGCCGTGCAGGCGAAGGCAGGCCGCGGCCTCGGCGCACTGCACACAGGTCGCGAGGTGCCGGGAGAGGTCGTCGGGGGTGTCGGTGGCGGGCGAGCGGGTGACCGCGTCCAGCAGCCGGACGTAACTGCGGCACTGGGCGTCCATCGGGGTGTCCAGATGGGCGCGGTGGCAGCGCTCCCGGAACAGGGTGCGGACCTGGTCGAGTTCGTCGGCGACGGTGGCCGGGTCCAGACCGAGCCGGCGGGCGACGGTGGGCAGGGGCAGCGCTTCCACCTCGGCCAGCCACAGCAGCGAGGCGTCGGCCTCCTGCATGTCCCGCAGCCCGCGCAGGGCGACCGGGCGCCGCAGCGGGGGCCCCGAAAAGCGGGCCGCCGCGCCGGAGTTGAGCCACAGTCGCAGGTCGGGGTCGAGCCTGTGGCCCTGGCCGTGGGCCTCCCAGGCGGCCGCGGTGTCGCGTACGGCGGTGAGCAGCGCCGGTATCGTCGGCAGCCGTGCGGTGCGGCGGCCGGCGCCGCGCACATGGGTGCTCGCGGCGGCGCGGACCTCGCGCATGCCGAGGGTGAACGCCTCGGTCGCCAGCTGATGGGCCGTCACTGACCCGGAGGTGCACAGGTCCGCGTACGAGAGCACGGCGTCCCAGCCCTCCGAGAACAGCGCGGCCTCGGTGGCGTCCTGGGGGGTCGGCAGGTCGGGCATGGGACTCCTGCATCCACGAGCGAGGTCAACTCACCATAGGGAAAAGGGAGTTGTACGGAACCTCGCGGCAGAGCACAGAGCCTTTCACGTCCTCGACACAACTGACAAGCGGCCTGTTCACATCCGGTCACCGAGAGTGTCCGGAGCGGTGCGCCACGCGATGAGCCCGCGACTCCGTCTCCTGGTACGGATGCCGGCGCCGTTCGGCTCACCGCCCCGCCGGCCCCTTGCCCGGGATCACGCCTCGGCCGGTGCCACCGCCGGTTCGTCCACCGGTTCGTCCGCGGGCAGACTGTCCATGAAGGAGCTGACGGAGAAGACCGCGCGGCCGGGCCCGGGCAGACCGTAGCCGGGGGGCGAGGACAGCCCGAAGTCGTCCATCGTGGCCCGGTAGGCCTCCAGCAGCCGGATGTGGTACTCCAGCGGCGCGCCCTGCGGATTGGCCTTGCCGAGCGGGGTGGTGGGCTCCGGGCACCAGGTGGTGAAGCGGGGCGTGATGCCGTGCGACATGAAGAACCGCAGGCCCTCGGTGGTGGAGGCGATGGCCTCGTCCACGGTGGTGAAGCCGAACGGCTCGGCCATCTCCACGCCCGCCACGAAGTTGGGGATCACATTGCGCGCACCGAAGATCTCGGCCGAGTCCAGGATCCGCTTGTGCCACTCGTCACGGCCGACGTACCGCTCCTTGCCCGGGCAGTACAGCTCGAACAGCCGCCGGTCCCACACCTCGAAGTTGGGGTGGTAGATCTGCACGCCGTAGTCCTTGAACCGCTGCACATCCGCCTTCGGCAGCGCCTGCGCCACCACCTTGCCGATCCAGCGGCCCGGGAAGCGCTCCTCGATGGCCTTCGCGTAGTGGCCGTAGAAGTCGGCCTCGTCCCGGCCCGCGACCGTCTTGGTGATCGCACCGCCGGTGAGGGTGTAGGCGGTGGACGCCTTCTGGGTGTCGTACCGGTCGATGATCTCGAGGGCCTCGAGGACCTCCTCGACGTCCTTCACACCCGTGTACGGCCGTCCGGCCGCCTTGTGCTGGCGCCAGTTGTGGTTGATGTCGCAGTACTGGCACTCCTCCTTGGCGCCGAAGTACTGGCAGACCCGGAAGACGGTCAGGTAGATCAGATAACCCCACTGGATGGTGGGGGCGACCTCCATCACGGACTTCCCGTTGGAGAGAGTGTGCCGGTAGTACTCGGGCATCGGCGGCACACCGACGTCGGCGATGCGCCTGCCGTCGAGGTAGAGCCCGAGCAGCCCCTCGTCATCGGCGGCGACCCGGTACGGCGAGGCGGGGTTCACCCGTACGGAGACCACCGTACGGCGCAGATCGTACGGGCCGCCCGTGAGGATGATCTCCTCCGGCGGCCGGCGCAGCGCGGCCTCGCCCAGCTCGGGCAGGGTGCCGTGGTCGAACGAGAAGATGAAGTACGACTTCGGCTTGACCTCGCCGCTCTCGTTGTCACTGAGCGCGGATGGGTCGAAAGCGACACCACCCCGGAGCAGGTCCTCCTTGACAACGGCCTCCCGCGGCACATGCGGGAACCGCTCCATCAGATCCTCGACCAGCGCGGTGCGACTGCCCATCCGTATGTCTCCTCCCGGCTCAGGCGTTCGCCTCTCACCGTATGCCCCCGCCTCCCGCTCAGCCGTGCCGGGTCCCCGCACGACGCGCGATGTGTTCCGGTACGGCGGTTCCGGCGTCCAGCGCCGGGTCCGGCACCGGCGCGCCCCAGGTCCGGGTCAGGGGGCGAGGAGGGTGGTGGCGGCCGGCTCCTTGCGGTTCGGGCGCCGGGCGTACGACCACTGCCCCGGCGCGGAGTGCTCGGTGAGCCGGCGCAGGCCGTCCAGGACGGGTTCGGCGGTATCGATACCGTCAGCCACAGGGGGTCGCCGGTCCTCGCTGTGTCACGCCGTCCGTTCCAGCCCCGCGTGGTCGACGGTGTGCAGAAGATCGTCGCCGGACGACAGCCGCTCGGCCTCCTCGACCACCGTGCGGCCGAGGCGGGCCACCTCGTTGCCCTGGGAGCCGGCCAGGTGCGGGGTGACGAACGCGTTGGGCAGGTCGAACAGCGGGGAGTCGGCGGGCAGCGGTTCCGGGTCGGTGACGTCCAGGACGGCGCTGAGGCGTCCGGCGCGCAGCTCCTCGGTCAGCGCCTCGTGGTCGACGAGGGCACCGCGCGCGGTGTTGACGAGCACCGATCCGCTGGGCATCAGGGCGAGTTCGCGGGCGCCGATGAGGTGCCGGGTCTCGGGGGTCTGCGGGGCGTGCAGCGTGAGGATGTCGCAGGTGCGCAGCAACTCGTCCAGCTCCAGCAGCGGCACACCGAGCCGCGCGGCCTCGGAGGCGTCGACGTACGGGTCGGCGAGCGTGACGGTGAGGTCGTACGGGCGGAGCAGTTCGATCAGCCGGCGGCCGATGCGGGAGGCGCCGACGACGCCGACGCGGCGGCCGTAGTTGCCGATGCCGGGGACGATGTCGCCGTAGGGGAAGTCGCGGCGGCTGCGCAGCCGGTCGCGGAGGGCGAAGACGTCCTTGCCGGCGAGCAGGATCATGGCGAGCGTGTACTCGGCCACGGGCAGGGCGTTGGCGGCGGCGGCCGAGGAGACGACGATGCCGCGCTGCCACACCTCGGGGGTGGTGAATCCCTTGACCGAGCCGGCCGCGTGCAGCACGGCGCGCAGCCTGGGTGCCGCGTCCAGGGCGGCCGCGTCCAGGCGGGGGCAGCCCCAGCCGGTGATCAGGACCTCGGTGCGGGCCAGGGCCTCCCGCACCCGCGGCTCGGTGAAGTCGTGCGCCACCAGGGTGGGATCGATGTCCACGCACTCACGCAGGCGGGCGAGGAGCCGCGGCGGGAAGACGTGCGGGACGTTCAGGGCTGTCATGGCGAACAGTGCCGGAGGGCGCTCGGGCAAGGACGTGACCTTCCGGCTCGGTGAGGCACGGACAGCAACCGCTCTCTACGGTAGGTCGCGGCGGATGAGAGGGTCAACGGACACGCACTCCCCGGGAGGGACGCCAGATGACGGATACGGTGAGCAATTGGGCTCGCACCATCACCTACACCGCGAAGGAGCACCAGCGTCCGCGCACCCTCGACGCGCTCCGGGCGCTGGTGGCCGGCAGCGCGACGGTGCGGGTCCTGGGCAGCGGCCACTCCTTCAACGGGATCGCCGACCCCGGCCCGGACGGCGTTCTGCTGTCGACCGCCGATCTGCCACCGGTGATCGAGGTCGACGCGGCCTCGCGCACGGTCCGGGTGGCGGGCGGGGTCCGTTACGCCGAACTCGCCCGCGCGGTCCACGCGCACGGCCTCGCCCTGCCCAACCTGGCGTCGCTGCCGCACATCTCGGTGGCCGGCTCGGTGGCCACCGGCACGCACGGCTCGGGCGTCGGCAACGGGCCGCTGGCGTCGGCCGTCCGGGAGGTGGAACTGGTCGTCGCGGACGGCTCGACGGTGACGATCGCCCGGGACGACGCACGTTTCGACGGCGCCGTGACCTCGCTGGGCGCGCTGGGCGTCGTCACCGCGCTCACCCTCGACCTGGCGCCCGCGTACGAGGTGGAGCAGCACGTCTTCACCGGACTGCCGCTGGCGGGGCTGGACTTCGACGCCGTCGCGGCGGCCGGGTACAGCGTGAGCCTGTTCACGGACTGGCGGGAGCCGGGGTTCCGGCAGGTATGGGTCAAGCGGCGCACCGACCAGCCGGCGGTGGACTTCCCGTGGGCGGCACCGGCGACGGGACCGGTGCATCCGGTACCGGGCATGCCCGCGGTCAACTGCACCGAGCAGCTGGGCGTGCCCGGGCCGTGGCATGAACGGCTGCCGCACTTCCGGGCGGAGTTCACGCCGAGCAGCGGGGAGGAGATCCAGTCGGAGTACCTGTTGCCGCGGTCGGCGGCCGTCGAGGCGCTGGAGGCGATCGACGGTATCCGGCGGACGGTCGCCGGTGTCCTGCAGATCTGCGAGGTGCGGACGGTCGCCGCCGACCGGCAGTGGCTCAGCCCGGCCCACGGACGCGATTCGGTCGCACTGCACTTCACCTGGGTGCGGGACGAGGCGGCGGTGCTTGCGGTGGTGCGCCGGCTGGAGGAGGCACTGGATCCCTTCGACCCGCGCCCGCACTGGGGAAAGGTGTTCGAGATCCCGTCGGCGGTGATCCGTCGCCGGTACAGCCGCCTCGGCGGCTTCCGGTCCCTGGCCCGCTCCCTGGATCCCGCCGGCAAGTTCACCAACGCCTTCGTCCGGGATCTCCTCGACGGCTGACGGCCGGCGCCCGCGGCGTGCTTTCTCCAGCCCCTTTCCTAACCCCTTGTCGAAAGCCGCTTCCAGCCCATAGCCTGGCGCCCCCGCCGGTGCCGAGGCCGCCCCGGCCCGGCCTGCACGGGAGGGGCAGCCGCGTGAAGCGCACATCACGTGACATCCGCACCGCGAACCGCTACGAGGTGCTGCGCCAGATCATCGCCGAGTCTCCCACCTCCCGGCAGGAGCTGGCGGCCGCCACCGGGCTGAGCCTGGCCACGGTCGCCACGCTGGTCGGCGAGCTGCTGGACCTCCGCATGATCACCGAGGTCGGCTTCGAGGACTCCGCCGGGGGCAGGCCCCGGGGGCTGGTCGCCGTCAACGCGTCGGGGGGCGCACTGATCGGTGTCGACATCGCGGAGACGTACGTCCATGTCGAGCTGTTCGACCTGGCGCTGAACGTGCTGGCCCGCGCCGACGAGGAGATGCGGCCCGGTGAGAGCCGCCCGGAGCGGGTGGTCGGGCATGTCGCGGCCGCCGTCGGCTCGGTGGTCGCGCAGGCCGGGGTCGAGGCGGCCCGGGTGCTCGGCGTCGGGGTGAGCGTGCCGGGCCAGGTGGACCGGGACACCGGGGTCGCCGAGTACGCGCCCAACTGGTCCTGGCACGACGTGCCGTTGCTCGACCTGCTCGCCGGACCCATCGCCTACCCCCTGTACCTGGACAATCCGCTGCGGGCCTGCGTGGTGGCGGAGCTGTGGTTCGGGGCCGCGCGGGGCCGCGGGGACGCCGTGGTGGTCAACCTCGGCACCGGCGTCGGCGCCGGGCTGGCCCTCGGCGGCGGACTGCACCGCGGGGTGAGCAACAGCGCCGGCGAGTGGGGGCACACCACGCTCGTGCTCGACGGCAGACTGTGCCACTGCGGCAACCACGGCTGCGTGGAGACGTACGTCGGCGCGCCCGGCATCATGCAGAACCTGCGCGAACTCAGCCCGTGCTCGCCCCTGTTGCACCCCGAGGACCAGACGGCCACCATCGACGCGCTGGCGCGTGGCGTCGCCGCCGGCGACCCGGTCGCGCTCAAGGTCGTCCGGGACACCGCCCGTTACCTCGGCGCCGGTATCTCCGACCTGATCAATCTCCTCAACCCGGAAGTGGTCGTGCTCAGCAGCTGGGTCGCCTCCCGGCTGGGCGTGCCGCTGCTCGACGAGGTCCGTCAGGCCGTCGCCCGGCACGCGCTGCGCCGGCCGCTGGCCGCCACCGAGATCGTCCTCTCCCCGATCCCCACCGACCCGGTGTCCCTCGGCGCGGCCACCTTCGCCCTGGAGGGGGCGCTGCAGGCCGGCGCCCCGCACAAGGAGAGGCCACGACCCGGCACCACCAGGCGCACCGTCCCCGCGAGGAGCCGTACGGCACCGTCTTCGTGACGACGGAAGGGACGCACGTGTCTCAGCCCCGCACCCCGCGCCCTCGCACCCAGGCGTCTCGCCCAGGCACCGGGAGGTCCGCAACGCCCTGTCCACGGACCCGGAGATCACCGGCGAGAACTGGAAGTTCTTCCCCACCCACATCCAGTGGGGCAACATCACCGAGGTCCTGGTGACCCCGATGGTCCCGGCCGCGGTCACCTTCGTCCCCAGCTTCGCGCTGTCGTCGTACATGACCAACCAGACCGTCGACCACCACCTGATCTCCATGGCGACCGCCATATCCATCCTGCCGCTGCTGTTCGTGTTCCTCTTCCTCCAGCGCTGGCTGGTGCAGGGGATCACACAGACCGGCATCAAGGGCTGAGCGAGGAGACCGATGTCCTTCCGCACCACCACCGCATACGTCGAGGACGTCTCGCCGGGCAACGGGGCCCTGCCGCCCCGCGCCCGGTACGCGTCCTCGGACGCCAAGTCCCTCTCACTGAACGGCAGCTGGCGTTTCAGACTGTCGGACACGGCCGACGCCGAGGACGACTCCTTCGCGCAGGAGGGGTACGACGCCGGTGGCTGGGCGGAGGTCGCGGTCCCCGGCCACTGGGTCCTCCAGGGGCACGGCTCCCCCGTCTACACCAACCACCTCTACCCGTTCCCGGTCGACCCGCCCCGGGTCCCGACCGAGAACCCGACCGGTGACCACCTGCGCGTCTTCGACCTGCCCGAGGACTGGCCGGACCGTACGGACGGCGGGGCGGTGCTGCGCTTCGACGGGGTGGAGTCCTGTGCCCGGGTGTGGCTGAACGGCACCGACCTCGGCGAGTTCAAGGGCTCGCGGCTGCCGCACGAGTTCGCGGTCGGCCATCTGCTGAAGCCCGAGGGCAATGTGCTGGCGGTCCGGGTCCACCAGTGGTCGGCCGGCTCCTACCTGGAGGACCAGGACCAGTGGTGGCTGCCGGGCATCTTCCGTGACGTCACCCTGCTGCACCGCCCGGCCGGCGGCGCCCTGGACTTCTTCGTGCACGCCTCCTACGACCACGTCGCCGGCACCGGCACGCTGCGCGTCGACTCCGACGTGGACGGCCGGGTCACCGTCCCGGACCTGGGCATCGACGTGGCGACCGGCGAGCCGGTGACGGTGCCGGTCGAGCCGTGGTCAGCGGAGACGCCGAGACTGTACGACGGGGTGCTGGCCACCGAGGGCGAGCGGGTGCCGCTGCGCATCGGTTTCCGTACGGTGGAGCTGTCGGACGGCCTGATCAAGATCAACGGCAGGGCCGTGCTCTTCAAGGGCGTCAACCGGCACGAGTGGCACCCGGAGAAGGGCCGCGCGCTGGACCTCGGGACCATGCGCGAGGACGTGCTGCTGATGAAGCGGCACAACATCAACGCCGTCCGCACCTCCCACTACCCGCCGCATCCGGCCTTCCTCGACCTGTGCGACGAGTACGGCCTCTGGGTCGTCGACGAGTGCGACCTGGAGACGCACGGCTTCACCGAGCAGGGCTGGCGGGACAACCCCGTCGACGGCGACCGCTGGACCCCGGCCCTGCTCGACCGTGCGGTCCGCATGGTCGAGCGGGACAAGAACCACCCCTCGGTCGTCATCTGGTCCCTCGGCAACGAGGCGGGCACCGGCCGTGGCCTGACCGCCATGGCGGACTGGATCCACGGCCGCGACGCCTCCCGGCCGGTCCACTACGAGGGGGATACCACCTGCCGTGACACGGACGTCTACTCGCGGATGTACGCCGACCACGCCGAGGTGGAACGGATCGGCCGGGGCCTGGACGGCGGACCCCACAAGCGCCGCCGGCTGCCCTTCATCCTCTGCGAGTACGGGCACGCCATGGGCAACGGCCCCGGCGGACTCGCCGACTACCAGCGGCTGTTCGAGACGCACGACCGGTTGCAGGGCGGATTCGTCTGGGAATGGATCGACCACGGTATCGCCCATCCGGAACTGGGCTACGCCTACGGCGGCGACTTCGGCGAGGAGCTGCATGACGGCAACTTCGTCTGCGACGGCCTGCTCTTCCCGGACCGGCGGCCCTCCCCCGGCCTCATCGAGTACAAGAAGGTGATCGAACCCGTCGCCATCGGTGCCGACCGCACGGACGGCACCGTCCGGATCACCAACAAGTACGACTTCGCCGACCTGTCGGCGCTGGCGTTCTCGTGGTCGTACCAGGTCGACGGGGAGACGCTGGAGTCCGGCACCCTGTCGGTGCCCGCCCTGGCGCCCGGCGAGTCGGCCGACGTCAAGCTGCCCGGTCCGCCGCCCGGCGCCCCGGCCGGCGAGGCCCACTGGACGGTCCGGGCGGTGCTCGCGGCCGGCACCCCCTGGGCGCCGAGGGACCACGTCGTGGCCTGGGGCCAGGTCCCGCTGTCCGCGCCCCGGGTGCCGTACGTCGCCGCGTCCGCCCGGCCGGTGCCCGGCGAGGGGGTGATCACGCTCGGACCGGGCACCTTCGACGCCCGTACCGGCGCCCTGACGGCGGTCGGCGAGGTGCCCGTCTCCGGTCTGCGGCTGGACGTGTGGCGGGCCACCACCGACAACGACGACGGCGCCGCCTGGCAGAGCGGCCTGCGCTACGGCCTGCTGTGGCGCAAGCTCGGCCTGCACCGCATGCGCCACCGCCTGGACGCGGTGGAGCCCGGCGAGGACGCGCTCACGGTCCGCACCCGGGTGGCACCGGCCGCCGGGGAGGTGGGGCTGTCGACGGTGTACCGCTGGACGTCGGACGGAGATCGTCTGCGGTTGACCGTGTCCGTCGGCCCGGAGGGCGACTGGACGGTGCCGCTGCCCCGGCTCGGCATCCGCTTCGGACTGTCCGCGGCCGACCGTGTGCGGTGGTTCGGCGGCGGCCCGGGCGAGGCGTATCCGGACACCAGGACGGCGGCCGCGGTCGGCCGTTGGCAGTCGACCGTGGATCGTCTGCAGACCCCTTATGTCCGCCCCCAGGAGAACGGCGCCCGTATCGACGTCCGCTGGGCGGAGCTGGGCGGCCTGCGCGTCGAGGGTGACCCCGCGTTCTTCCTCACCGCCCGCCGCTGGACCACCGAACAGCTGGACGCCGCCGCCCACCGCACCGATCTGGTGCCCGGTGAGACGGTCTGGGTGAATCTCGACCACGGCCAGCACGGCATCGGCTCCCAGTCCTGCGGCCCCGGCCCGCTGCCCCGCCATCACCTGCGGGCCGAACCGGCGGAGTTCTCGTTCGTCTTCTCCACGGCCGCTTCCACGGAGGCCGGTTGACCGACACGGTCCCTTGACACCGAACCCTCCCCCCGGGGCTTTCCTGATATACCTAGTCCCCAACCTAGGATCCTTAGGAATGCCCCGGGAAGGAGGTTCCCATGGCCCGAGCCGGCCTGAGCACCGACCGTGTCGTCGCGGCAGCCGCCGAACTCGCCGACGAGGCGGGCTTCGAGCAGGTCACCCTGTCCGCGCTGGCCCGCCGCTTCGGTGTGAAGGACGCGAGCCTGTACTCGCACGTCCGGGGCCTGGCGGACCTGCGCACCCGGCTCGCCCTGTACGCGGGCGGCGAACTGATCGACCGGATCGCGGTGGCCGTGGCCGGCCGCGCGGGCAAGGAGGCGCTGGCCGCCTTCGCCGGCGCCTACCGCGCCTACGCCCTGGAACACCCCGGCAGATACGCGGCCACCCAGATCCGCATGGACCAGTCCCTCATCGCCGGCACCCCGGCCCTGCGCCGCACCGCCGAGATCACCTACGGCATGCTGCGCGGCTACGGCCTCGGCGAACCCGACCTGACGGACGCCGTACGCCTGCTGCGCAGCACCTTCCACGGGTACTGCGCGCTGGAGTCCGCGGGCGGCTTCGGCGCGGACCGGGGCGTCCAGGCGTCCTGGGATAAGGCGGTCGAAGCCCTGCACCTGGCCCTGACGCACTGGCCCCGGGAGACGAAGAACGATGACTGAGCCGCTGTACTACGACGCGACGGGCAGCGGTCCCGTCCTGCTGCTCGTGCCGGGCGGGGCCGGACACCCCATGGGGCTCGAGCCGCTGACCGAACGGCTGGCACAGCGCTTCACCGTGGTGACGTACGACCCGCTGGGACTCGCCCACGGGCGGCTCGGCCTGCCCGTGCCGGACCAGCGTCCGGCGGACTGGAGCGAGGGGGCGCACCGGGTGCTGGAGGCGGTGCTGCCCGCGGGCGAGTCCGCTCATGTGTTCGGGACCAGCTCCGGCGGTATCGCGGTCCTGGATCTGCTCGCCCGGCACCCGGGACGGCTGGCGCACGTGGTGGCGCACGAGCCGCCGTGCGTGACGGTACTGCCGGACGGCCGGGAGCGACGGGAGGAGCTGATCGCTCGGCTGGACGGTCCCGGCCGGCCGCCCGCCGACGGCGCCTCGGCTACCCCGATGGGCGTCTTCCTGGCGCATGTCCTGCGCCCGTTCTCGGCCCACGTCCCTTCCCTCACCGCTTCCGGGGACCGCCTCACCCTCGCGGTAGGCGCCGATTCGCGCGGCCAGCTCCTGTACCGGGCCACCGCGTCGATGGCCGAACGGTTCGCCAGTCCCGTGGTGGAGTTCCCGGGCGGCCATCTCGGCACCCTGGATCACCCCGCCGAGTTCGCCGACCTGCTCACCGAGACGCTGCTCTCCAGCGCACACACCTCGTCGTAGGAGGGCGTCGTACCGCCCGGCGCCCGCCCCGCGGCGATGTCGGCCAGCGCGTCCAGGGCCGCGCCCAGCGCCCGCCGGTAGAGCAGCGAGCCGAGGCTGATGCGGCCGACGCCGAGTTCGCCGAGCCGGGACACCGTGGGCCCGGTGGGCGAGTAGAGGACGTTGAGCGGGACGCCGACGTGCCGGACGAGGGTGCCGATCCGCTCCGGATCGGTCAGCCCGGGCACGAACACCCCGTCGGCACCCGCTTGTTGGTAGGCGTCGAGGCGCCGCAGGGTGTCCTTCTCGGCCCCGTCGCCCAGCCAGTACGTGTCCGTACGGGCGTTGACGAAGAGCCCGGGCACGGCGGCCTTCACCGCGGCGATCTTCGCGGCGTGCCGGTCGGCCGGCCCGAGCCCGTCCTCCAGGTTGATGCCGGCGACCCCGGCCGCCCACAACTCGGTGGCCAGCGCGGCCACGTCGTCCGGGTCCTCACCGAATCCGTCCTCGGCGTCGACGGAGAGCAGGTAGGGCTCCGAGCCGAGGGTGCGGGCGAGACGCAGGGTGTGCTCGTGGGTCGCGGCCTGGCCGTCGGGCAGTCCGGCGGCCGCCGCCACGGCGAGACTCGTCGTGCCGATCGCGGGAAACCCGCGGGCCGCGAGGGCGGCGGCCGAGGCGTGGACCCAGGCGTTGGGCAGGAGCAGCGGCTCGCCGGGGCGGTGGTGGAGCCCGGCGAAGGGCGTCGGGGCAGGCTCTGCGGTCATACGTCCACGCTAGACGCCGCTCGTTTCGGCCCCCGCCGAACCGTCGCACCCGCGTCCCTTCCGGCCACCCGCCGAACCGGCCGCACCACCGCGCTCACCGCTCCGGAACACCCATCGAGTCCACCATCCGGCGCATGACCTCAACGGGCAGGGCCGGATTGCGCGCGGCCGTCTCCGCTCCCGGGTCGCGCCGCAGCAGATCCGTCAGGAGGCGGGCCGGCAGGCGGGGATGGAGGGCGGCCGCGTGGCGGATGCGCTCGTGCGGGTCTTCCAGGAGCCGGGCGGCACCGGCGGCCGACAGCCGCGGGTCACCGGCGGCCCGGTACCGTACGTCGGGATCGCCGTCCCGGCTGAGGCGCTCGACCAGGTCGGGCGTCGACGATCTCCAGCCCGGCCCGCCGCAGCAGCCCGGCGAGTTCTTCTCTCCCACCCCGCATGGGGATCATCCTGCCGGACGGAGGGCCGCGCCCGGGCGCCGGCGCCCTCATGCCCGTACGGCGCCCTCATGCCCGTACGGTGACGTCCACGCCCGACGCGTCCAGCCGTACCCGTACCCGGGTCCCGGCTCCCCCGGACCAGTGGACCTCCAGCTCCCCCGTGCCGTCCGCGCGCACGGACACCAGCTCGGCCAGCGGCGGCGGACACGGCTCGGCGGTCAGCCGGGCCACGGCGACGAACAGGGTGTCCCCCTCCGTCACGACCCCGGTCAGGGTGCCGGACAGGCCGACGGCGGGGAGGAGTTCGGTCCTGACGCCCTCGCGTGGCGCCCACCCCGTGATCCGCACCGGTGTTCCGGGCGAGGCCCCGGCGACCAGATGGGCCCGCACCTCCGCCGCGCCCTCGGCGAGCACGACGCTGGTCACGGTGATCCCGTCGCGCACGGTGTGCCGGGAGGCGATCCACCCCTCGCCCGTGCCGAGCGGCTCGATCCCGGCACGGCTCGGGTCCCCGTCGACGATCACGCTGTTGTCGTACGACGGTGTGGGCACGGTGGCGGTCGAATAGGCGAGCCGGGTGTAGTAGGGGTCGTAACGGGTGTCCTCGCTGCCGTGGTTGTGCAACCGGACCAGGCCGTCCGAACGGGTCGACTGCACCAGCCAGTTGGGGGTCGGCAGGGAACGCACCCGGTCGGCGCGCTCGGCCGGGCACGGCTGTTCCGGCGCCGTCCACACCTCGTGATCCGGCGGCAGCAGCAGGCCGAGGAAACCCTTGCTCGCCCAGTAAGGGGAGGCCGGGCCCGAATAGTTCTGCACGAGCGACTCGTCGGGGCCGAGCCAGCCGAGCGGCAGCAGGCCCCGCTCGTCGACCGCGCCACCGTCGAGGAAGTACCGCAGCGCGCCGGAGGCCAGGCGCCGTGTCTCGCCCGGGGGCAGCGGGGTGTGCCCGGTCAGCGCGCCGAGCCAGAGCGGGGCCGCGGTCGCGAAGCGGTAGGTCAGGGAGCGGCCTTGGTGCATGGGGGCGCCGTCGCCGCCGAACAGGTGGGCGTAGTCCTCGAGGTGCCGCGACAACCGTCGACCGTAGACGGGAAGCAGCTCACTGTCGTCGGCCAGCCATGCGTGGAGGACCGTGTACAGGTGCATGGCCCAGCCGTTGTAGTAGTCGAACTTGCGGCCGTCGCCGTCGGTGTACCAGCCGTCGCCGAGGTACCAGCCCTCGACGCGCTCCAGGCCGCGGTCGATCGCCTTGCGCGCCGCCTCCGCCCGGTGGCCGATCTCCTGGAGGAAGCCGCCGACGGTGACCGGGAACAACTCCCAGTTGCACGGCCAGGGTTCGGCCGGCAGCGCGTCCGCCAGCCAGTCGGCCGTCCGTTCGCGTACCGGGTCGTCCAGGCGGTCCCACAGCAGCGGCCGGGTGAGCCGCAGGGCGACCGCGATCGAGGCGGCCTCGACGAGCGGCTGGCTGCGGTCCGCGATGGCCGGCCAGACCCCGCCGGGGCCGGCCGCCAGGCCTTCGGCGTACCGGCCGAGCGTGGTCTCGTCCCCGCGGAAGGCGGCCAGCAGCAGCGTGCGGGCGTATCCCTCCAGGCCGTCGGAGAGGTGGCCGGCGTGGCTCACATGGTCGCCCGGGAGGTGGTAGAGGGCGCGGTCGGGGGTGGCGTACGGGGCCACGGCGGCGAGCAGGGCGTCGGCGGCGGCCTCCCAGTGAGCGCGGGTGTACCCGGTGTACGGGCTCGACTCGCGGTCCTCGGCGGGCAGTTCGATCACGGTGGTGGCGTTCCTTCCTGAGGGGCCTGACAGCCCGGGGAGCCCCGGTCCCGGTCGGGTCGCCCCAGGGGTTCATCCCACCCGCACCGTGCCCTCGGGCACCACTTCCTGGAGCACCGGAAGCGGCCGTACCTCGGCTGATGCGTACGCCCTGACGCCGGCAGCGCTGACGGCAACGGCGGCACACGCCGACCCTGGGCGCGCCTGCCGACGATCAGGCCGGGAGAGGGCGGAACTCGTATCTCGCCGAGCGGGCGGGCCCACACCCACCGCAGTCCGTCATACCGCCGTTGGGATGCCGAGTTCCGTGAGCAGGCCGCGCACGCGCTGCTCGATCTCGTCCCGGATGGGCCGTACCGCGTCGATTCCTTGACCCGCCGGGTCGTTCAGCTGCCAGTCCAGGTACCGCTTGCCGGGAAAGACCGGACAGGCGTCACCGCAGCCCATCGTGATCACCACGTCCGACGACTGCACCGCCTCGGTGGTGAGGACCTTGGGTGTCTCGGCGGAGATGTCGATACCGACCTCCGCCATTGCTTTGACCACGGCGGGGTTGACCGCGTCGGCGGGTGCGGAGCCGGCCGAGCGGACCTCGACCCGGTCGCCGCCCAGGTGGGTCAGGAACGCGGCGCCCATCTGGGATCGGCCCGCGTTGTGGACGCAGACGAACAGGACTGAGGGGCGCGGGGCGGGAGTGCTCATGGCAGGGGTCTTTCGGGAGAGCGAAGTGGGTCAGGACGAGGCGAGTTCGGGTTCGCCGTGCGGGACGACGACCTCGTCCCCGGCGGGAGCGGGACGGCCGTACACCGCCATGACGGCGCCCAGCCCGAGCACAGTGCCTGCCAGTTGGGCAGCGATGAACGGGGCGACGGAGGCAGGGGCGATGCCGGCGAAGGTGTCGGTGAAGGTCCGGCCGATGGTCACCGCCGGGTTCGCGAACGAGGTCGAGGAGGTGAACCAGTAGGCGGCACCGATGTACGAGGCCACGGCCACCGGTGTGAGGGAGGCAGTGCCGATGCGGTCGAGGCCGAAGATCAGCAGGATCAGCCCGGCCGTGGCGACCACTTCACCGAGCCACAGGTGAGAGGCGGCCCGGTCGTGCGTGGACCACTCGACCAGCGGCTCGGCGAACATCGCGTCAGCCAGGATCGCCCCGGCGACAGCACCGGCGATCTGTGCGGGCACGTACGCGGCCACGTCCCGCAGGGTGAGGCCGTCGGCCTTGTGGCGGCCGGTGAACCAGGCGGCCAGGGTGACCGCCGGGTTGAAGTGCGCGCCGGAGACCGGCCCGAGCAGGGTGATCAGCACGCCCAGGCCGAAGACGGTGGCGAGGGAGTTGGCGAGCAGCTGCACTCCCACGTCGCGCGACAGCTCGGTGGCCTGGATACCGGAGCCGACCACCACCGCCACCAGCAGCCCGGTTCCCACGGCTTCAGCGGCGAGCCGTCGGCCCAGGGGCGCGGTCACGCGGTGGCTCCGGCGGTCTTCGGCGCGGTCAGGAATGCGGCGAGCCGGTCCAGGACACCGGGCAGCACCCAGTAGTACACCCAGGTCCCGCGCCGCTCGCAGTCGATGAGTCCGGCCTGCCGGAGCAGCTTGAGGTGGTGGGAGATCGTCGGCTGGGACAGCTCGAAGGCCGGCGTCAGCTCGCACACGCAGACCTCGCCGCCCTCGCCGCGTGAGGCGATCATCGACATCAGTCGCAGCCGGACCGGGTCGCCCAGGGCCTTGAACACCTTCGCCAGCTCGGCCGCCCGGTCCTCGTTCAGCGGCGCTGCGGACAGTCCTGCGCAGCAGGCGGTGTCCTGTCCGATCACCTCAAGCTCTTGTTTCGACATGCCTCTATGTTGACCTTTTTCGATCCAAGGTGCAAGCTTGCATCAACAAACGTCAATACAAGCTGTTCCGGGGCAGCTCCATGCCCCCGTCCCCTGGGAGTGAGTCATGAACGAGCAGTCCACTGACCTGCGTGAAACCGTCCGGCAGCGCTACGCCGCGGCGGCCGTGAAGGTGACCGAGGGTGGCGCCGCATGTTGCGGGCCGCAGCCGGTCGAGGTCGACGAGAACTTCGGCTCGACCCTGTACGCCGCCGATGAGCGCGCCGCCCTGCCCGCCGAGGCGGTTGCCGCGTCACTCGGCTGCGGCAACCCGACCGCCGTCGCCGAGCTGCGTGCGGGCGAACGCGTCCTCGACCTGGGGTCGGGTGGCGGCATCGACGTCCTGCTCTCCGCTCGCCGGGTCGGCCCCACCGGCAAGGCGTACGGGGTGGACATGACCGACGAGATGCTGGCCCTGGCCCTGGCCAACGCCGAGAAGGCCCGCGCGACGAACGTCGAGTTCCTGAAGGGCACCATCGAGTCCATCCCGCTGCCCGCGAACACCATCGACGTGGTGATCTCGAACTGTGTGATCAACCTGTCCGTCGACAAGCCCACCGTGTTCGCCGAGACCTTCCGCGTCCTCAAGCCCGGCGGCCGTATCGGCGTCTCCGACGTCGTCGCCGACGACACCCTCACACCCGAGCAGCGAGCCGAGCGCGGCGACTACGTCGGCTGCATCGCCGGCGCTCTTTCCTTCGCCGAATACCGCCAGGGGCTGGAGGCAGCCGGCTTCACGGACGTCGAGATCACTCCCACCCACCCGGTTGCCGACGGCATGCACTCCGCCCTCGTCCGCGCCGTCAAGCCCGCCGGCGCGACCGAGGGGAACGACTCCTCCGCAACCGCCGTTTGCTGCGGCGCAACCGCCTGTTGCACGTCCGGCGAGCAGGCCGCCGATCCGTCGACCACCGTCGCCGAGGCGAAGGCCGCAAGCGGCTGCGGCTGCGGCGGCCCGAGCTGACGGCAACCCGAACGCCGGTGACAGGGGCAGACCAGATGCCGTCCAGCGGGCGGCCCCGAGCGGGTTCAAGAACGCGGACCTGATGACGTACGCGCACACCACCGCTTCTGGTTGGTGCCGCCGTTGCAGGTGTACTGACCGACGGCGACGCCCTGCCACTGGGATCGACTGGGCACGTCGGCGCACTTGGCGCTGTGCCTCGCGATCAGCGTGTTGTACGTGGCGCTGGTGCCGGTGACCGGGCCGGCGGTGGTGTCGACGGTGATCTCCGGGGGGGCCAGGGGAAATCCCCTTCTGCGACTGACCCTCTGCCGTCACCGGTCGCCCGCCCGAACCCACCGACACCCGGTGGTGCCCCCGTTCCTGGATCCGGCAGGTCAGGCCCGGTGAGGGGCTCATCTGCCGGACACCGGGGCCGCCGGCGTTCGGCTTCGACTAGCGTCATGACATGACCGGCAACACCTCCCCCAGCCTCGCCGACGCCCTCGCCACGGGAACGGTCGTGCTCGACGGCGGCATGTCCAACCAGCTGGAGTCGGCGGGACACGATCTGAGCGACGAGCTGTGGTCGGCGCGGCTGCTCGCCGAACGGCCCGACGCGGTCACCGAGGCGCACCTCGCCTACTTCCTCGCGGGCGCGCACGTGGCGATCACCGCGAGCTACCAGGCCACCTTCGAGGGCTTCGGGAAGCACGGCATCGGCCACGAGGAAGCCGCGCGGCTGCTCGCGCTGAGCGTGGACCTCGCCCGGCAGGCGGCCCGGCGGGCCGGGGACGCGGGCGTGGACCGGCCGCTGTGGGTGGCGGCCTCCGTGGGGCCGTACGGGGCGATGCTCGCGGACGGCTCCGAGTACCGGGGCCGGTACGGTCTCGGTGTCGACGCACTGGAGCGGTTCCACCGGCCGCGGATCGAGGTGCTGGCCGCCGCCGCGCCGGACGTCCTCGCGCTGGAGACCGTGCCCGACGCCGACGAGGGCACGGCGCTCCTCAGGGCGGTCCGTGGACTTGGGGTGCCGGCCTGGCTGTCGTACACCGTCGACGGCCGCCGCACCCGAGCCGGGCAGCCCCTCGAGGACGCGTTCGCGGCGGCCGCCGACGTGGACGAGGTGATCGCGGTCGGAGTGAACTGCTGCGCGCCCGAGGACGTGCAGCCCGCGGTGGAGATCGCGGCCCGGGTCACCGGCAAGCCGGTCGTGGTCTACCCCAACAGCGGCGAGGCATGGGACGCGCGGACCCGCGCCTGGACGGGACGTACGACGTTCGGCGCCGAGCAGGTCAGGGCGTGGCAGGAGGCAGGGGCCCGGCTGATCGGGGGGTGCTGCCGGGTGGGGCCCGAGGCGATCGCCGCGATCGCCGCGGGCGTGGCCTGAGTTACGCCGAGAGGACGTAGGGGCTTGGTCGTCCCCGCGCGGGGACGGCGAGTCGTTGCTCCCGCGGTTCCTCGCGGCCCTGAGGCGGCGCCCGCCTCCCGGGCGCGGAGACCGGTTGCGGTCGGCGCAGTGCCCGTGGGGGCGGGCAAGGGGCGGGGGGATGACCAGCCACCGGCCACCCGTCACCAGCCCCCCAGCCCCCCCCCCAGCCGATCGTGGGCCGGTGAATCGCCGACACCCGGCGGGCGGCTGCGTACACGGCGCCCCGCGACCGCGGACAGGTGGCGGCCGACGGTGGACGGTCAGCGACGCCGGGCTCCGGCCGATCGCCGCAGGCGCCGTACCGCCGCCGCCAGTTCGGCTCCGGGGGCCCGGAAGTCGGCGACGGCTGCCGGTTCCGGTTCCGGGACAGGGGAGGCGGTCGACCAGAGGGCCACCTCCGTGTCTCGTGGACCGTAGGCGATGTGCGGCACGCCGGCGCCGAAGATCCGCACGGGATGTGAGGCGTCCCAGGCCCGCCATCCAGGGTTCCCGGTCGTCGCGAACCGCACCCAGGCCGCGTGCATCGCGTCGCCCAGTTCCTGCGGGGCGCCCTCGCCGGCCAGTTTCCTGGACTCGGGCACGTCCCCGGTGTCGAAGACGAACCCCAGCTCCAGGGCGTGGCAGGCGCCGAGGCCGGGCAGCATGGAGAGCCAGGCGAACTCGTAGACGTAGGCGGTGCCGGGGCGGGCGTCGGCGAGGCGGTGCAGCGGGACACGCAGCAGATGGTCGGTGACCATCTGGCCGACGGTCTCGGCGGCGCCGGCGTCGGGCCGGAGGGCACGGTAGCCACGCGGTACCTCGTGGCCGGCGCGGCAGCGGGCCATGGCTCCGGCCAGGGCGACGGGGCCGAGCCGGTCGACGCGCTCGAGCAGTCCGCCGGGCACCAGCCACAGGCGGTATTCGTCCCGGGTCCAGCCCATGAGCAGTTCGGCGCCCGGGGCGGCGTCGCCGTCGATGAGCGCCTGGAGCGGGTCGCGGGGCACGAGGTCGCCGTCGACGACGATGCCGAACGCCGGTCCGCCCAGCACGGGGCTGCTCAACCGGCCGACCTCGGCCTGGGTACGCAGCAGCAGGTCGCGGTCGACGGCGGCGAAGGCCTCGGCGGTGGCGGGGATCTTCAGCCGGGTGGCCATGCGACGGACCATGCGGCGCACCTTGTCCCGGTCCGCGGCTTCCGGTGGGCCGCTCTGCAGGACGGCCCGCCGGATCAGGCCCCGGGTCTGGGGTGCGGCGAGCAGGGCACCGGTGCTGATCGCGCCGGCCGACTGGCCGCACAGCGCGATCCGGTCCGGGTCGCCGCCGAAGGCGGTGATCGTCTCGTGGACCCAGCGCAGTGCGGCGAGCTGGTCGCGGAGGCCGGGATTGGGGGGCGCGTCGGGGAACAGTCCGTAGCCCTCCACCCCCAGTCGGTAGTTGACCGAGACGAAGACGACCCCGTCCCGGGCGAACGTACCGCCGTCGTACACCGGCACGGCGGAGGATCCCCTGGTCAGCGCGCCGCCGTGCAGCCAGACCAGTACGGGGAGCCGGGCGCGGGGGTCCGGCCCGGGAGTCCATACGTTGAGGTTGAGGCAGTCGTCGCCGGGGATCTCCGGGTCGGACAGGTAGTGGGCGAACGCCTCGGAGTACGGCGGTTTCGGCGCCGTCGGCCCGAAGGCGACGGTGTCGCGCACACCGTTCCAGGGCTCGGGCGGCTCGGGTGGGCGGAACCGCCGGGGGCCGAAGGGCGGGGCACCGTACGGGATGCCCCGGAACACCGCGATGCCCCGCTCGTACCGGCCGCGCACGGCGCCGTGGGGCGTTCTGACCACGGGGCCCGTCTGGTCTGCCGTCATCGCCACCAGCCCTTCGCCGCGTTCGTGCACCCGGCACAGCCGCGCCGGTGCACTGCTCACACCAGAGCATCACAGTGCGCGGATGTATTCCGGTGCACAGACCCCGCGCTGGGCCGTTCGGGGTACGCCCGCGAGCTGCGGGGGGCCGACTCCGGCGGCGAGCGCATGCTCCGCGTTCCCGCGCCGCTGCCCCCGGTGGGGAGTCTCGAAAGCGGTGACCGACGCCGGGCGAGCACGGCCGCGCCGTCCGCGCCCCGGCCAACTGCGTGACGGCGCCCGCCCGTTCGGGCGCCTGGCGGTGACCCGCCACCCCCAAGATCGTTTGCCGGGCATGAAGCACACCACGCGTACCGCAGCGGCCCTCGCCGGGGCCGCAGTCGCCCTGGTCACCGCCTGCGGTACGGCGCACGCCGCCTGCCACACCCTCGCCCCCGGGCAGCACCGCGCCACCATGGCCGCGCCCGTCGACGAGCACGACCCGAAGGAGGACGTCGAGGTCGACGAGAACGGCCGCCCGGACCTCAACGAGGACTGAGCGCACACGAGGACTGAGCACACAGGCGGCCGGGCACCTCCCGCACGGGATACCCGGCCGTCGTCGTATGCGGTTGTCTCTCGGCCGTGCGATGGTCTGCGGATCCTCGGTCCCCGTACGAGGGGCGTACGGGGCGGTCGGACCGTCAGGAGTGGTCGTACGGGGTGGCCGAACGGGCCGGTCGTACGGGCCGGTCGTACGGGCCGGTCGTACGGGCCGGTCGTACGGGGTGGCCGTACGGGGGGCCGTACGGGGGGCCGTACGGGGGGCCGTACGGTCGTACGGGTGGTCCCGGTCAGTCCTCCCCGCCGTGGCCGGCGGCTCCGACGAGGGCCTCGACCACGTCGACGGCGCTGCCGTCGTGGTCGCTGCCGGCGGTGCCGCTGCCGGTCTGCACATTGGCCGCGCGGTCGACCTCGAGGATCGAGTCCGTCTCCGAGTTGTCGACACCGGTCCGCGAGATGTCGATCACGGTGACCAGGCTCCCGGACGCGACCGCGGGTGCCGCAGCGGCGCCGAGGAGTGCGGCGGCGACCACTGTCGCCGTCCCGAGTCGGGGCAGGGCTCCCGTCACACGCCCACGCCCTCGGGGGTGAGCCGCTCGGGGGCGATGTTGCGCTCCAGCAGGGTGGTGGACGCCTTCACGCCGACCCCGCTCGCGGGGTCCACCTCCGGCAGCCGGCCGTCGGCGGCCTTCAGGCCGGCGAGCGCGGAGTTCATCGCCTCGTGCGCGGCGAACAGGCACGGGGTGCTGTAGATCGCCACGTCGACGCCGAGGTCGGACAGTTCACCGAGGGACAGGCGGGGCGACTTGCCGCCGGCGATCTGGTTGAACAGCAGCGGCTTGTCACCGACGACCTTGCGGATGCGCTTGATCCACTCGACGCTGCGCACTCCGTCGACCAGGACCACGTCGGCGTCCGTCGCGGCCAGCCGCTCGGCGCGGTGCAGGATGTCGTGCTCGTCGGTGGCGTCCGTGCGGGCGACGACGACCAGGTCCTTGCGGGTCTGCAGGACCTTGTCCAGTTTCTCCAGGTACTCCTCCAGCGGCAGTACCTGCTTGCCGTCGGCGTGTCCGCAGCGGCGGGGCCGTTTCTGGTCCTCCAGGATCACGCCGGAGGCGCCGATGCGTTCCAGTCCCTCGACGACGTGACAGGCGACCTCGGGGTCGACGTACCCGTCATCGATGTCGACCAGCAGGTGGTGGTGCGGGAACGCGCCCCGCAGCCGCTGGACGAAGGCCACCATGTCGGGCCAGGCGATGAATCCGATGTCCGGCAGCCCGTAGTACGAGGCCGCGAATCCGAAGCCCGAGACGAACATCCCGTCGTAGTGCTTGGCCGCGATCGATGCCGAGTACATGTCGTACACGCCGATCAGCGGTGTGGTCCCGGGCCCGGCGATGCGCTCGCGCAGCTTCTTACCGTAAGTCAAGGTCCGGCTCCTCCTGTGGGTGGGTGACGCGGGCGGGGTCGGCCGTCGCGTCTCGACGCCCTTTGCCAAGACAAGAGCATCTCTAGATATCCACGTGACCTTCTGCAAAGACGGGCTTTACTCACCCCAATGGCCGAACCGGTTCACCGCAGAAACGTCACTCGGCGAGCCGTCCCACCCGTGCGAGGCCGCCGTCGAGATGCGCCAGGAAGTCCGGGTCGCGGTAGGTCCCGGCGGCGTGCCCGAGGGCCGTGTAGACCATGCGTCCGCCGGCCGGACCCTGCTCGCGGCACCAGGCCAGCGGGTGGTCGGCGCCCATCCCGCCACCGTCGTACGACGCCTCGTCGGCGCGCAGCAGCACCCGGGGCCGGCCGCGGGGGCTCGCGTCGAAGTCGTACCACTCGTCGGTGACGTCCCAGACGGGCGGCGGACGGCGGGTCGCGGGGTGGCCGGGGTCCTCGACGACGGCCCGGCCCGGCTGGTACGGGGGATGCCGTACGAAGCGGGCGCCGAGGAGTTCGCCGTAGTACGGCCAGCCGTACTCGGTGCAGGCGGCCGCGTGGACCCCGGCGAAGCCGCCGCTCGCGCCGACGTACTCGGCGAGCCGCCTGCGGCCGGCCGGGGTCAGCACGTCTCCGCTGGTGGAGAGGAAGACGACGGCCGCCCAGCCGTCCGGCGGCCGTTCGAGGTCCGCGGGGTCCTCGGTGTGCTCGACGGCGAACCGGCCGAGCGCGCGGACGGCGGCGACGGCGTCCGGGATGGAGTCGTGGCGGTAGCCGGCGGTGCGGGTGCACAGGAGGAGCCGCGCGACCATGCGGCGACCCTATCCGGACGGGCGCCGCGCCCCGGGCCTGCCGAACCGGCTTGCCGCGCGGGGAGGATGACCGTAGCCTCCCGCGATGAACGCCGTCCCCCCGCTCCTGGACCATCTCGTCCTCGCCACGCCCGATCTGGACGCGACCGTCGCGGAGTTCGCGCGGCGGACCGGGGTGACGCCCGCTCCCGGCGGAGTCCACCTCGGGCTGGGCACGCGCAACCACCTGGTGGGGCTGGGCGGCCGGAGCTATCTGGAGATCCTCGGCCCCGATCCGGAGCAGGCCGAGCCCGCCGGTCCGCGGCCGTTCGGGGTCGACCGGCTGACCGGGCCGCGCACGCTGACCTGGGCGATCAGTCCGCCCGACCTGGACGCGGCGATCGCCGCGGCCCGCGCGCGGGGTTACGACCCGGGCCCCGCGCAACCGATGAGCCGCCGCACCCCGGACGGCACCGTGCTGCGGTGGCGGCTGACCGACGGCGGCCGCGCACACCCCTCCGGCGTTGTCCCGTTCCTCATCGACTGGGGCGGGTCCCCGCACCCGGCCGCCTCGGGTCTGCCCGTCACCCCGCTGCTGGAGGTGAGGGCCACACTGCCCGATCCGGAGGACGTGCGCGGCCCGCTGACGGCCCTCGGCACCGGGCTGTCGCTCGCGGCAGGGCCGGCCGCACTCTCCTTCACCGTGGACACGCCGAACGGGCCGGTCACCTTCGGCTGAGTCCGGGAGGAGCCGGGCCCGGGAACGGGCCGCGCCCCCGACGCCGACCGGCCATTTGAACACGTTCAACTACACCTCTAGGATCGGGGCCGTCGACGACGCGCGAAGGAGGGGCCATGCGTCGCATGAGGACAGGTCTGTGCCACGGCATGGGGCAGCTGGGGCGGTTCGGGGTGGTCCAGGCCCGGTGCTGCGCCTTCGCCGTGGCGCTGCTCGCGGGCATCGCCGCCTCCCGGCTGCTGCCCCATCTACCGGTGGCGCGTTACGACCTGGTGCTGGCCTACGGCGTGCTGCTCACTCTCGTCGCCCGCAAGCTGGGCTGGGAGACCCGGCGGGACACCGCCGTGATCGCCGTGTGCCACGTGCTGGGGCTGCTGTTCGAGCTGATCAAGGTGCGCATGGGCTCGTGGAGTTATCCGGAGGACGCGCTCACCAAGATAGCCGGGGTGCCGCTGTACGGGGGCTTCATGTACGCGGCGGTCGCCAGTTACGTCTGCCGGGCCAGACGGCTGATGCGGCTGCGCTTCACCCGTTACCGTGCGGCCGCCACGACCCTGGTGGCCGCCGCCGTCTACGTCAACTTCTTCACCCACCACTGGATGCCCGACCTGCGCTGGCCGCTCGCGCTGGCCATGGCCGCCGCGACCGCCGGCACCTGGGTCGGCTTCAGTGTCGGCGCCCACCGCTACCGCATGCCACTGGCCGCCTCCTTCGTGCTGATCGGGTTCTTTGTGTGGGTCGCCGAGAACGCCGCCACCTACGCCGGCGCCTGGAGCTATCCGCAGCAGCTCGGCGGCTGGCAGCCGGTGCCGCTCACCAAGTTCGGCGCCTGGTCCCTGCTGATCAGTGTGACGTTCGTGCTCGTCGAACACCTCGGCTCCGCCGGGCCGGGCCACGGCGCCGGCCGTCCGGACCGGGCCGGTAGCGCCCCGGGTGTCCGATTCCTTCAAGACCGGCTGACCGGTCCCTGCCTACGGTGGCCACATGACCACACGATTCACCGTGATCGGCGTGGTGGCCTCGGATCTCGCCGCCTCGCTCGCCTTCTACCGTCGCCTCGGCCTGGCCTTCCCCGCCGGCGCCGAGGAACAACCGCACGTCGAGGCCGAGTTGCCCGGCGGGCTGGTCCTCGCGCTGGACACCGAGGAGACCATCCGCTCCTTCCACTCCGGGTGGCGGCCGCCCGTGGGCGGAGGCCGGGTCTCGCTCGCCTTCCGGTGCGACTCCCCGGCCGAGGTGGACGCCCTGTACGAGGACCTGGTGGGCGCCGGACACCATGGGGAGCTGAAGCCGTGGGACGCCTTCTGGGGGCAGCGGTACGCCACCGTGCACGACCCCGACGGCAACGGCATCGACCTGTTCGCGCCGCTACCCGCCCCCGCCGAGTAGCTCCCCGAGCGGCCTGCCCGCCAGCTCGCGCACCTCACGCGCGAGATGCGGCTGGTCCGCGTATCCGGCACGGATCGCCGTCTCGGCGTACGGCACACCGGAACGGGCCAGCGTCAGCGCGCGTCGCAGACGCAGGATCCGGGCGAGGGTCTTGGGCCCGTAGCCGAAGGCGCTCTGGCAGCGGCGGTGCAACTGCCGTGCGCCGGCCCCGAGTTCGGCGGCCGTCGCGGACACCGGGCGGCCCTCGTCCAGGCACTCCACCAGCCGGTGCAGCAGCGGATCGGGAGCCGCCGCCCATACGGCCCGGTCCAGGGCGATGTCCTCCAGGGCCGTGGCCGCGTCGGGCGCCGCCTCGACACGGTCCCGCAGGCGCCGGACCCGGGCGGCGGGCCAGAGGTCCGCCAACTCCACCCGGCGATCGCGCACTTCGTGCGCCGGTACGCCGAGCAGGGCGGGCGCGGTGCCGGGGAAGAAACGGATGCCTGCCCAGGAGCGCGCCGGGCCCTCGGGGACATGGGGCCGGGTGTCCGGGCCCGCGACCAGCAGCCGGCCCTCGCTCCACAGCAGGTCCATGCAGCCGTCGGGCAGCACGGGCCGGGCACCGGTCCCGGTCGGCGTGTTCGTCCACACGACCGCCCCGGTCAACCGCGACACCCGCTCCTCGTACACAACCGCCAGCCTAGATCGCCGCCGGTGCCGGTGCGCCTCGCACGACCGGCTCACGCCCCGGACCAGCAGGTCCACGCCGTCGATCCCGCGGTGCCGCACCGCACCGGACAGCACACGCAGGGCCGGCGGTGCGCTGCTCAGCAGCAGCGCCGGCCCCTGGCCGGCACCGAGTGCTCGGGCCGCGTAGTAGACGACGAGGGGTGGGACGATGTCGACGGCGAGCGAGAGCAGTGGGCCGTACCCCGGGCCGCGCGGCCTCGCGGCCGGGCCCGGCCGCCGTTCACGTGCCGTTGCGTCGCTTGCCTCAGTTGCCTCAGTTGCCTCCGTTGCGTCTGTCGTAGCCGTCGCGGCTGTCGCGGCCGTCATGTCCTCCATGTCCTCCGCCTCCTCGCTCGGTGCCGGGCACGGACCGGGCGGCGCGCCGAAGGGATGCGCCCGGCTGTCGTGTCGCAGCCGGACGGCTCCGGCCTGTGGGAAAACGCTAGGCGCGGGGCGGGGTCCGGCGGATCGGAGCAGGGGTGGAGAGCGGGGTGGAAAGCGGGTGGAATCACCGCGCCGGGTTCTCCACCGGTGCACCGCACCCCCGGGTGGAGTCGGCCGGCCACAGGCCCCTGCCACCCACCCGGCCCTCCCCCGGGGAGCACTGGACGGTGCCGTCAGGTCCGGCGGCCGGCGCTTCCCGCTCGGTGTTCCTGTGGGCTCACGCCGTACACACGTTTGAAGGCCGTGGAGAGGGCGAACGCGCTGCCGTAGCCGACCTGGCGGGCGAGGGCGTCGAGGGTGAGGTCGGAGTCGCGCAGGCGGTCGGCGGCGAGGGCGAGCCGCCAGCCGGTCAGGTAGGTCATCGGGGGCTCACCCACGAGGTCGGTGAAGCGGCGGGCGAGGGCCGCACGGGACACGCCGGCCTTGGCGGCGAGCGCCGCGACCGTCCACGGGTGCCCCGGAACGTCCTGCAGCAGGCGCAGCGCGCGGCCCACGACGGGGTCGGCCAGGGCCCGGTACCACGCGGGCGCCGCCGCCTCCGGGCGGGAGAACCAGGCGCGCAGGGCACTGATCAGGAGAAGGTCCAGGAGGCGGTCCAGGACCACCTCCTGGCCGGGCTCGTCGCGGACGATCTCCTCCATCAGCAACGGCGTCAGCGGGCTGGGCCACAGCTCGGCGGGGAGGGTCAGCAGGGGCGGCAGGGCCTCGAGCAGGCGGCCGCTGATCTCGCCGCGCATCAGGTAGGTGCCGATCAGCATCACCGTGCCCGCGTCGGGGCGGTCACCCCAGGTGCGCACGCCGAGATCCATGGAGCCGTTCAGGGAGCTGCCGTCGGGGTAGCGGCACTCGCCGCCGGGCAGGATCAGCGCCTGCGGGGCGGTGTCCGGGGTGTCGGCGCAGGTGTACGGCTCCGGGCCGCGCGCGATCGCCAGGTCGCCCGGCCCCAGCCGCACCGGTCCGTCGCCGGCGTCCGGGGTGATCCAGCAGCTGCCGCGTGCCATGAGCATCACCGTCAGCGGAGCCTCGTCGTGCACACGCACGGCCCACGGCGGGTCGAAACACGCCCGGATCATGAAGGCGCCACGCGCGCGTGGACCGTCCAGCAGGCCTGCGAGTGCGTCCATGGGGGCAGCGTAGACGCGCCCCCGGGGCAGCGTGGACGCACGCTTATGCGGTCGAGTCGCTCGGCGATGTTCCCGTGGCCCCCGGGGCAGTTGACTGGCGGCCATGACGCAGAACGTGCAGGACACGCGGAACGTGCAGAAGACGCAGGGCACAGAGGTGTCGACGGTGGTGGTGACCGGCGCGTCCGGTCGTACGGGGAGCCGGGTCGCGGTGGCCGCGCGGGCGGCCGGACTGACGGTACGCGCCGCCACGCGCGCGGTGGGCTTCGACTGGCGGGACAGGTCGACATGGGCAGGGGTGCTGCGCGGCGCCGACGCGGCCTACCTGGTGTACCCCTCCGACGTGGGCGCGCCGGACGCGGCGGAGGCGGTCGGGCTCCTCGCCCGCGAGGCGGTGGCGCTCGGGGTGCGGCGGCTGGTGCTGCTGTCGGCCCGCGGCGAGGAGCAGGCCCGGCCGACGGAGGAGGCGCTCGCGGAGTCGGGGGCGGAGTGGACGGTCGTACGGGCCGCGTGGTTCGCCCAGAACTTCAGCGAGGGCCCACTGGCCGAGGAACTGCGGGAGAGCGGGGAGCTGGTCTTCCCGGGAGGCGCGGTGCAGGAGCCGTTCGTCGACCTGCGGGACGTCGCGGACGTGGTGACGGCCGTGCTCACCGCGGACGGACGGTACGGAGACCGGTACGCGGCGCGGACGCTGGAGGTGTCCGGACCGCGGCTGCTGAGTTTCGGGCAGGCGGTCGCGGAGATAGCGGCGGCGACGGGGCGTGAGCTGTCGTACGGGGCGGTGGCGGCCCGGGACTACGGGGAGCGGCTGGCCGGGTTCGGGGTGCCGCCGGAGGAGGCCGAGTACCTGGTCGAGCTGTTCGCGTCCCTGTTGGACGGGCGGAACGCCCACCTCTCGGACGGCGTGCGGCAGGTGCTCGGCCGTGCGCCGCGGGACTTCGGGGACTTCGCCCGGGAGGCCGCGGCGGCCGGGACGTGGAAGAGCTGACGGACGCCCGCACAGCCCAGGCCCCCGCCGCCCGCTCCGGCCAGGCGTCCCGCCGCCCGCGCCTGTCACGGCACGCCACCCGCCTCGGCCAGGCCTTCCGCCACCCGCCCCTGTCACGGCACGCCACCCGCCCCGGTCAGGCGTCCCGCCACCCGGCCCTGTCACGGTCGCGCTACCCACCCCTGTCACGGTCGCGGCGCCCAAACGTGCTCCCGGCATCGGGACGCGGCACCGGTGCCGCGTCCCGATGGCCGGCCACTTCTCCACGTGCCCGGTCACCACGAGCCCGATCACCCCACTACGAGCCCGGCCACCCCTCCAGACCCCCGGGTCACTTCTCCGGGTGTGCCGTATCGCCGGTGCCGGTGCCGTTGGGCCTGTGGGAGTGGTGCGGGTTCTTCGCGTGGGTGCGCAGGCGGGCCGTCACGTCCTCCGGGGGCAGGAAGCGGGACCAGCGCTCGGGGAACTCGGAGGGCATGTCGGGGTCGTCGGGGTCGGTCTCGCGGGCGGCCGCGGCACGGGCGACGTACTCGGCGACCTGCGCCTCGCGCATCCGCTCGTTCGCCTCGCGGGCGGCGGCCGTGGCGGCGGCGGGCCAGACCCGGTCGATCGCCGCGTTCACCGCCGCGCCGACGAGCACGGCGAAGGCGGACACACCGATCCACAGCAGGACGGCGACGGCGGCGGCGAGGGAGCCGTAGATGGTGGCGCCCTCGATGGTGCTGGTGAGGTAGATGCGCAGCAGGAAGCTGCCGAGCACCCACATGGCGAGGGCCACCAGGGCGCCGAGGACGTCCTCGATCCAGGGGGAGCGGACCGGCACCGACACGTGGTACAGGGTCGTCAGGAAGGCGATGGACAGGACGATCACGACCGGCCAGTACAGGACCTGGACGACCGTCTCCGACCAGGGCACGATCCGCACCACCGCGTCCGGCCCCGCCACCATCAGCGGCAGCGCGACGGAGCCGATCAGCAGCCCCCCGATGAACAGCAGGAAGGCCATCATGCGGGTCTTGACGATGCCCCGGACGCCGTCGAGGCCGTACATCACGGTGATGGTGTCGATGAAGACGTTCACCGCGCGCGAGCCCGACCACAGGGCGAACAGGAAGCCTATGGAGATGACGTCGGGCCGGCCGCCCTTCATCACGTCGTGCAGGATCGGCTGGGCGATCTCCTTCACGCCCTTGTCGGACAGCACCGTGCGCGAGGCCTCGAGGAGGTTGCTCTCCAGGCTGTGGATGGTGTCGGCGCCGGTCCAGTCGTCGACGTAGCCGAGGAGACCGATGAGGCTCAGCAGCAGTGGCGGCACGGACAGCAGCGTGAAGAACGCCGCCTCGGCCGCCAGGCCCAGGATGCGGTACTCCATGCAGGAGTTGACGGTGTCCTTGAGCAACAGCCAGGCGGTCCTGCGCTTGGAGACGTTCCGGTAGAGGGCTCTGGCCCGGTGGAGACGACCGGCGGGCCGCTCGGGGGGTTCACTTGCTGGCTGCACGTCCTAACGGTATCCGCCGCACCGGGCCGCCCTCACCTTTCGGGGCCGGTCACCGGTTCCACTCATCAGGATTCCCGCGCTGTGCCACTCTGGAGGCCATCACCGCCGCCGTCCCGGGTAGGTTCGCAATCATGGCAGGCACCTCCACGCACACCGTGACGAACCAGCCGCCCCCGCTGGTCGGGTACGACGTCTTCACGGCCGACCGGGGCCTCGTCGAGGCGGTCGAGCGGTACACCGGCCCGGGCATGCTCGACGAGGTGCGCGCCGAGCTGTCCGCACTCGGCCGGGCCGCCGGCTCCACCCAGCTGCAGGAGTGGGCGGTGCAGGCGAACGAGCACCCGCCCCGGCTGCGCGCCCACGACCGCTACGGCCACCGGATCGACGAGGTCGACTTCCACCCGGCCTGGCACCGGCTGCTCGGCAAGGGCGTCTCGGCGGGCCTCACCGGCGCCTGGATCCGGCCGGCCGGGCATGTGCGCCGGGCGGCCGGCTTCCTGGTCTGGACCCAGGTCGAGGCGGGCAACTGCTGCCCGCTGTCGATGACGCACGCGGCCGTGCCCGCGCTGCGCGCCGACCCCGAGCTGGCCGCCGAGTGGGAGCCGCGCCTGACGTCCACGGTGTACGACCGGCAGCTGCGGCCCGCCGGACAGAAGCCCGGGGCGATCTTCGGTATGGGCATGACCGAGAAGCAGGGCGGCAGCGATGTCCGCGCGAACACCACCGAGGCACGGCCGCTCGCCGAGGCGGACACGTATGTGCTGACCGGGCACAAGTGGTTCTGCTCGGCGCCGATGTCGGACGCCTTCCTGGTGCTCGCGCAGGCTCCGGGCGGGCTCACCTGCTTCCTGGTGCCGCGGGTGCTGGCGGACGGCACCCGCAACGTCTTCCGCGTCCAGCGGCTGAAGGACAAGCTGGGCAACCGGTCCAACGCCTCCGCCGAGGTCGAGTTCGACGGCACCTGGGCGCGCAGGGTCGGCGAGGAGGGGTGCGGGGTGCGGACCATCATCGGGATGGTCGCCGCGACCCGGCTGGACTGCGCGCTCGGCGCGGCGGGCCTGATGCGGCAGGCGGTGGCGCAGGCGATCCACCACAGCAGCTACCGCGAGGCGTTCGGCGGCAAGCTGGTCGACAAGCCGCTGATGCGCAACGTGCTCGCCGATCTCGCGCTGGAGTCCGAGGCCGCGACCGCGCTCGCGCTGCGGCTCGCCGCCGCTTATGACGACGGCGGTGAGCAGGAACGTGCCTTCCTGCGGCTGGCGGTGCCGACCGCGAAGTACTGGATCACCAAGCGGTGTGCGCCGGTGGCCGTCGAGGCCGCCGAGTGCCTGGGCGGCAACGGGTACGTCGAGGAGTCGGGCCTGCCCCGGCTGGTGCGCGAGTCGCCGCTGAACTCCATCTGGGAGGGCGCCGGGAACGTCCAGGCGCTGGACGTGCTCAGGGCGCTGCGGCGCGAGCCGGGGGCGCTGGACGCCTGCCTCACCGAGATAGGGCGGGCGCACGGCGCCGACCACCGCCTGGACCGGGCGGTGAAGGACCTGTTCACCGAACTCGCCGACCTGGACGGCATGGAGGGACGGGCGCGGCGGCTGGTGGAGCGGCTGGCGCTGGTGTTGCAGGGCTCCCTGCTGGTGCGGCACGCACCGCCGGAGGTCGCCGACGCGTTCTGCGCCTCCCGGCTGGGTGGCGACCACGGCGCGTCGTTCGGGACCCTGCCGGCGGGCCTGGACCTGGCAACGGTGGTGGACCGGGCCCGGCCGGTGTCCTGAGGCGGTTCAGCCCCGGCGGTTCTTCGGCCGAGGGGGGAAATCCTCACCCCCGGGGTGCGGGAACCGCGCGCCGGGATCCGTGAAGCGCGGGGACGCGCGCCGGGATCCGTGAGGCGCGGGGAACCGCGTACCGGGGAACAAGTTACCGGCACACGCACACCCATTCGGGCCGCGACCCTGTCGCGCCCGGCCCGCCCCGGCGGGAGTGGTGCTGCGCCGACACGGCACCACCCCCGCCTCCTGGGCCCGTTGGAGGCCGCGGACACCGCCCGCGGGCGGCATCACGGTCAAGTCTCAGCCACCCGGCGGCGGTCCACCAGGGTTGCAGGGGGTTGCAACTTGTCGGCGCACGTGCGCGGAGTGTGTGCCTCCGGCCTGCCCGGGACGGCAGTATGAGACACACAGCCGGACCGGAAACCGCCGCCCGGACGGCTTGACAAGTGTGTTCGATGCCCTTTTCCGGGAGGACCCCAGTGGTGAACCCGCCGATGAGCATGGCGCGGCTGGCCGCCGTGGACGCGGCGCAGGCGGCGCGGCTGCTGAGCGAGGTGCGTGAGGCCACACTCGCCGGACAACGTGCGCCGATCGCGCCCCGGCCGGTGATCGAGCAGTCCTGGGGCCGGATGCTGCGCAGCGGGGTCGACCCCGACCACGACTTCAGATCGGTCCTGCTGTCCTGCGACGAAGTACGGCGCCGGCGTGAGGAGTCACCACTGCGGCATGTTCTGCCGGTGCTGCGCGAGGGGCTGCTTTCGGTCGCGGACGTCGCCCAGCACATCATGGTCGTCGCGGACGCCGACGGGCGCGTGTTGTGGCGGGAGGGGTCGCGGCCGGTGCTGCGCAAGGCCGACGGTCTCGGTTTTCAGCTCGGCGCGGATTGGCGGGAAGACGTCGTCGGTACCAACGGGGTGGGCACCCCGGCGGTCGTACGGCGGCCCGTGCAGGTCTTCGCCGGCGAGCACTTCGTGCGTTCGCAGACCTCCTGGACCTGTACCGGCGCCCCGATCACCGACCCCAGTGACGGGAAGCTGATCGGTGTGGTGGACGTCAGCGGCCCGCTGCGGACGATGCATCCGGCGACCCTGGCGTGGGTGGACTCGGTGGCCAAACTGGCCGAGGCGCGGCTGCGGGAGCTGCATCTGGCCTCGCTGGAGCGGCTGCGGGCGGTGGCGGCGCCCGTGCTGGCCCGGCTGGACGGGCGAGCGCTGGTGGTGGACCGGGACGGCTGGGTCGCGGCGGTGAGCGGGATGCCGTACGTGCGGCGGGTCGGACTGCCCAACTCGCTGAAGCCGGGCCGTCGGTGGCTGCCGGCGCTCGGCTCGTGCGCGGTGGAGCCGCTGGCCGGGGGCTGGCTGCTGCGGGCCGAGGACGAACCGCTCGCCACCGCCGCCACCCGGATCGTCCTGGACCTCGCCCGGCCGGGCCGCTGCGCGCTGACGGTCGAGGTCTCGGCGGGTTCGTGGTCCCAGGAACTCAGTCCGCGGCACGCCGAGTTGCTGTTCCTGCTCACCGAACACCGGTCCGGGCGTGGTGCGGCGAGCCTCGCGGAGGACCTGTTCGGTGATCCGTCCAGGACAGTGACCGTACGGGCGGAGATGTCCCGAATCAGGCGGTATCTTGGGGAACTTCTGCAACACCGGCCCTATCGTTTCCGCGAGGAAGCGGAGGTCGAGGTGCTGCTCCCCGGCGACCCCCGTGACCTGCTGCCCCGGTCGACGGCACCCGCGGTGGCACGCAGGCGGACGGCGGCCCCGGGGGGCGATCGACCCACCCGCCCGTGAGAGCCGGACCGCGGTTCCATCAGCGTGTCTTCCGTATATTTGCGGGGTCTTCGCCCCGGACGGCCCGTTGCTGCCGTAGCATCCCCTCTGGGCCTCCCCACCTGCTCCTCGGTCAACGTACGGACCATCAGGCGCAGTTGGCCCGCTCGGGAGGAGACATGAAGCATCGTGGCAGACACCGCCGGCGCAGACGGGGTGCGGCCCTGCGCGCGGTCCTCACCGGGACCGCGCTGGCGCTCACCGCGGCCGCCACTCTGATCAGCGTGTCGCAGGCCGGCGTGACCGACGGCCCGGGCGCGCTCAGGCCGCTCTCCTCACCGGCGGACACCGGCCCGCTCCGGCTCCAGGAGCACCTGGTCCCGGCCCGCACCCTGAACCGGCTGTCCACCGCGATGGGTGGTCCGGTCGGCGTGGACGCCGTACTCGGGAGCACCGACCGGGACATGCGCGAGGGCGACGGCTGCTCCGCCGACGACCGCGCCTCCCTGCCCGTCGCCCCGGTTGCCACCCGCGCCTACTGCTGGGACCCGGCCGACGCCGCGTCCGCCGCCTGGCGGCCGGCTTCGGTGACCACCTCCGGTGACGCCGACGACGACGGTGCCTGGGGCAGGCACCGGGTCGTCCTCACCGGCTGGACCCACAGCACCACCACCGGCCGCCCCGCCGAGCGCGGCCTCGCCCGGGTCGCCTTCGTCGACGCCGACGACCCCGGCCGCCTCGCCTACCGCTGGGTGCTGCTGGTCGTACCGGTCCAGGGCGGCCGGGACTACCGGGGCCTGGCCTCCGGCATCTCCGGCATGGTCTGGTACCAGAACAAACTGCTGGTCACCACGTCCACCGGGAGTGCCGACGCGCTCTACGTCTACGACCTCGACCGCATCCAGCGCACCACGAACGACGGGCCCGCGATCGGCCGGGTGCCCGGCGGCTGGTCGGCCGACGGCTACCGGTATGTGATGCCCGCGGTCGGCTCGTACCGCTTCACCTCCGGCCGCTGTACGGCCTCCGGGCCGCCCTGTCCCGGCGCGCTCGCCCTGGACCGCGGCACGGCACCCGACAGCCTGGTCGCCGCGGAGTGGACCGCCCCCGGCAGCGACCGGAAGGCCCGGCTGTGGCGGTACGCGTTCAGCACGGACCCGGCGCGCGGCGGGCTGCTCGCCACGGACCCCGCCGGACGGGCGGACGCCGTGGAGGCCTACCGGACCCGGGCGGCCGGGATCCGGGGGGTGCTGTCGTACCGGCAGGCCGGCGCGGATGAACCGTCCTGGTATGTGGGACAGCTGCCCGACTCACGGGACGGACACGGTGGCCTGTGGCGGCAGGACAGCGAGGGGGCGCGGGCCGCCCACTGCGGCGCGGACGCCTCGCGCCGCTGCTGGGCGCAGGCAGCGGGCTCCCTCTCCTACCGGCGGGAGACCGGGGAGGTGTGGTCGCTGTCGGACCGGATGCTCTTCTCCCTGCCCCTGGCCGCACTGGACCGGTCCCTGGGGTGAGTCCCGCGCGGCCGCCCTCCGGTGCGGCCTCTCGGCCGGCTCGCTCCGTGCCTCCCTTCCGGCCAGGCGGCGCCTACCTGCGGTGACCGGCGTGACCTGGTCGATCGACAGAGCGGCCGACGGGATGATTCCCTGGCCCGCATGAGCAGCGTCCCCGTCACCACCTGGTCCCTGGAGCAGACGTCACCGGCCGACCTCCTGCCCGCCGCCGCCCCCGAGGGTGACGTCCGGATTGTCCGCGCCGAGGCCCCCTCGCCCGAGTTCAGCCGCTTCCTGTACGCCTCGGTCGGCGGCGACATCCGGTGGACCGACCGGCTCGGCTGGACCTACGCCCAGTGGCAGGCGTACGTGGACCGGCCCGGTGTGGAGACGTGGGTGGCCTACGACCGGGGCACCCCGGCCGGCTATGTCGAGCTGGACGCGCAGGACGAGGGCGTGGTGGAGATCGCCTACTTCGGCCTGCTCCCCGCCTTCCGGGGCCGGCGCATCGGTGGCCACCTGCTGTCGTACGGCACGGCCCGCGCCTGGGACCTGGCCGAGCGGTGGCCGGGGCGGACGCCGACCAAGCGGGTGTGGCTGCACACCTGCAGCAAGGACGGCGAGTACGCGATGGACAACTACCAGCGGCGCGGCTTCAAGCTGTTCGACACCACGGTGGAGCTGGAGCCCGAGGTGGCGGCGCCGGGTCCGTGGCCCGGCGCATACCCCGCCTGAACCACCGGGACAAGCCTTCCCGCGGCGCATGTGAGCGACACCACCCGTGTCCCACATTTCGGGACACGGGTGTCCGCATCCTGGATGAAGCTGGACTCTGTCCAGATCGCCATGACACGCTTCCGCCATGTCTGGAACTGGAATTGCCTTGGTGAGTCGGCGGCACGTCGACCTCGGCCGCATGTCCAGCGCCATCTGTCCGGCGAGCTGACGCACCAGCACCGCCGACTTCCCCGTACCTGATGCCACTTGCGCAATGCCGCGCCGGCATGCCCGCGTGCGCGCGTGTGCGCAGGTCAGAGCCGCTTTCCGCCTGTCCCGAAGGACGTAGACCATGGCCGCCAACCCACAGAACCCCGCCGCCTCCGCGCCCCGCCGCAAGGTGAGCCGTCACCGCGGCGAGGGTCAGTGGGCCGTGGGTCACTTCACCCCGCTCAACGGCAACGAGCAGTTCAAGAAGGACGATGACGGTCTCAATGTGCGGACACGCATTGAGACGATCTACTCGAAGCGCGGTTTCGATTCGATCGACCCCAACGACCTGCGCGGCCGGATGCGCTGGTGGGGGCTGTACACCCAGCGCCGTCCCGGGATCGACGGCGGCAAGACCGCCATCCTGGAGCCGGAGGAGCTGGACGACACCTACTTCATGCTGCGGGTGCGGATCGACGGCGGTGCGCTCACGACGCGGCAGCTGCGGGTGATCGGCGAGATCTCGCAGGAGTTCGCGCGCGGCACCGCGGACATCACCGACCGGCAGAACGTCCAGTACCACTGGATCCGGATCGAGGACGTGCCCGAGATCTGGGACCGGCTGGAGAGCGTGGGCCTGTCCACGGTCACCGCGTGCGGTGACACCCCGCGTGTGATGATCGGCTCGCCGGTCGCCGGCATCGCCGAGGACGAGATCATCGACGCCACGCCGGCGCTGGAGGAGATGAAGCGCCGCGTCCTGAACAACCCGGCGTACTCGAACCTCCCCCGGAAGTTCAAGACGGCCATCTCGGGTTCGCCGCTGCTGGACGTCGTGCACGAGATCAACGACGTCGCGTTCGTCGGCGTCCGGCACCCCGAGCACGGACCCGGCTTCGACGTGTGGGTCGGCGGCGGCCTGTCCACCAATCCCAAGCTCGGCGTGCGGCTCGGCGCCTGGGTGCCGATCGACGAGGTCCCGGACGTCTACGAGGGCGTCATCTCGATCTTCCGTGATTACGGCTACCGCCGGCTGCGCAACCGGGCCCGCCTGAAGTTCCTCGTCGCCGACTGGGGCCCGGAGAAGTTCCGGCAGGTGCTGGAGGACGAGTACCTCAAGCGCGAGCTGGTCGACGGGCCCGCCCCCGAGCAGCCGGTCCAGCAGTGGCGCGACCACATCGGTGTGCACCGGCAGAACGACGGCCGGTTCTACGTCGGGTTCGCCCCGCGGGTCGGCCGGGTCGACGGCGCCACGCTGACGAAGATCGCCGACCTCGCGGAGTCGCACGGTTCGGGCCGGGTCCGCACCACCGTCGAGCAGAAGATGATCGTCCTGGATGTCGAGGAGGGGCAGGTCGACTCGCTGGTCGAGGGCCTGGAGGCGCTGGACCTCACCGCCCGCCCGTCCTCCTTCCGGCGCGGCACCATGGCCTGCACCGGCATCGAGTTCTGCAAGCTGGCCATCGTGGAGACCAAGCAGCGCGGTTCGCAGCTGATCGACGAGCTGGAGCGCAGGCTGCCGGACTTCGATCAGCCGATCACCATCAACCTCAACGGCTGCCCGAACGCCTGCGCCCGCATCCAGGTCGCGGACATCGGTCTCAAGGGCCAGCTGGTCGTCGACGACCGGGGCGAGCAGGTCGAGGGCTACCAGGTGCACCTCGGCGGCGCCCTCGGCCTGGAGCCGGGCTTCGGCCGCAAGGTCCGCGGTCTGAAGGTCACTTCGGATGAGCTGCCCGACTACATCGAGCGCGTCCTGAAGCGGTACCAGGCCGAACGCGAGGACGGCGAGCGGTTCGCCACCTGGGCCGCCCGGGCTTCCGAGGAGGCCCTGTCGTGAGCGAGCGTGCCGCACCCTTCTACTGCCCCTACTGCGGTGACGAGGACCTGCGTCCGCACGAGCAGGGCCACGGCGCCTGGGAATGCGGGGCGTGCAACCGCGCATTCCAGCTGAAGTTCCTCGGGCTGCTCGCCCGGGGTCTGCAGCGAGCCGACGGAGGCGACGACCGGATATGACGACTACTCAGGAAGAGCGCGCGACCGAGGAGCTGAAGGCGCTCGCCGAGCAGGCGGGCCGCGACCTGGAGGACGCCTCCGCCCTGGAGATCCTCCGGTGGGCGGTGGACACCTTCGGCGAGAAGTTCTGCGTCACCTCCTCCATGGAGGACGCCGTGGTCGCCCATCTCGCCTCCCGCGTACGCAAGGGCGTCGACGTGGTCTTCCTCGACACCGGCTACCACTTCCCGGAGACCATCGGCACCCGGGACGCCGTCGAGGCCGTGATGGACGTCAACGTCATCACCCTCACGCCGAAGCAGACGGTCGCCGAGCAGGACGCCCAGTACGGGCCGAAGCTGCACGACCGTGACCCGGACCTGTGCTGCAAGCTGCGCAAGGTCCAGCCCCTGGAAGAGGGCCTGAAGGGCTACCGGGCCTGGGCGACGGGGCTGCGCCGGGACGAGTCCCCGACCCGGGCGAACACCCCGGTCGTCGGCTGGGACGAGAAGCGGCAGAAGGTCAAGGTCTCCCCCATCGCCCGCTGGACCCAGGACGACGTGGACGCGTACGTCGCCGAACACGGCGTGCTCACCAACCCGTTGCTGATGGACGGCTACCCCTCCATCGGCTGCGCCCCGTGCACCCGCAGGGTCCTGGAGGGCGAGGACGCGCGCGCCGGCCGCTGGGCGGGCCGCGCCAAGACCGAGTGCGGGCTGCACGGATGACGAACGATCAGACTCAGGAGAACCACGTGACGACCGGAGCCACCGTCTGGCTCACGGGTCTGCCGAGCGCCGGCAAGACCACCATCGCGTACGAGCTGGCCGGCCGGCTGCGTGCCGACGGCCACCGGGTCGAGGTGCTCGACGGCGACGAGATCCGCGAGTTCATCTCGGCGGGCCTCGGCTTTTCCCGCGAGGACCGGCACACCAACGTGCAGCGCATCGGCTTCGTCGCCGAACTGCTCGCCCGTAACGGCGTCAAGGCGCTGGTGCCGGTGATCGCGCCGTACACGGACAGCCGGGACGCGGTGCGCAAGCGGCACGAGGAGAACGGGACGCCGTACCTGGAGATCCACGTGGCGACCCCGGTCGAGGTGTGCAGCGAACGCGATGTGAAGGGTCTGTACGCCAAGCAGGCCGCGGGCGAGCTGTCCGGGCTCACCGGGGTCGACGACCCGTACGAGGAGCCGGAGACGCCCGATCTGCGGATCGAGTCGCAGCACCAGACGGTTCGGGAGTCCGCCGCGTCCGTGCACGCACTGCTGAGCGAGAGGGGACTGGCATGACCACGACCGCCAAGGTCGAGGACGGCACGGAGAGCCCGTACGCGCTCTCGCACCTGGACGCGCTGGAGTCCGAGGCGGTGCACATCTTCCGCGAGGTGGCGGGCGAGTTCGAGAACCCGGTGATCCTGTTCTCCGGCGGCAAGGACTCCATCCTCATGCTGCACCTCGCGCTGAAGGCGTTCGCCCCGGCCGCGGTGCCCTTCTCGCTGCTCCATGTGGACACGGGACACAACTTCCCCGAGGTGCTGGAGTACCGGGACCGCGTGGTCGCCACACATGGACTGCGCCTCCATGTGGCCTCCGTACAGGACTACATCGACCGCGGTGTGCTCAAGGAGCGTCCCGACGGCACCCGGAATCCGCTGCAGACGCTTCCGCTGACGCAGAAGATCCAGAGCGAGAAGTTCGACGCCGTGTTCGGCGGCGGCCGCCGCGACGAGGAGAAGGCCCGCGCCAAGGAACGCGTCTTCTCCCTGCGCGACGAGTTCTCCCAGTGGGACCCGCGCCGCCAGCGCCCCGAGCTGTGGAACCTGTACAACGGCCGCCACGCGCCCGGCGAGCACGTCCGCGTCTTCCCGCTGTCCAACTGGACGGAGCTGGACGTCTGGCAGTACATCGACCGTGAGGGCATCGAGCTGCCGCAGATCTACTTCGCGCACGAGCGCGACGTGTTCCAGCGCGGCGGCATGTGGCTGACGGCGGGTGAGTGGGGCGGTCCGAAGGACGGCGAGACCGTCGAGAGGCGTCTCGTCCGCTACCGGACCGTCGGTGACATGTCCTGCACGGGTGCCGTCGACTCCGACGCGACCACGCTGGACGCCGTGATCGCCGAGATCGCCGCCTCCCGGCTCACCGAGCGCGGCGCCACCCGCGCCGACGACAAGCTCTCCGAGGCCGCGATGGAAGACCGCAAGCGCGAGGGGTACTTCTAAGCATGAGCACGACCACGACCGAGGCGCTCTCGGCCACCACTCTGCTGCGGTTCGCCACCGCCGGCTCCGTCGACGACGGCAAGTCCACACTCGTCGGGCGGCTGCTGCACGACTCCAAGTCGGTCCTCACCGACCAGCTGGAGGCCGTGGAGCGCGTCTCCGCGAGCCGGGGCCAGGAGGGCCCGGACCTCGCGCTGCTCACCGACGGCCTGCGCGCCGAGCGGGAGCAGGGCATCACCATCGACGTGGCCTACCGCTACTTCGCCACGCCCCGCCGCCGGTTCATCCTGGCCGACACGCCCGGACACGTGCAGTACACCCGCAACATGGTGACGGGCGCGTCCACGGCCGAGCTGACGGTGATCCTGGTCGACGCCCGCAACGGCGTGGTGGAGCAGACGCGCCGGCACGCGGCCATCGCCGCCCTGCTGCGCGTCCCGCACGCCGTCCTCGCCGTCAACAAGATGGACCTCGTCGGGTACGAGGAGGAGGTCTTCGCCGCGATCGCCGAGGAGTTCACGGCGTACGCGACCGACCTGGGCGTTCCCGAGGTCACCGCGATCCCGATCTCGGCGCTCGCCGGTGACAACGTGGTGGAGCCGTCCGCGAACATGGACTGGTACGGCGGCCCGACCGTGCTGGAGCACCTGGAGACCGTGCCGGTCAGCCACGACCTGGCACACTGCCACGCCCGGCTGCCCGTGCAGTACGTGATCCGGCCGCAGACCGCCGAGCACCCGGACTACCGGGGCTACGCGGGCCAGATCGCGGCCGGCACCTTCCGGGTCGGCGAGGAGGTCACGGTCCTGCCGTCCGGGCGGACCACGAGGATCTCCGGCATCGACCTGCTCGGTGAGCCGGTCGACGTGGCGTGGACGACGCAGTCCGTGACGGTCCTGCTGGAGGACGACATCGACGTCTCGCGCGGCGACCTGATCGTGCCGACGAAGGACGCGCCGGCCACCACGCAGGACGTGGAGGCGACCGTCTGCCACGTCGCCGACGCCCCGCTCACCGTCGGCCACCGGGTGCTGCTCAAGCACGGCACCCGCACGGTCAAGGCGATCGTCAGGGACATCCCGTCCCGGCTCACGCTCGACGACCTGTCCCTGCACCCGCACCCGGGACAGCTCGTCGCCAACGACATCGGCCGCGTGAAGATCCGTACCGCCGAGCCGCTGCCGGCCGACGCCTACGCCGACTCGCGCCGCACGGGCTCCTTCATCCTGATCGATCCGAACGACGGCACCACGCTCACCGCGGGCATGGTCGGCGAGTCGTTCGCGTCCCCCGAACCGGTCAACAACGCCTCCGACGACGACGGTTGGGACTTCTGATCATGAACTCCACCGACTTCTACTCGACGTTCGCGAAGGAGGGCGGCCGTGTCGGCAGCGGCGCCCTCGGCAGCGGGCAGGGCGGAGTGGCGCGATGTGTGCGCTGACGTACGCGCACCGCTTGCGCGCCCCGTCCCCCCACCCGACGTCCCGGCAGCGACGAAGACCCTTTGCCGAATTCCCGGCCACGACCTGAGAGACCGTGACCGCCGGGCCTCCGAGAGGAACACCTCCCGTGCCTGCAACAAAAGCCTTCCGCCGCACCCTCGCGGTCATAGCCGCGCTCCCTCTTCTCACTCTCGCCGCATGCGGCTACGGGTCCGATTCCAAGGACGACAGCACCGCGAAGGTGGCCGCCGGCGCCAAGAAGATCGACGGGCTCGGCTCCGTCAAGATCGGCTACTTCGGCAACCTGACCCACGCCACCGCCCTGGTGGGCAAGCAGAAGGGCTTCTTCCAGAAGGAGCTGGGCGCCACCGAGGCCGAATACCAGGTGTTCAACGCCGGTCCGTCCGAGATCGAGGCGCTCAACTCGGGCTCCATCGACATCGGCTGGATCGGCCCGTCCCCGGCCATCAACGGCTACACCAAGTCCGACGGCAAGAGCCTGCGCATCATCGGCGGTTCGGCTTCGGGCGGTGTGAAGCTGGTCGTCGACCCGAAGAAGATCAAGTCCTTGAAGGACGTCAAGGGCAAGAAGATCGCCACGCCGCAGCTGGGCAACACGCAGGACGTGGCGTTCCTCAACTGGGCCGCCGAGCAGGGCTGGAAGGTCGACGCGCAGAGCGGCAAGGGTGATGTGTCGGTCGTGCGCACCGACAACAAGGTGACTCCGGACGCGTTCAAGTCCGGTTCCATCGACGGCGCCTGGGTGCCCGAGCCGACCGCGTCGAAGCTGGTCGCCGAGGGCGGCAAGGTGCTGCTGGACGAGGCATCGCTGTGGCCGGACAAGAAGTTCGTGATCACGAACATCATCGTGCGGCAGGCCTTCCTCAAGGAGCACCCGAAGGCGGTGGAGGCCGTCCTGAAGGCCTCGGCCGAGGCCAACAAGTGGATCAACGCCAACCCGGACGAGGCGAAGGCCGCCGCGAACAAGCAGCTGGAGTCGGACTCCGGCAAGGCGCTGCCGGCCGGCGTCCTGGACCCGGCGTGGAAGTCCATCCAGTTCATCGACGACCCGCTGGCCGCCACCCTCAACACCGAGGCGCAGCACGCGGTCAAGGCCGGCCTGCTGGACAAGCCGAAGCTGGAGGGCATCTATGACCTCACCCTCCTGAACAAGGTCCGCAAGGCCCAGGGCGAGGCCGCCGTCGACGACGCCGGCCTCGGCGTCAAGTAACCCGTAGCCGATGAGTTCCCAGGAGGTGACGACCATGTCCACGACTCTGGCCAAGGCCGCCGAGTCCGTCGAGCACGCGGCGCGCATCGAGCACGTCTCGAAGTCGTTCGCGGGACCGGGCGGCCAGCAACTGGTGCTGGACGACATCAGTCTCGATGTCGCGCCGGGTGAGTTCGTCACCCTCCTGGGGGCTTCGGGCTGCGGCAAGTCCACGCTGCTGAACCTGGTGGCGGGTCTCGACCAGCCCTCGGCGGGCAGCATCACGACCGACGGGCGTCCGGCTCTGATGTTCCAGGAGCACGCCCTGTTCCCCTGGCTGACCGCGGGCAAGAACATCGAACTCGCCCTGAGGCTGCGGGGGGTCGCGAAGGGCGAGCGGCGCGGCAGGGCCGAGGAACTGCTCGAACTCGTCCGGCTGCAGGGCTCGTACGGCAAGCGGGTGCACGAGCTGTCCGGCGGTATGCGCCAGCGCGTGGCCCTGGCCCGCGCGCTCGCGCAGGACAGCCAGCTGCTGCTGATGGACGAGCCGTTCGCGGCGCTGGACGCGATCACCCGCGACCTGCTGCACGACGAACTGACCCGCATCTGGGCGGAGACGGGCCTGTCCGTCCTGTTCGTCACGCACAACGTGCGTGAGGCGGTGCGGCTCGCGCAGCGGGTCGTACTGCTGTCCTCCCGCCCCGGCCGGATCGCCCGGGAGTGGCAGGTGGACATCCCCCAGCCGCGGCGCATCGAGGACGCGCCGGTCGCCGAACTGTCCCTCGAGATCACCGAAGTCCTGCGTGGGGAGATCCGCCGTCATGGCCAGCACTGACACGACGAAGGCCGTCCTGCGGGACGCCGCGAGCGTCGAGGCCGGACTGGACGCCCTGGAGACCGGTGTCGTCGGCCGGACGCCGTTCCGGCAGACGTTCCGCAACAAGATCCTGCCCCCGGTCGTCGCCACCGTGCTGGTCCTGCTGCTGTGGCAGGCGCTGATCTCGTTCAAGATCGTCGACGATCCGACCAAGCTGCCGTCGCCCGCCGATGTGGGGAACGAGTTCAAGGACGCCTGGCTGGAAGGCAAGCTGCTCGGCTACATCTGGACCAGCGTCTCGCGCGGTCTGCTGGGCTTCCTGTTCGCGCTGGCCATCGGCACCCCGCTGGGTCTGCTGGTGGCCCGGGTGAGGTTCGTGCGCGCCGCCATCGGCCCGGTGCTGTCCGGTCTGCAGTCGCTGCCGTCGGTGGCGTGGGTGCCGCCGGCGGTGATCTGGCTGGGCCTGGACAACAAGATGATGTACGCGGTGATCCTGCTCGGCGCGGTCCCGTCCATCGCCAACGGCCTGGTCTCCGGCATCGACCAGGTGCCGCCGCTGTTCCTGCGGGCGGGCCGCACGATGGGCGCGTCGGGGCTCAAAGGCGCCTGGCACATCATCCTGCCGGCCGCGCTGCCGGGCTATCTCGCGGGCCTGAAGCAGGGCTGGGCCTTCTCCTGGCGCTCACTGATGGCGGCGGAGATCATCGCTTCCTCCCCCGACCTGGGCGTCGGCCTGGGCGCGCTGCTGGAGTACGGCCGCAACGCCAGTTCCATGTCCATGGTGTTCGAGGCGATCTTCCTGATCCTGTTCGTCGGTATCGCCATCGACCTGCTGATCTTCAGCCCCCTGGAACGGCGGGTGCTGCGCAGCCGCGGCCTGCTGGTGAAGAGCTGACGTCCATGCACGGCAAGCCGGTTCTCCTCGTCATCGCCCACGGCAGCCGCGACCCGCGGCACGCCGCGACCGTGCACGCCCTGGTGGAGCGGGTACGGTCGCTGCGGCCGGGGCTGCGCGTGGAGACCGGCTTCCTGGACTTCAACGTCCCGTCGGTGCACGGGGTGCTGGAGTCGCTGGCGGCGGAGGGAGTGCGCGACGTCGTCGCCCTGCCGCTGCTGCTGACCCGCGCGTTCCACGCCAAGGCCGACATCCCGGCCGTGCTGCGGGAGGCGCCGGCGCGGCTGCGGGTCCGGCAGGCGGACGTGCTCGGCCCGTCCCCGCTGCTGCTGACGGCGCTGGAACGGCGCCTGTACGAGGCGGGGTTGACGCCCGCCGACAAGTCCTCGACCGGGGTCGTGCTGGCCTCGGCGGGGTCCACCGACCCGGAGGCGATCGCAGTGATCGCCGACATCGCGCGGGAGTGGTGGCACACCGGTTGGTGCGCCGTGCGGCCTGCGTTCGCCTCCGCGTCCCTTCCGCGCACACAGGACGCCGTACGGGAGCTGCGTGCCCTCGGCTGTGAGCGCGTCGCCGTCGCGCCGTACGTCCTGGCCCCCGGCTTCCTGCCGGACCGCATCGCGCGGGGAGCGGCCGGGGCGGATGTGCTGGCGGACGTGCTGGGCCCGGCACCGGAGGTCGCGCGGGTGCTGCTGGAACGCTACGACGCCGCCCGCCGGCCGGCCCTCGCGGCGCTCGGCGCCTGACGCCGGCCGTCCCGCCCGGGCAGGCTCGGACCGCTCACAGGCCGAGGGCGTACGTCAGCTGCTGGGTGAAGGTGAGACTGCCGGTGCCGGCCGCCGCCCTGATGGCGATGATCTCCAGTGCGGAGCGGATCCGGCCCCGGTTGGGCGGCAGACCGTCCTCGGCGGACAGCGCCAGCTCGCGCTGGATGACCTCGCCCTGGGGAATGAGCTCGGGGTACTCGGCGTGCAGCGTCTCGGTGAGCCGGTCGGCGACGTCCATCAGGGTCTCCAGATCCAGCGCGTTGTCGCCCATGCCGGCCCGGCCGTGGTTGCCGAAGCCGACCGGTCCGTTGACATTTCCGGAGTGGTACGTGCTCATGTGCTGTCCTCGCTTCTGGCCCTCAGGGCGCTTTGGGCCCTGAGCGGCCGTCGGGGTCGGGGGGATGGGCGGCTACGGTGCGGGCGGGGCGGGACCGCTGACGTTACCGATTCGGCGGTGCGTGTACGGATGGCCTGAACGGCGTCGCCATCGGCGGCCCCGCGTCGGCGCCGAGTGGGCTGATAATCGCCACCCATCCGGGTGACCGGTGTTCGTTGACCGGGCGCTGGTGCCACCGAGGAGGGTGAGCGGTGCGCCCGTGTGAAGGCCATGGCCTGCCGTCTCCCCCATCCGTCACTCTGCGGCCGTTCCGCGCGATCCAGCCTAGGAACAACCTGCGGGATTTTCGCGGAGTTCAGCGAGCCGGGCCATCCGGGGGCGGGTACGTGGTAACGGCCACCGCGGTCCGGCGCTCCCCTGTGTCGTCGGACCGCGGTGGCTCTTCGTTCTGCGCCGGTCATGTCCCGCGTGTCACAGATGCGGTGCGGCCCCCACGCCGGAGGGGCGTTTATCGGCCATCCGTCCTCCGGCTCAGTCGAAGCGGAGGCCACCGGTGCGGGTGCGCTTGAGTTCGAAGAGGTCGGAATGCCTGGCCAACACCCGGAAACTGTCGAATAGTTCGGCCGCCTCGGCGCCACGCGGAACGGCACGCAGCACCGGCCCGAACCACGCCGTGCCGTCGACATGGAGGGTGGGTGTGCCGACGTAGCCGCCCGACTCCGGCTCGGCCCAGGCCGCGTGGCTGCGGCGCACCGCGTCGTCGTACGCGGGGTCGTGGGCGGCGGCCGCCAGGTCGGCGGAAAGGCCCAGTTCGGCCAGCGCCTCGGTGACCACCAGGTCGAAGTCCTTGGTCCCGTTCTCATGGATCCGGCTGCCGAACGCGGTGTACAGGTCACGCAGCACCTTCTCGCCGTGCAGTTCCGCGGCGGCCACGGCAACCCGCACCGGGCCGATCGAGCGGTCCACCAGGTCCCGGTACCAGTCCGGGAGTTCATTGCCGATGTTGTGCAGGTACAGGCTCATCACATGGAACCGGAGGTCGAGCGGGCGCAGCCGCTCGACCTCCAGCAGCCAGCGGGAGGTGATCCAGGCGAAGGGGCAGGCGGGGTCGAAGGAGAAGTCGATCCGGGTCGGGGCGGTGCGGGTGCCGGTGTGGCTGAAGCCGTGCGTCATGGCGGCGACGCTAGTCCGCCGACGGCACAGAGTCCCGGCCCAATCTCCGCCCCTTTCCGTGGCCCATTGGTCATGCCTCGTCCGCTCGGTGGCCGGTTTCCGCGACCGCGATCTCCGTCTCGCGCAGGCGGTCGGGCTCCGCCACGACGTCGATCCGGGTGATCCGGCCGTCCGGCCCGAAGGTGAACGCCAGGACCAGTCGCGGGCGGCCGTGCGGCGCCATGACCAGGCCGATCCGGCCGTCCAGCAGGGCGGGCCCGGTGAACCGGGCGCGGGCCATGGCGGCCATCGCCCCGCGGGCGACGGGCCCGGCGCCCTGGACGGTGATCGGTTCGGGCGTGGGCACGACCAGCGCGCCGGCGTGCCGCACCACATCCGGGTCGAGCAGGGCGACCAGCGCCGTGAAGTCGCCGCCACGGGTCGCGGCCAGGAACGCGGCGACGGCCGCGCGGCGGCGCCCGGCGTCGGCGGCGGGTGCGGGCGGGCGGCCGTGGACCCGGCGCCGGGCGCGGGCGGCCAGTTGGCGGGTGGCGGCCGGGGTCTTCCCGATCAGCGGGGCGATCTCGTCGAAGGGCACCGTGAACATGTCGTGCAGTACGAAGGCGACTCGCTCGGCCGGGCGCAGCCCCTGCTGGCCGACGAGATCGGCGTCGCGCTGCTGGTCGTCCTCGAGGCCTCGCGTGCGGGGTCGCCGGCCTCGGGGGCCGCGGGCCCGGGCTCGTACGCGCTGCCGTGGGCGTCGATGAACTGCGGGAGTCGGCCCAGGTGCAGGACGCCGGTGAGCGGGGTGCCGGCGGCGGAGACGACGCCGGGCTCCACGAAGGTCGACGGCAGCCAGACGCAGACGCCGTACACGTGCCGGAAGCGGCGCAGTGCGAGCCGGCCGCTCTCGACACCGTTCTGCAGCCTTGCGGCAGCGCCCCTACCCGGTCGGCGAACTCGCCGCCGCCGTCGGCATGGAACAGTCCACCGACGGATCCGTCGGACCGACAGGAACGACAGCGCGAAAAACACCGCGCTGCGGGCCGTGAGCTCGCGGTTGGCTGCCCAGGCGGCGGCGAGGTCGTCGTCATGGTCCTGGAGCTTGAGTTCCAGGTCGACGACTTGCTGTTCGAGGGTAGTGATCCGGGCCTGGAGTCGTTCGGTGTCGTCGGGGCCGCCGATGCCGGATTCGCGCCAGACTTGCCGGAGCACGCGTCGCTCCGCGCGGCTGACCTCGCGCTGCTCGACGAGGTCGCCGCCGCCCGGGCCCCGGCGGACATCCGGCGGCCGGCCGCCCACTCGCGCCTGGTCCCGCCCCGCGAGATCCCCTCGCACACGGCCGGTTTCGGCCCGCGGACCGTCACGCTCCCGGAGCCGTCAGCTCGACCAGCTTGAGCACGGTGCTCCAGTTCCGGGTCGTGGCGATCAGCCCCTCGGTGATCCGGGGACGGGCGAGCACCTGGCCGAGCTTGGAGCGGCCGAGGCCGTCCGGGGCGTACAGGTACAGGCAGCGGTCGCCGAGCCGGAACTCCTCGGGGAGGTGGGCGACGGGGTCGATCCCGGCGAACCGGTCGGGGGCGACGGAGGCGGAGAAGTAGGTGATGTGCAGCTGCTTGGGTTCCAGGGCGGTGGCGGGGAAGGGGCAGGCCTCGGCGACCGCCTTCAGATAGGCGTGGTCGCGTACGAGCACGCCGACCGGGAAGCCGAAGCGCTCCTGGATCGCCCGGGTCAGCTCCGCCGCCAGGGACTCGGCGTCGCCGCGGGCGGTGCTGAAGACGGCCTGGCCGCTCTGCAGATGGGTGCGGACGCCCGTGTGGCCGAGACCCGTGAGGAGCGTGCGGAGTTCGGCCATGGGGAGCTTCCTGCTGCCGCCGACGTTGATTCCGCGCAGCAGCGCCGCATAGGTCGTCATCCGGCCACCATAGAGCGGCCGTCGTGCCCCGTGGGGGCGGGCACGACGGCCGGGACCGGCGTGCGCCGGGTTGCGCGAAACTCTGGCCGATCAGCCGGGTGTGGATCAACTCCTCCACGCGGCTGTGACTTGTTCAACAAGGTTTCGTCAGCACAAAGTGGATCTCTGTCGGCGGATCGGACACGGGCAGCGGGGAGCGGGGAGCCGGCCCGCGCATCCCTGAGCCCCGTCCCGGAGAACCACCGATAGATGTAAGGGGCCGGTGTCCTCCCCAACGATGACCCGGACGGGCCGTACTTCACCGGGCAGCACGACGAGACGTCCTCACCCGGCCCATACCGTCGAAGCGGAGCAAGCGCAGACGTGGCGGCAGGGGGCCGTCACCGCACACGAGGGGGAACACCCGTCATGGGGAACACAAAGGTGCGGGGGCTGGCCGCCCGCGCCGGCGGCTGGAGCGCCCGGCACCGCTGGGCGGCCGTCGGCATATGGGTGCTGTTCGTCGTCCTGGCGATGGGGCTCGGTTCGGCGGCGGGCCGGGTCGACGTGGACGAGAGCGACCAGCTCAAGGGCGAGACCCACACCGCGGCCCGGATCATCGAGGACGCGGGGATCGAGGAGCCGGCCGGCGAGACCGTCCTGATCCAGTCGAAGGACGGTGCCGTCAAGGCCACGAGCGGCGAGTTCCGGGCCGCCGTGGCCGATGTCGTCAAGGCCGTCGACGGCACCGGGAAGGTCGCCGACGTCACCTCGCCCTACGACACGCACACCATCTCCCGGGACGGGCGCAGCGCGTTGGTGCAGTTCGATCTCCGCGGTGATGCGGAGACGGCCGCCGACCGGATCGAGCCGGTGCTGAACGCCGTCGCCGGGGTGCAGAAGGACCACGGTGGCCTGCGGATCGAGGAGATCGGCGGCGCCAGCATGCAGAAGCAGTACCAGGACGCCTTCGGCAACGACTTCCAGAAGGCCGAGTACTCCGCCGTGCCGGTGGCCCTCGGCATCCTGCTGATCGCCTTCGGGGCGCTGGTGGCCGCGCTGCTTCCGGTGGCGCTGGCGATCACCGCGATCATGGCGACGATGGGCTTGATGGGCATCGTCAGCCATCTGCAGCCGATGAGCGACACCGCCAACTCCGTGATGCTGCTGGTCGGTATGGCCGTCGGTGTCGACTACTGCCTGTTCTATCTGCGCCGTGAGCGTGAGGAGCGGGCCGCCGGCCGGGACGCGGGCACCGCGCTCAGGATCGCCGCCGCCACCAGTGGCCGGGCGATCGTCGTCTCCGGCGTGACGGTGTGCGTGGCGATGGCGGGCATGCTGTTCACCGGGCTCGCGGAGTTCGAGGCGATGGGCCTGGCCTCGCTGATGGTGGTGGCGGTCGCCATGGTCGGTTCGGTGACGGTGCTGCCCGCCCTGCTGTCGCTGCTCGGCGAGCGGGTCGAGAAGGGCCGGCTTCCGTTCCTGCGGCGCCGGCGCCGGCAGCACGTCACCAACGACGGCAGCCGGTTCTGGACGGCCGTGCTGCGGGGCGTGCTGGCGAAGCCGCTGGTCTCCGTCGTCGTCGCGGCGGGCGCGCTGCTGGCCGTCGCCGCGCCCGCGCTAGGCATGAAGACCCAGCAGCTCACGCTGGACCAGGAGTTCGGCGACTCGCTGCCGATCGTGCAGACCTACAACCGCATCAACGACGCCTTCCCGGGCGGCAGCGAACCGGCCCAGGTCGTCGTCGAGGCCAAGGACATCAACGCCCCCGAAGTACGCCGGGCGCTGGCCGACTTCAGGCGGGAGGCGATCGCCTCGGGTGCCTCACGCGGCCCGGTCGACATCAAGCTGCACGACGCGCAGAACGTGGCCCTGGTGTCCGTGCCGCTGGTCGGCGGCTCCGACATGGACAAGGCGACGAAGAGCCTCGAGAAGCTGCGCGACGAGGTACGGCCCGCCACACTCGGCAAGATCGACGGTGTGCGGGCGCCGGTCACCGGCCAGGTCGCCGGCAACCACGACTTCAACGACCAGCTGATGGGCTCGGTCGTCCCGGTCTTCGCTTTCGTGGTCGTCTTCGCCTTCCTGCTGATGCTGCTGTCGTTCCGCTCGCTGACCATCGCGATCACGTCGATCGTGCTCAACCTGCTGTCGGTGGCCGCCGCGTACGGCATCCTCGTCGCCGTCTTCCAGCACGGCTGGGGTGCCTCGCTGGTGGGCGCGGAGGGGGTCGGCGCGATCGTGACCTGGCTGCCGCTGTTCCTGTTCGTGATCCTGTTCGGACTGTCCATGGACTACCACGTGTTCGTGGTCTCCCGGATCCGCGAGGCCCGTTTGCGCGGCCGTGACACCAAGGACGCGATCCGGCACGGTGTGGTCACCACGGCCGGGGTCGTCACCAGCGCCGCGGTCATCATGGTCGCCGTGTTCGCGATCTTCGGCACGCTGTCCATGCAGTCCATGAAGCAGATGGGCGTGGGTCTGGCGGCGGCCGTCCTCATCGACGCGACGGTCATCCGCGGGGTGCTGCTGCCGGCGGTGATGGCGCTGCTCGGCGAGCGCAACTGGTACCTGCCCCGGTGGCTGCACCGGCTGCCGGACCTCACCCACGACGAGGCGCCCGAGGTGATCGCGCGGCCCGTGCGCGAGGAGGAGCGGCTGACGGTCTGATTCCGCCCGTCGACACAGGGCCCGACGGTTCTCCCGGGAACCGGCGGGCCCTGCCCCGTCCTTCCTACCTCCGGCGGCTTCCGGGCAGTTCGGCCTCGATGAGGTCCGCCGCCCGCCGGGTGCCGCCCTCCTGGGCCATCTCCGCCTGGACGTCCTTCAGACGGCGGGTGACCTCCGGGGCGTCCACCAGGGCGAGGGCTGCCTCGCGGAGGCGATCGGCGGTGGCCTCCTCGGTGCGCAGCTGCCGGGCGACGCCGAGCGCCTGGAGCATGTCCGCGTTGCCGAACTGGTCGGCGGCCTGCGGGACGGCGATCATCGGTGTGGCGGTGGCCAGCCCCTCCTGGCTGCCACCGGCGCCCGCGTGCGTGACGAACAGGTCGGCCTGCCGCAGGATCGCCAACTGCGGGACCCAGTCGCGCACCTCGACGTTGTCCGGTACGGGCCCCAGCTCGGCGGGTTCCACATGCCTGCCGACCTGGAGGACCAGGTGCCAGCCCGGCAGGTCTCCGAAGGCGCGCACGCACTCGCGGTAGAAGCCGGGCTGCTTGGTGAAGGCCGAGCCGAGGGAGACCAGGACGACCTTCTCGGCACCGGTGGGCCGCTGCCAGCCGCCCTGCTCGGCCCGGTCGCCCTGGCAGGCGCCGACGAAGGTGTGGACCCGCTCGTCGACCCGGTCGGCGTGCGGCTGGAGAGCCTTGGGGATGAGCACCAGCGAGCGTGCCGGGCGGCCGACGAACGGGTCGGGTTGCTCGGTGATCCCGTTCTCCGCCAGCCATGCCTCGAACCGGGCGTAGTAGGCCTGCCCGCGCGCGGTCCTTCTCGGCTCGGCCCACATCGGTTCGGCGACCTCTTCCTCGTAGCCCTCCCAGGCGACGAGGTTCGGGGACAGGGAGATCGCCGGGACGCCCCAGCGGTGGGCGAGGACGCGGGCCGGGTAGGAGGTGATGTCGTGCAGGACGAGGTCGGGCTCGTCGCCGGCGTAGGCCTCGACGAGCTGCGGGAGCGCCTGGATCGCGTCGTCCAGGAACGGCTCCACGTTGTCGAGCAGGGTGGTCCCCCAGGCCTCGGGATCGGCGTCGGGACCGGGCAGCGTGGAGGTGTAGGGCACCGGCCGGGCCCCGGTGGCGGCCACCTTGCCGGCGAACGCGGGCGGGATGGCGTAGGTGACCCGGTGCCCCCGGGTGACGAGTTCACGGATCACCTCCAGGCTGGGGTTCACATGGCCGTGGGTGGCGATGGAGAACATGGCGATGTGGGCGGGCGCGGTCTCGGGTGCGGTCATACCGACCACGCTAAGCGAGACGCAACGTCTCGTCTAATTGTTTTCCGGGTGGGCGACGCGGCCACGACGCCGACCGCTCAGGAGTGGGCGGCTGCTTGGGTCGCTCAGCGCTGGTAGCGGGCCAGCACCAGGTTGCCGTCCCGCTCCAGGCGGCCGCGCAGCTCGGCGAGGCCGATCGCACCGCTGTAGTACTCCTGGTAGGCCGGGGTGGCCACCTTGTCCTTCCATTCCGGATAGCCGCGGACGGACTGCGCGGGCGCCGGGCGGAGCCGGGCCGCGAGGGCGGTGCCGGTGGCCCAGCCGTTCTCCTCGGTGTGCAGGGCGGGGTTCTTCAGCGCCTGGGTGCCGGTGGGCAGCATCCAGTCGCCGAGCGCGAGGCGGACCATGTTCTTCGGTCGCAGCAGGAAGTCGATGAACGCGGCCGCCTCTTTCTTGTGCGGGCAGTCGGCGGAGACGGACAGGGTCTGCGGGCTGACCCCCTGGGCGAGCCCGTCGGCACCCGCCGGGGCGGGCAGCACCTTCCAGCGGAAGCCCTTGGGGGCCTGCTGCGCGATCTGCTGGCGGTAGGAGAAGCCCAGCGGGACCATCGCGTACCGGCCGCCGAAGAAGCCGGGCAACGTGTCCGAGCCGCCGCTGCCGAGCGTCGAGGCGGGGGCGCTGTGGTCGATGGCGACCTGGTCGTGGATGGTGCGGGGCACGACCGCGTCACCGGTGGTGAAGCGCACGGCGACCTTGCCGTCCGCGCCCCGGTGGAAGAGCCGGCCGCCCGCTGACAGGGACAGGTTGAGCGTGGCGGAGACGGGCTCCTTGAGCGGCCAGGCCACCCCGTACCGGCCGGGCCCGCTGAGCTTCTTGGCGACCTGCCGGAACTCCACCCAGCTCCAGGGGTGGTCGGGCGTCGGTATGCGCACCTTCGCCGCCCGCAGCCTGGTGGCGTCGGCGATCAGCACCCGGGGTTCCTGGAGGAACGGCACGCCGTAGATGCCGTGCCCGAAGGTGGCCGTCTGCCAGCTGCTCCGCGGGATGTCGGACCTGAGCCGGGCGGGCAGCAGGCCGGTCAGGTCGGCGAGGTAGCCGCCGTAGGCGAAGTCTGCGAGGTCGTCGGCGGCATCGTGGACGACGTCCGGGGCCTCACCGCCCTCGAAGGAGGTGAGCAGCTGGTCGTGCACGCTGTCCCAACTGCCCTGGACGTACTCGACCTTGATGTCGGGGTGGGTCGCGTTCCACTCCTTCACCAGGTCCTTGTTGGCGATGACGGACTCCTGCTGCCAGGCCAGGGACTGGAAGCGCAGGGTGATCGGGCCGCCGCGGTGACCTGGTGACGAGCAGCCCGCGAGGAGCAGCAGAAGCACCACGAGTGCCTTGGTGAGGGTCCGCATCAGCTCTTCACCGCCCCGGTGAGCAGTCCGCTCGTGATCCGCCGCTGGACGAGGGCGAAGACGGCCACGGAGGGCAGCGTGGCCAGGAAAGCGGCCGCGGCCAGCGGACCGAGGTCGGCCACGCCTTCCGCACCGATGAAATGGGTGAGGACGACGGGGAGGGTCTGTTTCCCGGGAGACTTGAGCAGCACCAGTGCGAAGAAGAACTCGTTCCACGCGGTGACGAACGCGAACAGCGCCGTCGCCGCGATCCCCGGCGCGAGCAGCGGCGCCGTCACCGACACGAGGGTCCGCACGCGCCCGGCCCCGTCGACGGCCGCCGCCTCCTCCAGCTCGGCGGGCACCGCCCGGACGTGACCGGCCAGCATCCACAGCGCGAACGGCAGCGCCCACACCACGTACACCAGTACCAGTCCGATCAGGGAGTCGATCAGCCGCAGGTTCTTCAGCACCAGGAACAGCGGGATGATCACCAGCACGAAGGGGAACGCCTGGCTGACCACCACCCACCCCGTGGCGGCCCGGGCCGGCAGGGTGCGATGGCGGGCCATGACATACGCCATCGGCGTCGCGACGGCTACGGCGACCGCGGCGGTGCACAGCGCCACGAGCAGGGAGTTGAGGGCGGCGTGGGCCAGCGGCTGCTCGGCGAAGGCCTGCCGGACGTTGGCCAGGGTGGGGTGGCGCGGGATCCAGGTCGGATGCAGACTGCCCAGCTCGCGCGGCGACTTGAGCGCGGTGGACAGCAGCCACAGCAGCGGGAAGGCCAGGAAGAGCAGATAGCCGAGCAGGGCGGCGTACTGGCCGGCGCGTGCCGCGCGGCGGGTCCTCATGCCTCGTCACCGCCGCGCAGCCGGCCGGCCAGGAACACCGCGAGCAGGATCGAGACCACCGCGACCAGCACGCAGCCCATCGCGGCGGCGTAACCGAACTGGCCGTAGCGGAACGCCTCTTCGTAGGCGAAGAGCATCGGCAGCCGGGTCTTTCCGCCGGGTCCGCCGCTGGTGAGCACGTAGACCAGGGCGAAGGAGTTGAGGTTCCAGATCAGGTTGAGCGCGGTGATGGCGAGGGCCACCGGTCTGAGCGCGGGCCAGGTGACCGTGCGGAAGCGGCGCCAGGCGCCCGCGCCGTCCACCGCGGCGGCCTCGTGCAGTTCGCGCGGGACGTTCTGCAGTCCGGCGAGCAGGGCGACCGTGGTCTGCGGCAGGCCCGCCCAGACGCCGACGACGATCACGGCGGGCAGCGCGGTGGCCAGGCCGCTCAGCCAGTCCCGGCCGTCCCCGAGGCCGAGGTCGCGCAGCGTCTCGTTGAGGACGCCCGCGTCCGGGTTGTAGACCAGCCGCCACATGATGCCGACGACGACCTCGGGCATCGCCCAGGGCACGATCGCCAGGGCGCGGGCCATCCCCCGCAGGCGTAAGTCCTGGTGCAGGAGGAGTGCCAGGCCGAGCGCCAGCAGGAACTGGGGCACGGTGACGCCGACCGCCCAGACCAGTCCGATCCGGAACGACTCCCAGAAGAGGGTGTCGTGCAGCAGGTCCCGGAAGTTGAGGGCGCCGATCCACCGGGTCGGGGCCGTCCGGCCGGCCTGGGCGTCGGTGAAGGCGAGGAGGATGCCGTAGAGCAGCGGGCCGACGCTGAGCACGAGGATCGGGATGAGGGCGGGCAGGACCAGGAACCAGGCGCCGAGCTCGGCGCGGCGACGACCCGCCGGGCGCCGCGCTGGGGCCGGTGGTGTCCGCGCTTCGGCCACTGCTGTCACGGAATCAGCCCCTTTGCCTGCTCCGGTTGGCGTGTTCATGGTCGTGAAGGCCCTCTACCTCGTCAAGGGGCCGCGCACACCGGCCGACCTGTGCGAATGGGAGACTGACCGGGAACGGCCCGCCTCCGCGCCCTCGCGGGTGGGCGCACGGACGGCACGGAAAGACGGCACGGAGGCGCGACGATGGACGAGGCACGGGCGCGGGACGTACTGACCGCGGCGGCGGTGCTGCCGGGCCCGGCCGGGGACGCGCGGCTCCTCGCCCTGGGAGAGAACGCGGTGTTCGCCGCCGGGGACCTGGTGGTGAAGGTGGGCCGGGACGCCGAGCTGCTGGCGCGGGCCCGGCGCGAGCTGGACATCGCCGGCTGGCTGGCCGAGGCGGGCGTACCGGCGGTGCGGGCGGCGGAGCCGGAGCCGCGGCTGGTGCGGGGGCACCCGGTGACCGTGTGGCACCGGCTGCCCGATCCGGTACGGCCGGCCGAGCCCCGGGATCTGGCGCGGTTGCTGCGGATCGTGCACACACTGCCCTCTCCTCCCTTCGCGTTGCCGCCCCGTGAGCTGCTGGGCGGTGTGGAGCGCTGGCTGCGGCTCGCGGGCGACGCGGTCGACCCGGCGGACGCGGCCTATCTGCGGGAGCGCCGGGACGGCTTCGCGGCGGCCGCGGCCGCGCTTACACCGCGTCTGACGCCGGGGCCGATCCACGGCGACGCGCTGCCCCGCAATGTGCACATCGGGCCGGACGGGCCGGTTCTGGTCGACCTGGAGACCTTCTCCGCCGACCTGCGCGAGCACGACCTGGTGGTCATGGCGCTCTCCCGCGACCGGTACGGGCTGCCGGCCGAGGCGTACGACTCCTTCACCGGGGCGTACGGGTGGGATGTGCGGGAGTGGGAGGGCTGTTCGGTGCTGCGGGGCGCCCGGGAGACGGCCAGCTGTGCGTGGGTGGCTCAGCACGCGCCGTCCAACTCCAAGGCGCTGGCCGAGTTCCGGCGGCGGGTGGCGTCGCTGCGGGACGGGGACGAGACGGTGCGCTGGTATCCGTTCTGAGCCGCTACCGGCCCGCTCAGACCCGCTCGTCCACCGGCTCCCGCAGCGGCCAGACCCGGTCCACCACCGCGCCCGTGTCCCCCTTGCCGCGCAGGAACGCCTGGAAGTCCGCCGCCCAGGCCGCGTACCACTCGATTTGGCGGTGGTGGAGTTCCGCGGCGCCCAGGGCGGCGATCTTCGGGTGGCGGTCGGCTATCGCCGAGGCCAGGCGGGCCGCGGCGAGGGCGTCCGCCGAGGCGTTGTGGGCCGCGTCGAGGACTATGCCGTACTCGGCGCAGACCGCTTCCAGGTTCCGCTTGCCGCGGCGGTAACGGTCGACCCAGCGGTCGATGGTGTACGGGTCGATGACCGGGGCGGGACGGGCGCCGCCCAGCCGGTCGGACAGGGACGGCAGGCCGTACCGCCGTAGTTCCGCGGAGAGCAGGGTGAGGTCGAAGGCCGCGTTGTAGGCGACGACCGGGACGCCCGTCTTCCAGTAGGAGACCAGGACGTCGGCGATGGCGTCGGCGACCTGGTCGGCGGGCCGGCCCTCGGCCGCCGCGCGTTCGTTGCTGATGCCGTGCACCGCGACCGCGTCGGCCGGGATCTCCACGCCCGGATCGGCCAGCCATTCCCGGCGTCCCATGGGCTCACCGGCCCTGACCTCGATCACCGCGCCCGTGACGATGCGCGCCTCGCACGGATCGGTCCCGGTCGTCTCCAGGTCGAAGCCGATCAGCAGCTCCCGGTGCCAGCCCATGGGCGGCCCCCCTTCTTGGTGGTGCTTTCCCCCAGTGGCCTCCACCATCGCACGCGGCACTGACAATCCGGTGTCCGCGTTCCGCTTGCCCGCAGGGACAGTTCAGGACACGGGGCGCGAATCCACCCAGGCCAGCTCGAATTCCTCGCGGTATGTCGGGAAGAGCCCGGCTTCACCCACGTCATCCGACTTGACCAGTCGGCTGCCGCCCCGCAGCACCAGCACCGGCGACTCCATCCCGCGCGCCCCGCGCAGATAGGACTGCACCACGGCGATGCCGTCGGCGCCGTCGCCGTCGACCAGGTAGGCGGTGAAGCGGGGCGTCTCGTCGTACACCTGGATCTCGAAGGCGCCCGGATCGCGCAGCCGGGACCGCACCCGGCGCATGTGCAGGATGTTCATCTCGACGGACCGGCTGAGTTCGCCCCGTCTCATGCCGAGTTCGCGCTCGCGGCGCTTGACCGAGCTGGATGCCGGGTTGAGGAAGAGCAGCCGCACCCGGCAGCCGGATTCGGCGAGCCGGACCAGCCGGCGTCCGGAGAAGTTCTGCACCAGCAGGTTGAGGCCGATGCCGATGGCGTCGAGGCGCCGGGCGCCGTCGAAGATGTCCTCGGCCGGGAACTGGCGCATGAGCCGCACCCGGTCGGGGTGGACGGCGACGACATCGGCGTACCGGTCGCCGACCAGGTCCTCGACCGCGTCGACGGGCAGCCGGCGCGCCGAGGGCACGTCACCACCCGCGCCGAGCGTCTCCAGCAGCCGCGCCGAGGCCCGCTCGGCCTGGCTCAGCACCGCCTCGGACAGGGCGCGGTTGCGGGAGACGACGTTACGGGTGACCTCCAGCTCGTCCAGCGCGAGTTCGAGGTCCCGGCGGTCGTCGAAGTACGGCTCGAAGCAGGGCCAGTGCTGCACCATCAGCTCGCGCAGCTGGGGCAGCGTGAGGAAGCTGAGCACGTTGTCGTCCGCCGGGTCGAGCAGATAGCCCTTGCGGCGGCTGACCTCCCGGACGGCGACCGCGCGCTGCACCCACTCCTGCCCGGCCGGGCCGGCCGCGGCCACCACCCATTCGTCGCCGTGCACGGGTTCGTAGATGGGCCGCAGCACCGCGGCCACGACCGCGCGCAGCCGCTGCTCGACGAGGTTCAGCCAGATGTAGGCCCGGCCGGCCCGCTGGGCGCGGGTGCGCACCTCGAGCCAGGCGTCGGCGTCCCAGTCCAGCTCCGGCCCGATGGACCCCGCGTCCATCGGGCGGGCCAGGGACACCGCGCCGGGCGGGACGTCTGTGGAGTTTCCCTCGTGACCATCGTCACCAGGGGGCAGCTCCAGCCCTCCCGAGCCCACCCGTGCACCGCCTTCCGCTCCCCCGGGCCTTTCCCGTCTCAACGATCAAGGAAGGGTACTCCGCGAGCGGTCGGCGGTGCAGCCGGATGGACAGGTCGGTTTCCCGACTGCTTTGCTCAACTACGCCATTGCCAATGGCCGTTCTGCCACGCGAGGTCACGCGGAGTGAGCGGATTCATAGCCGTGACGTCCCGTGGGGCGATGGCGAAGCCCTGCCAGTGCACGGGCATGGGCTGCTGGTCCTCGTCCCGCGCGATGTGGTGGAAGCCGACGTTCATCCAGACCACCGGGTGGGTGAGGGCCTGGCCGTTGACCCACTTGTCCACGGACTTCGGGTAACCGCGGGCGCACTTCGGGTTGTTGCTGGCGAACAGCTCGCACTTGTTGTACTCGGTGACGTACATGTCGTGCTTGGTGAAGCTGCGGCCGAGGTACTTGGTGGTGGGTCCGGGGACGATCTCGTACGAGCGGGCGTGCCCGTCCTTGTTCTTGCCGGTCGCGCTGACCACCCGCCACCAGCGGTAGGTCTTGTAGTCGCCCGCGAGTTCCTTGGTGACCTTGGTGCGAGTGGTCTTGGTGGCCGGGCCCTCCTGCCGGCCGGTGGGCGGGCTGACGGCCGAGTCGTACTGCTCGATCTTCGACCTGGACGAGCCGTCGAGGCCGAAGTCGAGCCGCCAGAAGACGTTGTGGCTGTGGCTGGTGGAATAGTCCCTGGCTCCCTTGCCGATGGGCCAGCCGCGTCCGTCGTGGGCGTTGTAGTCGTCCCAGGACAGGCTGCCGGTCGCGCCGACGTTCATGCCGACGGTGCCGTCGTCCTGGAAGCGCCACTCGGTGATGTACTCGTACCAGCCGACCTGGTTGACCGTGTAGACGAGGAAGTCCTTGCCCTGGGCCTGGTAGAGCTTGTTCGAGTCGAAGGTGTCCTGCATGCGGTAGGCGTGGCCGCGCGAGCGGGTGGTGGTGCACAGGCCCTTGACGTTCGGGTGCGCCGGGTCAGGGGCGTCGGGGACCTTGACGGTCTTGATGGTGCCGCCGGGGCACTCGCCCGGCGCCAGGTTCATCAGCCCCTGGGCGAAGCCCTCACCCGTCAGGTCGTCGAACTCGTGTGTTCCGTCGTCGTAGGGGACGTGGATCTGTCCGAGTCTGGCGCTGTCGAGGACTCTGATCGGCTTGGGCTCGCCCTTGGGCTGGTAGGAGATCTTCTCCAGGACGAGCCCGGCCTTGGTGTCGTAGCGCCAGCACATGCGCCAGGTCGTACCGGTGGAGAGTTTCTGCTCGATCCGGTAGGCGGCGCTGCAGTCGGCGGCGGCCGCGGCGGCTCCGCCCGGCTGGGCGGCGGCCGGTCCCGCGGCGGTCGTCGCGCCTGCGGCCAGCGCGGCCAGGGCCAGTCCGGCGGCCGCTCCCTTGCGGGCACGGCTGATTCTGTACTCGGGCATGACGAGGTGGCTCCCTTGCAGGAGGTACAGGTGTGAAGTGCGGGTGGAGTCCGGTCAGCCGCGGTCGAGGGCCGCGACCTTGCCGGTGCTCAGGTCGATCACCAGGGACCGGGTGTCGATCCACGGCCCGTTCCTGACCTTGGTGAACAGCCGCACGCAGCGGTGCAGGCCGCACTGGTCGAGGACCGCCGGCCGGGCACCCGGCGCGGCCCGGTAGACGCCACCGCTCAGCAGCAGCTGGTCCGGGGAGGTCAGCTCCTTGCCGGTGGCGTCCTGGTAGTCCGCCTTCAGTCCCGCCCCCAGCGGGTCGGCGATGAGGATCCTGGCCGCCTCGGTGTTCTCGGCATGGCTCAGGGGCGGCTGGACGCCCCGCTGGGTACCGGTCTCCTCGACCTTCCCGGTGTCCAGGTTGACGGTCTTGGTGACGAGCGTGTCGTTCTTGTAGTCGTAGAAGGTCACATCGGCACGCCGGGGCGCGCCCGGGGCGTCCACCTCGTCGGCCTCGGGTTCGGCGAGGTCGACGCTCAGGCGCTGCGGCCCGCGGTCACCGTCGACGTCCTCGCCCGTGTTCAGCAGCTGCCGGTTCAGGGCGAGCTTCTCGACGCGCCGGATCTCGTCGTCGGTCAGCGGATCCCGGCCGGTGCCCTTCTTCCCCTCGGCGGGCGCCTGCTCGACGACACCGGGCGGGACCGTGTCCTGTCCCTGACCGGCCTGCCGCACGGCCTGCGTACCGCCGCCCTTCGTTCCTCCCGTTTCGTCCGCCCCCGCCGTGCCCGGCAGGGTGATGGCGACCATCGCGGCGGTCCCCACCGCCGCGACGGCCGCGCCGGCCATCACTTTTCCCAGATGGCGGTGCACTGTCTCGCGCACGTCTTCCCCCTACTCCCCGTGATCCCGGGAGTATGTGTGCCCCACTGGTTCGGCACACAGCGGGTACAAGAACCGCCGTGTGCACTGGTCGGTGGGTAAGAGGGACGTAAGTCAGGAGAGGTTCCGTCATTTTCGGGGGGACTCGGAAGTCAACGCGGCCCCAGGGGGGCGGCACACCTGGGAGAGTCGTATCCATGCAGGTCTGGCCTGGAGAGGCGTATCCACTCGGTGCCACGTACGACGGCGCCGGAACCAACTTCGCGGTCTTCACGGAGGCCGCGGACCGAGTAGAGCTGTGTCTGCTGCACGACGACGGCTCGGAGACGGCGGTGGAACTGCGCGAGAGCGACGCGTTCGTGCGGCACGCGTACCTGCCGGGCGTGATGCCGGGTCAGCGGTACGGGTTCCGGGTGCACGGCCCGTACGACCCGGGGCGCGGGCTGCGCTGCAACTCGGCGAAGCTGCTGCTCGACCCGTACGCGAAGGCGGTCAGCGGGGCCGTCCGGTGGGGCGAGGAGGTGTACGGCTACCACTTCGGCGCGCCCGACAGGCGCAACGACCTGGACTCGGCGCCGCACACCATGACCTCCGTGGTGATCAACCCGTACTTCGACTGGGGCGACGACCGGCCGCCGCGCACCGAGTACCACCACACGGTGATCTACGAGGCCCACGTCAAAGGCCTGACCATGCGGCACCCGGGCCTCCCGGAGGAGCTGCGCGGCACGTACGCGGCACTCGCCCACCCGTCGATCATCGAACACCTGACCAAGCTCGGGGTGACGGCCCTGGAGCTGATGCCCGTGCACCAGTTCGTGAACGACCACCGGCTGGTCGACATGGGCCTCAACAACTACTGGGGCTACAACACGATCGGGTTCTTCGCCCCGCACAACGCGTACGCCTCCTGGGGCGACCGCGGCCAGCAGGTCCTGGAGTTCAAGTCGGCGGTCCGGGCGCTGCACGAGGCCGGGATCGAGGTCATCCTGGACGTCGTCTACAACCACACGGCCGAGGGCAACCATCTGGGCCCGACGCTGTCCTTCAAGGGCATCGACAACCCGTCGTACTACCGGCTGGCGGACGATCCGCGCTACTACATGGACACCACGGGCACCGGGAACTCGCTGCTCATGCGGTCCCCGCACGTGCTCCAGCTGATCATGGACTCGCTGCGGTACTGGGTCACCGAGATGCACGTCGACGGCTTCCGCTTCGACCTCGCGGCGACACTCGCCCGGCAGTTCCACGAGGTGGACCGGCTGTCGTCGTTCTTCGACCTGGTCCAGCAGGACCCGGTGGTCTCCCAGGTGAAGCTGATCGCCGAGCCGTGGGACGTGGGTGAGGGCGGCTACCAGGTGGGCAACTTCCCGCCGCTGTGGACCGAGTGGAACGGCAAGTACCGCGACACCGTGCGGGACCTGTGGCGGGGTGAGCCCCGGGCGCTCGCGGAGTTCGCCTCCCGGCTGACCGGCTCCTCGGACCTCTACCAGGACGACGGCCGCCGACCGCTCGCCTCCATCAACTTCGTCACCTGCCACGACGGGTTCACGCTGCACGACCTCGTCTCGTACAACGACAAGCACAACACGGCCAACGGCGAGGACAACCGGGACGGGGAGAGCCACAACCGGTCCTGGAACTGCGGCTCCGAGGGCGCGACGGACGATCCGGAGGTGCTGCGGCTGCGCGCCCGCCAGATGCGCAACTTCATCGCCACGCTGATGCTCTCCCAGGGCGTGCCGATGATCAGCCACGGCGACGAGTTCGCCCGTACCCAGAGCGGCAACAACAACGCCTACTGCCAGGACAACGAGCTGTCCTGGGTGCAGTGGCCCGAGGACGACAGGGACCTGCTGGAGTTCACGCGCGCGATGGTGTGGCTGCGCCGGGACCATCCGGTCCTGCGCCGGCGCCGTTTCTTCCACGGCCGTCCGGTGGAGGGCACCCACGGCGAGTTGTCCGACGTCGCCTGGTTCACCCCCGAGGGCAGCGAGATGACGCAGCAGGACTGGGATTCGGCGCAGGCGTCCGCGCTGACGGTGTTCCTCAACGGCAACGCCATCTCCGAGCCGGGCCCGCGCGGGGAGCGGATCACCGACGACTCGTTCCTGCTGATGTTCAACGCCTCCCCGGAGCCCTTGGACTTCCTGGTACCGGTCGACCACGGCCGGCAGTGGCAGGTCGTGGTCGACACGGCCCGCCCGGAAGGCGTCCCGCCCGGAACCGGGGCGAAGGTCGGCGCGGGCGACCGGCTCACCCTGCCGGACCGCAGCCTGACGGTGCTGCAGCGGCCCGCGTGAGGAGGCGATCGGGGCGAACGGGCGGGATCGTCGGGGCGCGGGCGAGGTGACCGGCGCGGACGGGCGAGATGCGTGACCGGCGGGCCGCCGTGGCCGTGCCGTGGCGGGAACACCTGGACGCGGCCTTCCCGGCGGGATTGCGGGGGCGCGGAACCGGAGGGCGTCGATCTGGTGCTGCTGGACGCGGACCTCGCCGGGTGCCTGTCCGTCTGGCGCGGCAACGGCGGCCGGCTCGACGCCGAACGGCACCGGATCGTGCTCGCCTGCGCCGCTGACCTGGACCGGGTCCTGCCGGGTATCGGCGATGAGCAGGAACGGCACTGTCGGCTGCGCCTGCGCCGGCCGACGGCCCTGAGGGCAGCGCCTGGCGGAGGGAGCGGGGCGTGGACGCGGTGGCGCCGACTCGGGTGGGCGGGCCGCACGGGGACCCGGCGGGCGGCACGGCGTCGGCCCGGAGAGTCGGCTCGGTGGCCCGGGCGGTCGGGTGCGGGGGAAGGCGCTGCCGCGGGTGCCGGCCGGGCCGAGGTCGATCGTTCGGGGCCGGGCACGCGTGCGTGGGCCGGTGTGGCGGTGGATGACACGAAAGACGCCAGTCTGGGTACGTAGGTTCCATGACTTCTGCGCGACCCGGACCGGGAATGCCCACGGCCACCTACCGGCTGCAACTCCAGCCCGCGTTCCCGTTCGCCGCCGCCGCGGCGGCCGTACCGTACCTGGCGTCGCTCGGCGTCTCGCACCTGCACCTCTCCCCCGTCCTGGAGGCCGTCCCCGGCTCCCCGCACGGCTACGACGTGGTGGACCACGCGCGCGTGCGCGAGGAACTCGGCGGCGAGGAGGGACTGCGCGCGCTGGCGCGGACCGCGCGTGACCACGGCCTCGGCCTGGTGGTGGACATCGTGCCGAATCACATGGCCATGGCCCCCCGGCACAACCGCGCCCTGTGGGAGGTGCTGCGCGAGGGGCCCGAGTCGCCGTACGCGCGCTGGTTCGACATCAGCTGGGAGGCACAGGGCGGGCGGGTGCTGCTGCCCGTCCTCGGCGGCCCGGTCGGGTCGCAGCTGGAGCACCTCGTGGTCGACGGGGACGTGCTGCGCTACCACGAGCACGCCTTCCCGCTCCGGGCGGGCACCGAGCACCTGCCGTTGCCGAAGCTGCTGGACGCGCAGTGGTACCGCCCGGTGTGGTGGCGGCTGGCCCGCACCGAACTGAACTACCGGCGGTTCTTCAGCATCTCGGAGCTGATCGGGGTGCGTGTGGAGGACCCGGAGGTGTTCGACGCCACCCACGCCAAGATCCTTCAGCTGCTGGCGGAGGGCGTGGTCGACGGGCTGCGGATCGACCATCCCGACGGGCTCGCCGACCCCGACGCGTACCTCGCACGGCTGCACGAGGCGACCGGCGGGCGCTGGACGGTCGTGGAGAAGATCCTCGCCGACGGCGAACACCTGCCGGTCTCCTGGCCGGTCGCGGGCACCACCGGCTACGACGCCCTGCGCCATGTCGACGGTCTGTTCACCGACCGCGCGGGCGCCGGTGAGCTGCTGGCCGAGTACCGGCGGTTCGCGGCCCCGCAGACCGACCGGGGCGGCAACTGGGAGGCCACGGTGCGGCGGGCCGCCTACAAGGTGCTCACCCATGAGCTGGCCACCGAGACCGAACGGCTCACCCGGCTCGCCGCCCGGCTGTGTGCTTCCTCGCCGGACCTCTCGCTGCGCGACCGCGCCCCGTGGGCGCTGCGCACCGCCCTGGAGGAACTGCTGGTCCGGATGCGGGTGTACCGGCCCTACGCGTCAGGCGACGTGGCCGCCGTCGTCACCGAGGAGGCCGCCGCGGAGGCCCGGCTGGCCTTCGTGGTGCCCGAGGAGGCCGCGGCGGTGGACGTCGTACGCCGGCTGCTGATCGAGACGCCCGGCGACGAGGCGTCCGGGTCGGCCGGGGTGCCGGCCGCTGAGGAGTCCGCCCGGCACCGCGCCGACCTGGTGGAGTTCCGCGCGCGGTTCGCGCAGACCGCCTCGGCGCTGCGTGCCAAGTCGGTGGAGGACACGGCGTTCTACCGCTACGTGCCGCTGCTCTCGGCGACGGAGGTGGGCGGCGATCCGGGCCGGCCGGGGGTGTCCTCCGAGGAATTCCACGCGTACTGCGCGCGCGTGCAGGGCGACTGGCCGGGCACCGGCACGGTCGTCTCCACGCACGACACCAAGCGCAGCGCCGACGTCCGCGCGGCACTGGCCGTGCTCACCGAATGCCCCGGACGCTGGGCGCGGCTGCTCGCCGAGGTGACCCGGCCCGAGGAGGGCGTACCGGACGGGCAGCTGGCCTGGGCGGCCTGGCAGACGGTGTTCGGACTGGGCCCGGCCGAGGAGGAACGGGTCCAGGAGGCGCTGCTGAAGCATGTGCGCGAGGCGGGCATGTACACCAGCTGGACGGAGCAGGAACCGCCGTACGAGGAGGCGGTCGCGGCCTTCGTCACCGCCGGGCCGTGCGGGCCGCCCGGCGAGCGCGTGGCCGCGTTCCGCAAGGCGCTGGACCCGCACGTCCGGGCCAACGTCCTCGGCACCGCACTGGTCCATCTGACGATGCCGGGGGTGCCGGACGTGTACCAGGGCACGGAGGGCGAGTACCGGGCGCTGGTGGACCCGGACAATCGACGGCCGGTGTCCTTCCCGCCGGAGGTGCCCGGCGAGAAGGACGCGCTGACGGCGGCGGCGCTGCGGCTGCGCGCCCGGCGGCCCGGCGCCTTCGGGGCGACGGCCGCGTACACGCCGCTGTCCGCCGAGGGACCGGCGGCGGAGCACTGTGTGGCGTTCGCACGCTCGGGTGAGGTGGTCACCGCGGTCACCCGGCTGTCGCTGCGGCTCGCGGAGGCGGGCGGCTGGCGGGATACCCGGCTGCCGCTGCCGCCCGGGCGGTGGGTGGACGTGCTCGCTCCGGGCCGGGAGTTCACCGGCCACGCGCGCGTGGCCGACCTTTTCAGTCGGCTGCCGGTGGTGCTGCTGGAGCGGGCCGAGGAGAGTCGAGGCGGCTGAGCGGGGCGCGGAGGGCGTGGAGGGCGTGGAGGGCCCACAGGGTGCGGCGGGGTGGGTGGGCCGGGCGGGCTCGGACAGCGCACGCCCCGTGGACCGGGCGGCTGCGGGGGCTCAGTGGGCCGTTGCAGCGGTCGGTTCGCAGGCCTCGTACGGCCCTGCGGACCCCAGAGCGGGCCAGGTGGCGCGCAGGAGGTCCACGAAGGCCTCGGCGGCCCCGGTGGGCCGCACTCGCGCGTAGACGGCCAGCGGGCGCTTCCAGGCCGGGTCGGGGGTGAGGACCACGCAGCCCTCGCCCACGGCACCGCGCACGATGTGGGCGGGGGCGGCGCACACCCCGACCCCGGCGGCGGCCATGCGTACGGCCGTCGAGGTGTGCTCGGTCCACACGGCGGTCCGGGGTGTGAACCCGGCTTTCCCGCAGGCCCAGTCGAGGAAGCGCGCGCCGTGGACGACGGGTTCCATGGCGCAGCGGATCCAGGGGTGGTCGGCGAGTTCGGGCAGCGTCACCGTCGTACGGCCCGCGAGCCGGTCGTCGAACGGCACCACGAGGACGAGTTCCTCCTCGCCGATGGGTACGACGGTGCCGGGCCGGTCGGTGGGCTCGGGGCCGACGGCGAGGTCGGCGGTGCCGCGCTGCACGGCCTCCTCCAGGGCCTCGGAGGTGGCGTACTCGTGCAGGCGGAGCAGGACTCCCGGGTGAGCGGTACGCCAGCGGGCGAAGACATCGGGCAGGGCGCCGACCGCGATGGAGTGCAGTGCCGCGACATGCAGTTCGCCGCCCTCCGCGCCGGCGGAGGCGCGAGCCGCGCGGCGGGCCCGCTCGGCGCTGCGGACGGCGAGTTCCGCGTGCGGAAGGAAGGCCCGGCCCATGGGGGTGAGGCGCACGCCGCGCGGCAGGCGCTCCAGCAGGGCGCCGCCGACCGACTTCTCCAGCGCCTTGATCTGGTGGGAGAGCGCGGGCTGGGTGACGTGCAGGGCATCCGCCGCACGGGTGAAGGACGCCTCGTGGACGACCGTCACGAAGTACTCCATCTGCCGCAGGCTCAACTCCCCGCCCTCTCATAAGGATCGTGCATGACTTCCACACAAACATTGCCTTGGACTCATGACAAGGCATGGACGGAGGGTGGATGCCATGACCATCAACACATCGACCGCCGACACATCGATCGTCAACGCACCGGCCGTGAACGCACCGGCCGTCAACACATCCGATGTCATCGTCATCGGTGGTGGCACGGGTGGGTACGGCACCGCCCTGCGCGCCGCCGCCCTCGGTCTCGACGTCGTCCTCGTCGAACGCGACAAGGTCGGCGGAACCTGTCTGCACCGGGGCTGCATTCCGAGCAAGGCGATGCTGCACGCCGCCGAACTCGTCGACGGTATCGCCGAGGCCCGCGAGCGCTGGGGGGTGAAGGCCACCCTGGACTCCGTCGACTGGACGGCGTTGGTGGCCACGCGGGACGACATCGTGGCGCGCAACCACAAGGGGGTGGAAGCGCATCTGGCGCATGCGGGCGTGCGGGTGGTGCGAGGCAGCGCACGGCTGACGGGGCCGCGTACGGTGCGCGTGGAGGGCGCCCGTACGTATTCCGCGCCGGGCGCGCGCGACGACCTCATGCCCGGCGCGACCGGCCTCACCGCTCGCCGGGGGATCGTGCTCGCGACCGGCTCGCGCCCGCGTACGCTCCCTGGGCTCGCGCCGGACGGACGGCGCGTGGTGACCAGTGACGACGCCCTGTTCGCACCGGGGCTGCCGACGTCCGTCCTGGTGCTGGGCGGGGGCGCGATCGGCGTGGAGTACGCCTCCTTCCACCGGTCCATGGGCGCGGAGGTCACCCTGGTGGAGGCCGCGGACCGGATCGTGCCGCTGGAGGACGCCGATGTGAGCCGGCACCTGACGCGGGGCCTGAAGAAGCGCCGGATCGACGTGCTGACAGGGGCGCGGCTGCTGGACGCGGAGGTACTGGAGGACGGCGTACGCGCACGCGTGCGCACCGCGCGGGGTGAGACCCGGACGGTCGAGGCGGAGCGGCTGCTGGTGGCCGTCGGCCGGGCTCCGGTCACCGAGGGCCTGGGCCTGGAGGCGGCCGGTCTGACGACGGACGAGCGGGGGTTCGTCGCACCGGCGGACTGGACCCGGCTGGAGACGGCCGTGCCGGGGATCCATGTCGTCGGCGACCTGCTGCCGCCGCCTTCGCCGGGTCTGGCCCACGCCTCGTTCGCGGAGGGCCTGCTGGTGGCCGAGACACTGGCCGGGCTGGAGTCGGCGCCGGTCGATTACGCGGCCGTGCCCCGGGTGACGTACTCCTCGCCGCAGACGGCCTCCGTGGGGCTGGGCGAGGCGGAGGCACGCGCGCGTGGGCACGAGGTCGACGTCAACACGATGCCGCTGACCGCGGTCGCCAAGGGGATGGTGCACGGCCAGGGCGGCATGGTGAAGGTTGTCGCCGAGGCCGGCGGTGGGCGGGTGCTGGGCGTGCACCTGGTGGGCCCGAACGTGTCGGAGATGATCGCCGAGAGTCAGCTGATCGTCGGCTGGGACGCCGAGCCGGCGGACGTGGCCCGGCATGTGCACGCGCACCCGACGCTGTCGGAGGCGGTGGGCGAGGTGTTCCTGACCCTCGCGGGACGCGGCCTGCACCAGCAGTGAGCCCACGGATCACAGTGGCCTGAAGGTCGCCGGGCGACTGCGTCCGGGCGCCCCGGGAACTGCCCCGCCGCATGCTTGACAGTTCACTCGTCCCGTGCGGGACTTGGAGTGCGAAGCCGGGCGGAAACAAGTCGGGGGTGAGTCTCCTGCCGGAGCTGCGCTACCCCAGCGTTCCGGAACTGGTCGCCTTCGCACAGGCGTTGGCCGCTCAGCAGCCCGGTCTCTGTACGCTGCGCCAGGTGGGCCGCTCGCGCGCGGGAAGACCCCTGCACCTGCTGTCGGTGGGGCACGCCGAGCGGGCGGTGCTGGTGGTCGCGGGCGCGCACGCCAACGAGCCGACGGGCGGCTCCACCCTGCGGGTGCTGGCAGCACGGGTGTCGGCCGAACGGGAGCTGCGGGCGGACGCGTCCTGGCACTTCCTGCTGTGCGCGGACCCGGACGGGGCGAGCCTGCACGTGACCCCGGCGCCGCGCAGTCTGCTCGACTACCACCTCGGCTTCTACCGGCCGACGGGCGCGGAGCAGCCGGAGTGGTCACCGTCGGTGCTGCCACCGGACCGGCTGCCGCCCGAGACCCGGGCCCTGACCGGGGTGATCGACGAGGTGCGCCCGTACCTCCAGGTGACACTGCACGGCACCGATCTGGGCGGCAGCTGGGTGCAGTTGACACGGGACGTGCCGGGCCTGGCCGAACCGTTCGCCAAGTCGGCGGCGGAGCTGCACATCCCGGTGGAGACGGGCGCCTCGGACGCGGCGGGCTGGCCGGCCTCCGGCCCCGGGGTGCATGTGATGCCCGGCCCGGAGTCGGGCGTCGCGTACCCGAGCATGCCGGACGACGCGCGGCACAGCACCTGGTACCACGCGCACCGCTACGGCGGTCTGACGGCCGTGGTGGAGGTACCGATGTGGGCGAGCGACCTGGTGGACGATCCGGCGCCGCACCCGGCACCGGCGGCGGCGATGCGGCGCCTGGCCCAGCGGCTGCTGCGGGACTCGCTGGAGGTGGAGCGGATCCTCGCCGAGGCGCTGCCCCGGCTGGACGGCGTGGACGGGCCGCTGCTGCGGGCCGCGCGATGGGCGCTGGAGCTGATTCCGGGCCTCGCCGAGGACTGGATCCACACTGCTCCGGCCGGCACGACGATGGCGTACGTCGGCAGTGTGGACGCCTTCGCGCGGCGGCTGCCGCTGCGAGCGGCGGCGATGCTGCTCCGGGTGCTGAGGGAGGCGGACGACAGCGCGGCACCGCGGCTGGAACAGCTCGTCGCCCGCTGGTGCGATGCCTTCGCGGTCCGGTTCAGGGCCCGCTGGGTGCCGCTGGAGCACCAGGTGGAGCACCAGTCCCGGATCGTGCTGGTGGCGGCGCAGCAGGCCCGGGAGCAGGCGGCGTGAGTCCGCGGGGCGCGCCCCGCACCTCCCGGGCCGCACCCTTCGAGTCGCGGCAGCCTGGCCGCAGCAGCGCGGGGCTCAGCAGCGCGGGGCTCAGCCGTCGAGGGTGAAGACCGATCCGGTCCGCGCGTTCATGACGCACCGGCTGGAGTACGTCTCCTGGAACCGGACCGGCCGTCCGTTCCACTGCCCGCGCGCGTGGGCGGTGACCGGCGCCCAGATCATCGGACAGAAAACGCTCTTGGCCGCGATGCGGCCGATGTCGCCGTCCGCGCGGGCGAGTTCGGCGCAGGCCTCGGCCGCGTGCGCGTGCCCCAGCGGCGGATCGCACAGCAGCAGGGTGCCGCGCGTGTCACTGGACCAGGCGTCGCCTTTGGTGACCGTCAGGTAGAGCCAGTTGCCCGGGAGGGTGTCCCGGGGCGCCGCCTCGGCGGGGCCCGCGGCGAGGAGTCCGGCGGCGGCCAGCAGGGCGCCGGCCGCCGCTGTCGCTCTGGTGATGTACGTCATGCCCCGTAGCATCGGCACGGCGGCCCGGGTTCCGGAGTCCGGCTCACCCGTTCGGGACGGTACGCGCGCGCGTGGGGGAGCGCCTGTTCGAACACGGCCGGCCACCGGTGTCCCGACCGGCCCCGGGTCAGCTCACGGCGAGCCGGAACGCCATCCTGCCGAACGCGACCTGGTCGCCCTCCCGCACGACGACCGAGCCGATCACCCGGCGGCCGTTGACGGTGGTGCCGTTGGTGGAACCGAGGTCCTTGAGCACCCACATACCGCCCTGCCGGCTGAGTTCGGCGTGTGCCCGGGAGACCGTCTCGTGGGTCAGCCGCAGCCCGCTCGCGGGGTCACGGCCGATGCGCAGCGGCTGGGTCCGCGCCGGGTGCGGCAGCAGCAGCTTGGGCAGCCGCTCGGCCTGCCAGGCCCGGCGCAGCCGCACGGTGAAACCGGAGACAGCCTCGACGGTCGAGAGGACCGCGCGGGAGAAGCGGTTCTCCCGGGGCAGGTCGGCGACGAGCGCGGCCAGCTCGTCGGAGCGGCGCGCGGCGAGGGCCAGTTCCATGCGGCGCACGAACGTGTCGTGTGACAGCCGGCCCATGGCGACGCCGTCACGCAGCACCTGCAGCGCCTTGTCGCGCTCCGCGTCGGACAGCCGCGCGGGGTACGTGGAGAACTCGAAGGACGACGTCACGCAGGTGATTGTCGGGCAGTGAACCCCGGGTGTCCAGAAAACGCGGAATCAGTGCCGGTGTGCGGGTACTTCCGCGACACCAGCCGGGAAAGGACGAATTCGGAAGCGGATTGATCGCCTGGACGGCACGATGGAGGAGCGGGACATCACGTTGAGCAGACGAAGGGGAACCGTCCGTGCAGTTCGAGGTGTGGGCACCGCAGGCAGACCGAGTGACGCTCGAGTGCGAGGGCGCCACGCGCGCGTTGGCGCGCGATCCCGAACGCGAGGGCTGGTGGACGGGTGCGGCGGAGGCGGGCGACGGCGCCCGGTACGGGTTCGCGCTGGACGACGGTCCGGTGCTGCCCGACCCGCGTTCGCGCCGTCAGCCGGACGGCCCCGACGGGCTGAGCGCCGTCGTGGACCACGGGCGGTACTCCTGGCGGACTCGGTGGGCGGGGCGCGGGCTGCCGGGCGCGGTGCTCTACGAGCTGCACGTGGGCACGTACACCCGTGAGGGCACCCTGGACGCGGCCGCCGCCCGGCTCGAGCACCTCGTGGAACTGGGCATCACACACGTGGAGTTGATGCCGCTGTGCCCGTTCCCGGGGCGGCACGGCTGGGGGTACGACGGAGTGTCGCTGTGGGCGGTGCACGAGCCGTACGGCGGCCCCGAGGCACTGAAGCGGTTCGTCGACCGGGCGCACGCACTCGGTCTGGGTGTCGTCCTGGACGTTGTGCACAACCACTTGGGCCCCTCCGGCAACTATCTCCCGTTGTTCGGGCCGTACTTCACGGACACGCACCACACGCCGTGGGGCTCGGCCGTGAACCTGGACGCGCCCGGCTCGGACGAGGTGCGCGCGTTCCTCGTCGGCAGCGCGCTGGCGTGGCTGCGGGACTACCACCTCGACGGGCTGCGCCTGGACGCGGTGCACGCGCTGTACGACACGCGCGCGTACCACTTCCTCGAGGAGCTGTCGGCGGCCGTGGACGGCCTCGCCGAGGACGTGGGGCGGCCGCTGTTCCTGATCGCCGAGTCCGACCTGAACAACCCGCGGTTCATCACCGCGCGCGCGGAGAACGGCCTCGGGCTGCACGCGCAGTGGAACGACGACTTCCATCACGCCCTGCACACCGCGCTGACCGGCGAGTCGCAGGGCTACTACGCCGACTTCGCGCGCGCCCCCTTCGCCGCGCTCGCCAAGACGCTCACCGGCGGCTACTTCCACGACGGCACCTACTCCAGCTTCCGCAGCCGGCGGCACGGCCGTCCGCTGGACCGCGCGCGCGTGGCCGCACACCGGCTCCTCGGCTACAGCCAGACCCACGACCAGGTCGGCAACCGTGCCCAGGGCGACCGGCTCTCCGCCCACCTCTCCCCCGGCCTGCTGGCCTGTGCGGCGGCGCTCACGCTGACGGCGCCGTTCACGCCGATGCTGTTCATGGGCGAGGAGTGGGCCGCGGGCACGCCCTGGCAGTACTTCACCGACCACATCGACCCCGAGCTGGCCGAGGCGGTACGGCGGGGCAGGCGGCGGGAGTTCGCGGAGCACGGGTGGGCCGAGGAGGACGTACCGGACCCGCAGGACCCGGCGACGCGGGAGCGGTCCTGCCTGGACTGGTCGGAGCCGGAACGCGAGCCGCACGCGCGCGTGCTGGCCTGGTACCGGCGGCTGATCGCGCTGCGCCACGAGCAGCCCGACCTCACCGATCCCGATCTCGCCGACACCAAGGTGGCGTACGACGAGGGGGCCCGCTGGCTGGCCTTCCGGCGCGGGGACGTGCGGGTGGCGGTGAACCTCGGCAAGGAGCCGGCGGCGATCCCGCTGGGCACCGGCCGCACGGAGGTCCTCGCCGCCTGGGAGCCGGTCCAGGCACCGGGCCCGGACGGGCTGCTGCAGGTCCCCGGGGAGTCCTGCGTGGTACTGACACAGCCCTGACCGGGACGAGCGGCACCGGGCCGTCTCCGGATCCGCCGGCGGCACCGATCCGGAGCCACTGCCGACTCCGCCGACGGAGTTGCCGTTGAGGCGCCTGCCGACGCCGCCGACGGGATTGTCGTTGAGGCGCCTGCCGACTCGGGCGCGGCGCCAGGGCTGCCTCTGGGGCGCCCGGCCCCGTCGCGTCAGCACGGCCGTCCCGGGAGCCGCTGCGGCTCGTGTCCGGGGGCTGCCGGATCTCTGAGCGGGAGGGTCCCGGGGCGCTGCCGGGTGCGTGAGCGGGCCGTCCCTGGGGCGGCTACGGCTCCGTCTCGTCCTCCTTGAAGTCCGTCACCCGCTCCAGCAGGATCGGCTCCCAGGCCCGTCGCAGCTGGGTCCGCAACAGGCCCACGGTGCCGCCCGCGCGTCCTTCGAGGTGGTCGGTGAGGTGGATGACGCTGTCGCAGCGGGCGAGCCACAGGCCGCGCAGGCAGGGGCGGGCGCCGTAGCCGGCCAGGGTGGCGGCGCGGACGGCCGCCGGGGAACCGACGGCGACGGCTAGCCCGGCGATGTCCTCGGCGGGGTCGCCGAGGGCCGCCTCGGTCCAGTCCAGGATGCCGCGCACCCGCCCGTCGGCGCTGACCACCACATGCTCGCCGGTCAGCCCGTGGTGGGTGAGGACGGCGGTGCCGGGCTGCGCGGCGAGCTGGGCCGCGCCGGGCGGGGTGAGCTGATGGAGCCGTGCGGCGTCGAACTCGTCGGCGGCGGCGAGCCGTTCGGCCGCGTGCACGGCCATCCGGCGCAGCGCCTCCAGGGAGCGCGGAGCGGTGCGCGGCACACCGGCCGCCTCGGCCTGTCGTACGGGCACCGCGCGCATTCCGGTGAGCAACCCGGCGAGGTCGGCCTCACCGACGGCGGAGACGTCATGCTCCTCGGCCGTGCCGCCGGGTACCAGGGCGTCGAGGGTGTAGGCCAGGCCGGGCGCCCAGTCGCCGTGCGCGACGCTGGAGGGGACGGCGACGGGCACATGGGGGCGCACCAGATCGCGCAGCCGCAGTTCCCGGCGGCGGCGGACGGATGCCTCGCGGTCGGGCGCGAGACGCAGCACATGGCGGGTGCCGACCCACCAGGTGTGCTCCCGGCCTTCCCGGACGGGCCGCACGTCGAGTCCGCCGGTGCCGTCGGTGCTCTCCTTGAGCAGCGAGCGGACCAGTCTGCGGACGGTGTCCGCCGTGGGTGTCGGTGCCTGGGTCATGGGTCGCGCGTGTGCCGTTCCGGGTGTCGTCGCGGGTGTTCTCCTGGGTCTCTCAGTCCACTATGACCATCTCACGGGTGGTGTTGTTGAGACGGCGGCCGGCGTCCTCGGTGACCGTGACGATGTCCTCGATGCGCACCCCGAACCGGCCGGGCAGGTAGATGCCGGGTTCCACGGAGAAGCACATCCCGGGCACGAGGGGCTGCTCCTCGCCCTCGATCATGTACGGCGGCTCGTGCGTGGTGACGCCGATGCCGTGCCCGGTGCGGTGGATGAAGTACTCGCCGTAATCGGCGTCGGTGATCACCGCGCGCGCGGCACGGTCGACCTCCTGGCAGGCGGCGCCCGGCCGTACGGCCCGGAAGCCCTCCTCCTGGGCGACGCGCACGGTGTCGTGGACCCGGCGCTCCTCCTCGGTGGGCTCGCCGACGTGGACGGTGCGGGTGGTGTCGGAGCCGTAGCCGTCCTTGAGCCCGCCGAAGTCGAGGACGACCATGTCGCCGTGCTGGATGACGCGGTCGCCGACCTCGTGGTGCGGATTGGCGCCGTTGGGTCCGGAACCGACGATGGTGAAGTCGACCTGGGAGTGGCCGAAGCGGCGCAGCAGCCCGGCGAGGTCGTGGCCGACGTCCGACTCGCGGCGGCCGGCGAAGGGAACCTTCCGGATCTCCTCGAACGTTGCGTCGGCGGCCGCGCCCGCGGCTGCCAGAAGCTCCAGCTCCGCCGCGTCCTTCACCGCGCGCAGCATGGGCAGGGCGTCGGTGAGAGCGGCGTACGAGGAGTCGGGCAGGGCCCGCTGGAGGCCCAGCAGGTGCATCGCCCAGGTGTTGTCACTGATGCCGAACCGGCCGCGCGTGTCGAGGAGGGCGGCCGTGACGGCGTAGGGGTCCTTGCCGTCGGTCCAGTCGCGCAGGGTCAGCGCGGCGGCGCCGGTCGCCTCCTCGGCGTCCGGCGCCTCCAGGGTGGGCACGACGAGCACGGGGTCGTGGCCCGGGGCGAGGACGAGCACGGTGAGCCGTTCGGTGACGGCGGTGGGCGTGTACCCGGCCAGCCAGACCATGTCCGGTCCCGGCGCCACAAGCAGCCCCGCGAGGCCGGCGTCGGCGGCCGAACGCGCGGCACGGTCCATGCGGGCCCTGTAGTCGGCGGCGGTGAAGGGCGCGGGCGTACTACCGGTCATCCGGGCCTCCGGGCGCGGGTGGGGAAACGGGGCGATGGCGTCTCGGGCAGCATCCTGCCCGCCCGGACAGGGCCACGCGAGCCGATCGCGGGTGCGGGTGGGCCCGGCGTCCGCGGAGCGATCGCGGGGCCGGTGACCCGGGGGCCGCGGGGAAGGGGCTCGGCATGGGCCCATCATGGCGCGCGGGGCGGACGGTCACCAGCGGGTTCCCGGGGACGCGGGTGAAACGCGGGCGATGTCGGGGCCCGCTCGCCCGAAGGCCGTCGCCCGTCGCCGTCGCCCGTCGCCCGTCGCACACCCGACCGTATGCGAGACCCACCCCGCCGCAGACCCGGGTGCCGGAGCGGGAGCGCAGGCCGGTCTTGCTCAGGTCACCACTCCCGGGACCACTGTCAACTGCTGGTAGCCCCCGCTGCGGTGACGCACGGTGAGCAGGACGTTCTTTCCGGGCTGGGCGTGGGCGACCGCTCGGGCGAGGTCGGCGGCGGTGTCGACGCGGGTAGTGCCGAACTGCAGCAGGACGTCCCCGCGGACCAGGCCGGCCGCGAAGCCCGGTCCGGGCACGTGTACGCCGACCACCAGCGCGCCCGCCTTCTCGGCGTCGACGGCTTCCACGCCCAGGGTCGGCCCGGGGTGGGCCGGAGCGGGGTTCGGGGTGGCGGCCGCGGTGGCCTTGGCCGGGGCGGGCGGCGGGGCCTGGCGTTGCAGCTCGGCCAGCCTGCTCATGCCGATCACCGTGGCGCCGACGGTGCCGATGCCGACACCGGCGAGCACCAGCACGATGCCGGCGAACAGGCCCAACAGCAGGGTCCGTAGCCGTCGTCCGCGCCGGGGCACGGCGTGCGGGCGGTGGGCCGGGACGGGGGTGCTCCCCTCCCGCCGGTCCTGGCCGGGCATCGGCTTGGGACGCAACGCAGTCTGTTCCATGGTTCGCTCGCCTCCGGCTGTGCTCTACCCGGGGCACCGGGCCGCGACGAGACACGAACGAGTGAGACTGGCCGAAGGGCCGCGGAGGGTAGTCATAGCCGTCGAGGCGCCGCCACGGCACCCCGGCGCGGAGGCCCCGGCCGGGTCACGCGCCCTCCACCGGCCTGCGGATCGTCTCCGCCGCCGCTCCCCCGGGGCTCCCGCTGTGGAGGAGTTCCGTGCGGTGGACGGCCCGTTGAGCGGTGAGCGGGACGGCGACCGTGCCGGGCAGGCTCGTGGCGGTCGAGCGGGGCAGCAGGGTCAGGCTGTGTCCGGCGGCCGAGAGGGCGGTCAGGGTGCGCAGGTCGGCACCTTCGTGGCGCAGCGCGGGGCTGCGCGAGCGGGAGGGCGGCGTCGACGCCGTGTGGGTGCTGCCGGGCAGCCCCTACCGCAGCGAGGCGGGCGCCCTCGCCGCCGTGCGCACCGCGCGTGAAGAGGGCGCAGCCGGAGCCGGCCGGTGACGGTTCGGTACCGCATCCGGTGGTCCGGGCGCCGGCGCGGGCGGCCGTCGACCACGCGGGGGCGAGCTCGCCGGCCGGCCTGAAACGGAGGTGAACCTCGGCCGGTTCGTCGCCGGGGAGCATCACGCGCCGGCCGGGGCCCTGGCCGACGCGGGCCTCGCCGGGAGGCCCACGGGGCCGACGGGGGTCAGCCGACGAGCTGGACCGGCGGTGCCGGGGCACGGTCGGGCAGGAAACCGTGGGCCCGGCGGCCCAGCCATTCGGCCTTGTAGCGGTCCACGTGGCGGTGCCAGTTCAGGATGCCGGCCAGCCAGTTCCGCAGGTCGAGAACGTAGCCGTCCATGGCCGCCCGGCCCTCTCCGGACAGCTGGAAGTCCTCGTACAGCACGGGCAGTTCGTGTGCGACCACATGCTCGAACTGCTGCATGCGCTGGGTCGTCAGGTCGTGCACGACGCCGAGCGCGGTCGGATAGTCCACGCCGAAGAAGTTCTGTACGACCAGAACGGCGTTGTGGATCTCGCCCTCGAACTCGATCTCCTTCTGGTACGAGAAGATGTCGTTGAGGAGGCAGGCGTAGTCGACGGCGGCGTTCTCCAGGGAGCGCACCGGGCCGCTGCGGTAGACCTCCGGCGGGACCGCGGGGCCGTGGCCCATCCGGCACAGGCTCAGGGTGAGATCGGAGCCGAAGGTGGAGCGCCGCATCTCCAGGTAGTCGACGGGGTCGGGGACGCGGTTCTGCAGCTGGTTGGACAGCTCCCACACCCAGCTCTCGGTCATCGTGTCCACGGCCGCCTTGAGGGTGCGCCGCTGGTCTGCCGTCATCTCGGCCGTGGTGCGCGCCCACAGGTCGATCAGCGAGCGTTCCATGGCGTTGCCGGGGACGACGGCCGGCGCGCCCTCGACGGGCATGCAGGCCGACAGCCGGGCCGTGGTCAGCCGGGCGGCGGCCAGGTCGCGACGGTGACCGTGGACGAGCGGGTAGTAGTCGTCGCCGTAGGTGCCGAAGGCGAGCCACTGGGCGCTGAGGTCGAGGGCCTCGGGCGTGGCGTCCGGGTCCAGGCCGGCGGAGCACAGCGCGAGGTCGTACGCGGCGAGCTTGTCCTCGTCCCAGACGCCCTCCTGGAGGATGCCGACCTGGTGCGTCCAGGCGAGGAGGTTCCGGCGGGCGCTGTCGAGATGGGGGCTCAGCTCCAGCCGGAACGGCATGTGGAACTCGGGCAGCAGGGAGGGGCCGACCTTCTGGTAGGGCACGTGGGAGTAGGCGCGCAGGCGTTCTTGGGCCGCCGAGGCGAGCAGCGCGCCGATGTCCGCGGCCGAGATGCCGGGGCCGGTCGGGATCTGCCACGGCGAGCTGGGGCGGGCGCCCTTGTTCATGTAGCGGCTGGACCGCAGGTGCCACTCGTGGCCGCCGGACTGCCAGTCCTGGAGTCCCTTGGTGTAGGCGGCGACGGCGGTGACCTCGTCCGGCCCGAGGCCCTTCTCCAGGGCGACGGCCGGGACCTCGGTGAGGGCGGTGTGCTCGAACTGGTGCAGGCGTGAGGTGAGGATGTCGTTGACGGTCTCGGCGGCCTGCTGGGTGGTGCAGCCGAAGAAGGTCTCCAGGACGAGGACGCCGTTGCTGTTCTCCCCCTCGTCCTCCACCTCGCGCTGGTAGGAGAACAGGTCGTTGCGCAGATGGACGGCGTCGGAGAACGTCTCCATCAGGACGCGCAGCGGCCGGGTGCCGGCGACGGCGGCGGGCACCTCGGCGGTCGCGTACTCCACCAGCCCCGCCGACCAGGGGGCGCCGCCCACCTTGCGGCGCATCTCGATGTACTCGACGGGGTTGGCGATCCGCCCCTCGTTGATGTTGGACAGCTCCCACATCGACTCGTTGAGCAGGTGCTCGGTGGCCACGGCGAAGCGGCGGCGCCAGTCCACGGACATCGACGGCACCGTGCGCGCCCACAGGTCCCGCAGCCCCGCCTCGACGGGGTTCTCCGGCTCGGGTACAAGAGTCGACAGGTCGAGCGGCATGAACAGCGGCAGACGGTCCAGGTGGGCCTTTCCGGCGGCGCGGTCCTGGGTGCGCTTGTACATGTCCAGGAAGTGGTCGTCGAAGAAGAACACCCACACGTACCAGTCGGTGATGAGCGAGAGAGCGGGTCCGTCGCAGTCGGGGTGGGTGTAGGCACACAGGAGTCCGTAGTCGTGCGCCTCCAGGTCGGCCTGCTCCCAGATCCCGGAGCCTTCCAGCATGCCCATCTCGCGTGCCCACCGCGTCGAGTGGGTACGGGCCTCCTCGAGGTGGGGGTTGAGCCGCGCGGGATACGGCATGTAGAAGTGCGGGAGTTCGAACGGCTGCGTCATGGCCGGGCCCTACCCGGGGGTCCGGGGCCCCATCCGCCGCGCCGGACATGATCACACCATCGCGTGAACCGCCACCGGAACCCTGAACTTCCGCCGTCTCCATAAGCGTTCGGTGCAGGACGGAAGCAGGCCCTCCGGTATGCCCCCGTCCGCGCCTTCGCCGTGTCCCCGCCCGGGCGTCACGGTGGGCCCGAAGGCCCGCTGGTCGCGGTCGGCCGACGCGTGGAACACGACCGCCTCGTCCCGCCGCACCTCGCCCGGCCCGCCGGGCGGCTGGTGTCCGACGTCGTCAACGGCATCAAGTCACTCCCGCCGCACGTCGCTCGACGTGCCGACCTGGATCAGCGCGTGTGTGCCGCTCGTACGCCAGCGCCGGCCCTCCGCCGCCACCAGCGCGGCCTCGGCCGGTGCCGGCAGACCGGTGATCACCTCGGACTTGAGGGTGCGCAGCGCGGCGACCGCGCCGGGGAAATAGGCGGTCACCCGCCGGAACGGCGTGGTCGGCGGCCACAGCCGGTCGCCCACCAGACGGCGGTAGTTGAGGTCGCCCTTGACGACGGTCAGCGTGGCCGCGGCGAACTCCGCGCGCAGGTCGTCCGGCATCCGCGCGTACGGCAGCGGGGCGCAGGAGAAGGGGTGGGCACGCACGTCGAACCGGCCGTCGGCCATGGCCGCCCAGAGCACGCGCCCGTACCCGGCGGCCGCGCCCGGCGCCGCCCGCAACCGGTGCAGGGCGTCGATCACATCGGCGGTGGTGGCGTCGGAGACGTAGTACGGGTACGGCTTGACGTGCAGCACCGCCCGCGCGGCCCGCCCCTCGTCGAGGAGATGGGCGATCAGCAGCAGATCGGGGACGAGTTCCCGGCCGGCGTTGTCGGCGACCAGCACGAGCGTGCCCGTCCCGCCGGGCGGCAGCAGCGTCCACAGGGTCTCGCTGTCGTCGGCGACCAGCGCGGGGACCGGCTCCTGGGCCTCGCCGCCCGCGACGGACAGCCGGAAACCGAGGTCGGCGCGGTTGCCCCACAGCGAGCCGTGCAGCAGGGCGCGCGCCCGCTCTTCCTCCGGCTGGTCCCTCAGGGCGTCCAGGGCGGCCAGTTCCTCGTCGGTGTCCGGCGCGTCGAGTTCGGCGCGTTTGAACGGGCGGAAGGGGTCGATGCCCTGCCAGGCGCCGGGACCGAAGTAGCCGACGGCGTCGAGCAGCCGACGGTAGAAGTAGCTCTCGGACCACAGCCACGGCACGTCGTACCAGGACCGCCCGGCGTGCCCGGCAAGGCCCCAGTCGTGCCAGCGGTCGCGGTCCGGGGCGTCGGCGGGAAGCGCCTCGATCGTCCCTTCGGCGCAGCTCCTCAGCAGCTCGTCCAGCGCCCGGTGCTGCCCGGGGCCGTACGGGAAGGCGTCCCGTACCTGCCTGATGATCGCGGGATGCCGCTCGGCCAGCACGCTGTGCGGGAACGAGCCGGGTTCGTCGCCGAGGATCACGGGGGCGAGGGGGGTGTCGGACATGCCGGTCACCGTAGCGCGGGTCAGACGGTTCTGATCTCCCGCTCCAGCTGCGTCGCCAGGGAGACGTAGCGGGGGCGGCGGTGCACCGGGACCAGGCCCCGGATCATCAGGTGCCACATTTCGGCGACCCTGCGCGGAAGCCGTCCGACCGGTTCGATCGAGCGGCCGGCGACCCGGGTGCCGACGAAGAAACAGACGAGGGCGTGCGCGACGGCCACGACGTCCAGGTCACCGTGCACATCGGCCTCCCTGACGGCTCCGCTGAACTTCCGGGTGGCGAACTCCAGCCACTCGGTGAACGGATGCCTCAACGGCGGCCGTACGGTGACGTCCGCGGCGGCCAGACGCAGTCCGGCGCGCGGGACCGGGTCCTCCACGGAGAGCCGGGCGATCCCGAAGGTGGCGCGTATCAGCGCCTCCAGCGAGGAGTATCCGCGGCTCTCCACCTCGGCCACGAGCTGCTGCGCGGCCTTGGCCTGGAGTTCCAGGATGGCGTGGGCCAGGTCCTCTTTGGCGGCGAAGTGGAAGTACAGCGCACCCTTGGTGACCTTCGCGTGCGCCACGATGTCGCTCAGGCTGGTGGACTCGTAGCCGTGCCGGTCGAACAGATCGGCGGCGGCCGTGATGATCGTTGCCCGGGTCTGCTCAGCGCGTAACTGCCTCGCCATCGTGTGACCCTTCCTCGCACCTTGAACGAACGGGACATGCGGTTTGTTTTTTGGCTCGCCGCACACGATAACTCACCGAGTGGCAGCGGGAGTCCGGCGTGTCCTGATCGCCACGATACGAGGGGGACGGCCGACTCCTCAACGGGGTCTTGAAGCAGGCGCGAAACAGCCGAACCGGTCGGTGTCTTCGCGCCCCCGGGCGCCGGGGCACCGGACCGGCTGAACGCGGCGGGCGCGGGCGCCGTACTGGACGCCGCACACCCTGTTCCCCGCGCACGCCGAGGAGACGTTCCGGATGACTCGGACGACCGCCCGCCTGAGCGTCACCGCGGCCACCGCGGCGGCGCCGCTCCTGCTCCTGTCGTGGGCGGCGGGGCCCGCCCAGGCGCACGGAGCCCCGACGGACCCGGTCAGCCGGGTCTACGCCTGCTCACCCGAGGGTGGCGGCGCCGCCCGCTCGGCTGCCTGCAGGGCGGCGGTCGCCGCGAACGGCGCTCCGTTCACCGCTTGGGACAACCTGCGCGTTGCCGGGGTGGCGGGCCGTGACCGGCAGGTGATTCCGGACGGCAGGCTGTGCAGCGGCAACCTGCCGGCGTACCGGGGCCTCGACCTGCCCCGGCGGGACTGGCCGTCGACGCGGCTCACGCCCGGTGGCCGGCTGACGCTGACGTACGTCTCGACGATCGCGCACACGGGCACGTTCAAGCTGTATCTGACCAAGCCCGGTTACGACCCGGCGAAGCCGCTGAAGTGGGCCGACCTGCCGGACCGGCCGTTCGCCGAGGTGACGGACCCGCCCCTGAAGGACGGGGCGTACCACATCGGCGCGACCCTGCCCAAGGACCGGACGGGGCGTCAGATGCTGTACACCGTCTGGCAGAACAGCAGCACGCCGGACACCTACTACTCGTGCTCCGACGTGGTCTTCCCGGCGGGCGGGACGGGCGCCGGGGCGGCGCAGGCCGCGAGGACGGCGACGGCGGCGCCGACTCCGCCGGGCGGACGGTCGCCGCGCACGCGGAGCCCGTCGGCGGGGAGCGTGCCGCGTTCGGGCACCCCTGCGGCAAAGGGCGGTTCACGACCCGGGCAGACCGCCGGGGACAGCACGCCGGTGGCGGAGGCGACGCGCGGACACTCGGGCCCCTCCGCCCCGCTGCTGGCAGGCGGCGCCGCCGCGGTGCTGGTGCTCACCGGGGGCGCCGCCTTCGCGCTGCGTCTGCGACGACGCTGAAATCGCCGTTCCAGTGATCAGTTGACGTAGACCCGGACACCGCCGTCGGTGACCGGCGCGTACTTGGCCGTGAAGTAGCCGTTGGCGAAACACAGCGACGAGCCGGAGGTCTTGGCGAACTGCTGGTTGGTGAAGGTGATGCTGCTGTCGGTGTTGTCGGCCTTCCCGGTCAGGCCGGGTGCCTGGTAGACGCAGGTGACGCTGCCGAGCAGGGTGCGCAGCTTGACCGTGGCCTGGACGACGGAGCCGGCGGCGGGCCGGACGCTGAGCGTGCCGTCGGAGGCGACCGTCGCCGAGTAGGGCAGGTTGTCGATGGTGATGCCGTTGACGCCGAGGACACCGGTGACGTTGCTGGTGCAGGTGGTGCTGTCGAAGGTGTGCGCGGTGACGGACTCGGTGGCCGTGCCGGGCGCCGTCGGGTTGCCGGTGACGGTGGCGGTGAACTGGGAGCCCGTGCACTTGACGCCGCTGGTGCCGGTCGCGCTGGAGTAGAACGTCGCGGACGTGCCGGACGCCAGGGGCGCGGTCAGGGTGTCGCCGACGGCGGCGGCGGTGCCGCCGGCGCTGCCGGTGGTGAGGACGGCGCCGCCGGCGGCGGAAGCGGGTCCGGCCGCCGTGAGGGCCAGCGCGGCGGCGGTGCCGGCGAGGGCGAGGAGCGATCGCGTACGCATGCGGGTGCCTCTTTCCTGAGTGGGGTTCGGATGAGGTGGCGTGGGGGGTGGCGGGCTGTGCGGGTGATGCCGCCGACGCGGGCCGTGGCGCCTTCTCCGTACGCGACGGACCCACGACGGCGGCGGTCCGGGGATGGGTCGAAGGCCTCGAGGGAAGCGCGCGACTGCCGCGGATCGACGTGAGCGGTTGCCGTGAGCCGACCTGGGCGGTTGCGGTGAACCGAGGTGAGCGGTTGCTGTGGACCCCAGGTGAGCGGCTGCCGTGACAGGGCCGGGAACGCGGCCGGTGCCGCTCGGCGGATCCGGCGCCACGGATCCGGGAAACAGGGCAAGTTGTAAACCTGATTGACCGTCAACGTCAAGGAGGACAAGGCGACTTGCCGCCTCCGGGTGCGGCCCGCGCACATCCGACACCCTTTTTTCACATCTCCCTTGACCCTTCAATGTAACCGGCGGTAACTTCCTCGCAGGCTACTGCCGCGTAATGAGAAAGCCCTTGCATCCGCCGCGACTGCGAGGAGGCGTACACGGCAACCACCTGTCCGCGCCAGGACACCGCGCCACTGAAGCCCAACCCGCATTGATTCATGCCCATGGGAGCAGACATGGCCTCGTCCCCGGACGTCCCGTCCGCCGGCAACAACCCCGAGCATCCGGACAACGGTTCACCGTCCGACACACCGAGCACCGCCGGTACCAGCACCGGCGGCGAGAGGCGGGGGCGGGTCCGGGCACGCCGGGCCGCCGTCATGGCGGTGCCCGCCACCCTCGTCGCCGCCGGCCTCGCGGTCCTCACCGCGCAGGGCGCGCTGGGCGTGCAGTTCGCGATCTCCGGCATGCCGTTCACCGTCACCGCGACCGAACTCAACGGCACCGGATTCGAGCAGTTCGGCGCACTCGACAACATGGCGGACGGCAGCCCCAACGCCGGGGACACCGGCGGCCAGGTGCTCGTGATCACGTCCGCGATCAGGAACGCCACACTCACCAGGCTGTGCCAGAGCGTGGACCTCGGCGGCACCAACCTGCTGATCACGGCGGGCAGCGGTGCGCAGAAGGTCACGGCCACCGATCTGACCACCGACTCCACCCAGCTGTCGGGTGACGCGGCGTTCGACAACATCGAGATCGGCAACGACGCGAGCACGCTGACCAAGGCGGGCGTGAAGGGCCCGATCGGGGTCTTCAGCCAGCAGGCCGACACCGTGCGCATCGGCAATCTCCGGCAGACCAACTACGCCACCACGGCCGGTGTGTTCAAGCTGCCTGGTCTCAGGCTACGGTTCAGCGGCTCGGGTTGCTGATCACCGTGCCGGGCCGTCCACGTCAGAACCCGCGGCTCGCCTTCCGCGGGTGGCGGGCCCGCCGGCCGTTCTGGGGCGGGCTGCTGCTCGCCCTGGGCGGCGGCGAGATCCTGCTCACCGAGAAGGCCTCGCTGAAGGTCGTGATGCACATCGGCATGCAGGGCCTGGCCGGCTACCTGCTGCCGACGCTGATGCTGCTGCTGGGTCTGCTGATCCTCGTCAACCCCTCGCAGCGGCTCTTCTACTCCGTCACCGGCATCCTGCTCTCCCTGGGCACCTGGCTCACCTCCAACCTGGGCGGCTTCTTCCTCGGCCTCCTCCTCGGCGCCACCGGAAGCTGCCTCGCCTTCGGCTGGCTCCCGGAGCAGGAGCCCCGCCTCAGCCGCCGCAAACGCCGGAAGCGGGCGCGGGCCGAGCGGGCGGCGGCGCGGGCGACCCTGGCGGACGGGGTGGAGAGGGTGGCTTGAGGACGCGGCCGGGGACGGCCGGGGCTCGTGTGCCGTCTGCGCCCCGGGGACTCCGTCCGGGTCCCCGGAACTTCTCGGCCGTCCCCTGAGTTTCCACGGTGCTGTGGAAGTTGCTGTCGGTGTGCTGTAGGAGCACCCGGCCGGGGATACGAGGAGTTCACATGGCCCTGTGGGACCGCTTCAAGGAGTCGGCGTCGCAGATGCAGACCCAGTTGGTGGCGAAGAAGAACGACCTCAAGAGCGGCGCGTTCCGCGACGCGAGCATGGCGATGTGCGCGCTCGTGGCCGCCGCGGACGGGACCGTCGACCCATCGGAGCGGCAGCGGGTGGCCCAGCTCATCGCCACGAACGAGGTGTTGCAGAACTTCCCGGCGGACGACCTGCGGCGCCGCTTCGAGGACAACCTGAACAAGCTGACGGCCGACTTCGCCTTCGGCAAGGTGAGTGTGCTGCAGGAGATCGCCAAGGCGAAGAAGAAGCCCGCCGAGGCGCGGGCCGTCGTCCAGATCGGCATCGTGATCGGCGGCGCGGACGGTGACTTCGACAAGACCGAGCAGGCGGTGGTGCGTGAGGCGAGCTTCACGCTCGACCTGCCGCCGCACGAGTTCGACCTCTGATCGCAGAAGCGACCGCGATCCGACGGCCCGGCCCGGCGCGCGGGCACAACTCTGCGAGACGGTGCAGCCGTTCGGTCGCCGCGGTGACGTCCCCGGTGAGCGGACGGTCCGCGTGGGTGCCCCCGGCATCCGGGGGCACCCACGTCGTCCCGTCCACGGTCGTTCCAGATGGCAGGGGTCAGGCGAGACCGGCGGACTTCAGCCAGGCCTTGGCGACGTCCAGCGGGTCCTTGTGCTGCGCCTGCACCTGAGTGTCCAGGTCCAGCAGGGTCGCGGTGTCCAGCTTGCCGGAGACCGCGTTGAGTGCGTCGACGCCCTTCTGGTTCAGCGCGCCCTTGTAGGCGAGCGGCTGGACGTTCTCGAAGCCGAAGAGGTTCTTCGGGTCCTGCAGGACGACGAACTTCTCCTTGGAGATGGTCGGGTCCGTGGTGAAGAGGTCCGCGGCCTGCACGGCGTTCTTCTTCAGCGCCGCCTGGGTGAGCGGGCCGCCCGCGTCCAGCGCCTTGAAGGACTGGAACTCCAGGCCGTAGACGGACTTGAGGCCCACCAGGCCCTGCTGCCGGGTCTGGAACTCCGGCGAGGCGCCGATGACCAGGTCCTTGGCGATGTCCTTGAGGTCGGCGATGGACGACTTGTCGGTGAGGTGGTACTTCTTCGCGGTGGCCGCGTTGACCGTGACGGAGTCCTTGGTCTGCGCCGAAGAGGGCTCCAGCAGGGTCAGCTTGGCGTCCAGCTTGCCCTGGATGGCCGCCGTGGTGGCTTCCGCCGTCTTCGGCGCGGCCTTCGGGTCGAGGTAGGTCAGCAGAGCCCCGTTGTACTCGGGCAGGACCGAGATGGAGCCGTTCTTGAGCAGGCCGTAGGTGGTCTCGCGGCTGCCGATGTTCGGCTTGTAAGTGACCTCGATTCCCTTGGCCTTGAGCGCCTCGCCGTAGATGTCGGCGAGCAGGGTGCTCTCAGGGAAGTTGTTGGATCCGACGACGACACTGTCGCCGCTCGCCTTGCCGTCGCCCGAGAGGGGGTCGGCCTTGTCGTTGGAGGAACAGCCCGCCAGCAGGGCCGTCGCCGCCGCCAGGGCGACCGCCGCCGCGCCTCGGTTCCTCCGGATGAACCTGCTGATGTGGGTCGTTGAAGTCACGCATTGATCCAATCCAGCCGCTTCTTGGTCAGTCAAGGGCCTCAGATCACCGATTGGCCTCGATCTGGCGGTCAGCTGTACACAAGGAACGACACAGCGGTGTACGGGACCCTCCGCTGGGCGCTCGTGCGGGAAGCGCTGCTGTCGTCCTGGAGCCGGCGCCGGCCCGCACCGGACAGTGCCCGTCAGCCGCTCCTGCGCACCCCCGGCGACACGGTGAGCCGGGACGCGGCCCAGAACACCGCGAGGGTGGCGAGGGCGAGTGCGGCGACCAGGGTGGCGCCGCCGACGACCTTCTCGAAGTTGCGCTGGTAGAGACCGTCGATGATGTACCGGCCGAGGCCGCCGAGGCTGACGTAGGCGGCGATGGTGGCGGTGGACACGATCTGGATCGCCGCCGTGCGCAGGCCGCTCAGGATGAGCGGGAGCGCGACGGGCACCTCCACCTGGAGCAGCACGCGCGCCTCGGGCATCCCCATGCCCCGGGCGGCGTCCACCGGGGACGGGTCGACGGAGCGGATCGCCTCGTAGGTGGTGACCAGGATCGGCGGTACGGCGAGCACGACCAGCGGGATCATCACCGGCAGCAGGCCGAACCCGATCCAGATGAACATCAGCACCAGCAGGCCGAAGCTGGGCAGGGCCCGGCCGGCGGTGGCGATCAGCGCCAGCGCGTTGCCGCCACGGCCGTAGTGACCGGTGACCAGGCCGATGGGCAGCCCGATCACGGTGGCGATCAGGAGGGCTTGCAGGGAGAACCTGATGTGCTCGGCGAACCGGGTGGGGATGCCGTCGTAACCGTGCCAGTGGGAGCTGTCGCTGAAGAAGGCGTGCGCGAAGTTCAGTACGTTCACCGGTTGGCGCCCTTCCTCGGCATCCAGGGGGTGAGGAGGACGCGGGTCAGGACCAGCACGCCGTCGGCGAGCATGCCCAGTGCCCCGATGGTGAGGACCGAGTTCACGGCCAGGGCGGAGCGGTGGTAGGTCTGGGCGTCGTAGAGCATGTTGCCGAGGGCGCCCTGGTTGCCGATGAGCATGCCGACGCTGACCAGGGAGATGCTCGACACGGTCGCCACCCTGAGGCCCGCGATGATCGCGGGTACGGCGATGGGCAACTGGACCTGGAAGTAACGGCGTACGGGTCCCAAGCCCATGGCCTCGGCGGCGGCGAGGGTGTCCTGCGGCACCGAGCGGACACCGTCGACGATCGCCGGGACGAGCACCACCAGGCTGTACAGCGCGAGGGGGATCATCACCGTGGTCTCGCTCTGCCCGAAATAGTCGATGAGCACGACGAAGAAGGCCAGTGAGGGGATGGAGTAGAGCACGGTGGTGATGCCGAGGACGGGCGGATAGATCCAGCGGAACCGTACGCACAGCTGGGCGACCGGCAGGGAGACGATCAGTCCGGCCAGCACCGGCAGCAGGGCTTCGCGCAGGTGGAGGCCGATGAGACCGGCGTAGCTGTGCTGGAGGTCGCTGGGGAGGTCGAAGAAGCCGTTCATCGCGCGGCCTTCAGCCCGGAGTCCTCCGCGACCCGGCTGTGAGCGGCGCGGATCGCCTCGCCGATGACCTGCTGGGAGACGACGCCGGTGACGCGCCCCTCGCCGTCCACCGCGACGGCCCATCCGGTCGGCGAGAGCACGGCACCGTCGAGCGCGGTGCGCAGCGAGTCGGTGCCGGGTACGAACGGGCGTCCGTGGTCGAGGAGTCGATCCCGGTCGATCGCGCCGGCGGTGAGCCGTGCCGGCTCGCTCCAGCCGAGCGGCCTGCCGTCGACGTCGGTGACGAGGAGATAGGGGGCCGTGGCCCGGGAGGAGAGCTTCTCGGCGTCCGCGTCGATCCCCACGACGGGCGCGGTCTGCAACTCGAGTCCCGCCGCGGGGAAGAAGGACAGCCTGCGGATGCCCCGGTCGGCGCCGAGGAAGTCCTCCACGAAGGCGTCGGCGGGCGCGCTGAGCAGTTCGGCGGGCGGGGCGAACTGGGCGAGCCGGCCGCCGGTGCGCAGTACGGCGACCATCGTGCCGAGCTTGATCGCCTCGTCGATGTCGTGCGTGACGAAGACGATGGTCTTGCCCAACTCGTCCTGGATGCGCAGGAGCTCGTCCTGCAGTCCCTTGCGGACCACGGGGTCGACGGCGGAGAACGGCTCGTCCATCAGCAGCACCGGCGGATCGGCGGCGAGCGCCCGGGCCACGCCGACGCGCTGCTGCTGGCCGCCGGAGAGCTGGTACGGGTACCGCTTGGCCAGCGAGGCGTCGAGCCCGACCCGCTCCATCAGCTCCGCAGCCCGGGACCGCGCCTTCCGCTTGCTCCAGCCGAGCAGGCGGGGGACGGTGGCGATGTTGTCGAGGATGGTGCGGTGCTGGAAGAGTCCGGCGTTCTGGATGACGTAACCCATGGAGCGGCGCAGGGTGTTGACCGGCTGCTGCCGGATGTCCTCGCCGTCGAGGAGGATGCTGCCCTCGCTGGGATCCACCATCCGGTTGATCATCCGCAGGGTCGTCGTCTTGCCACACCCGGAGGGTCCGACGAGGACGGTGATCGCGCGGTCCGGTATCTCCAGCGACAGCCGGTCGACCGCGACCGTGCCGTCCGGGTACCGCTTCGTGACTGAATCTATCCGTATCAAAACGCCGAATGCCCTTCGGGTTTGGCAGATTTCCGCCCGCTATCGGCCACGGTCGTCGATGCGCAGGCCGTTGCGGGGAGAGTCTAGTCCGCGAGTGTTTCAGGGTTTTGGCGGGAGACGGTGCGAACGGCGGTCGCCGTGCCCGGCGTCGGCGGCGAGCAGCGAGGTGCTTCGCCCGGCTCAGGCCACCGGCGGCGCGCCGTCCCTGCGCGGGTGCGGCCGTGCCGCGAGGACCGCCACGTCGTCCTCCGCGTGGCGGGCGTCCAGCCGGGTCACGATCGTCTCCAGGACGCCGTCGACGTCGGCACCGTCGTCGCCGCAGAAGCGGAGGGCGGCCAGGCGGGCCAGGGAGCGGTCGATGTCCTCGCCCCGGTGTTCCACGAGCCCGTCGGTGAACAGGACGAGCGTCTCGCCCGGCTCCAGTGCGTGGATGGCCGACTCGTACCCGCCGAGTCCGGTGCCCAACGGCGGTCCGACGGGGAGGGGCAGCAGCGTGGCCGCGCCGTCCCGGGTGATGAGCACGGGCGGCAGATGGCCGGCGCCGGACAGCGTCATCTGGGCCCGGCCGGGGTCGACGCGGGCGAGCAGGCAGGTGGCCGGCCTGCGCTCCGCCTCCCCCGAGGCGATGTCGTCCATCTGCCGCAGTACCCGGTGCGGGGGCAGGTCGGCGGAGGCGATGTAGCGCAGGGAGGAGCGGTAGGCGTTCATGTCGACGGCCGCCTCCAGGCCGTGGCCCATGACGTCGCCGACGACCAGCAGGGTCCGCCCGAAGTGCAGCCGGACGGTCTCGCACCAGTCGCCGCCGACCAGGGCGCGCCGGCCGGCCGGGAGGTAGCGGACGGCGACGTCGAGGTTGGGGTGCGGGCGGCCGGGCTCGGCCAGCAGGGCGCGCTGCAGATCGCCGGCGGTACGGCTGACGTGTTCATGGACGCGGGCGTGCCGGATGTGAGAGGCCCCGCGCTCGGCGAGCAGGGCGAGCAGCTCGGCCTCCGGACGGCGCGGCGGCTCCCCGTCCCGCGCCCAGACCAGGACGCCGTACACGTCCTCCGCGCTGACCAGCGGCACACACAGGGCGCCCCCGGCCCGGCTGCCGGCCGGTCGCTCCCGCCATGGCCCGGGGCTCGCCCCGACCGCCGCGGCACCCGCCTCGCGGGCCACGGCGGTGGCCCATCGGGTGTCGGGCAGCACACCGGCGTCCCCGGTGATCGCCTCGTACCCGGAGACGGTGTGCCCGGTCCGGCGCATGACGGCGGCGGTTCCGCCGGCCAGCCGTACGGCGGCCCGGGTCAGCTCGGCGCAGGTCGTGGCCTCGTCCAGCGTGGTGCCGATCCCGGCCAGGGCCGCCCGCAGCACACTCATGCGCGCTGCCGGCTCCGTCGCCGCCCGCCCGGTGCCACCGTCCGCACGGCGGTCACCGGCGACGGGCACGGACCTGCGGCGGAACTGGATCCAGCGCGCCACACCCCACACCGTCACAGGGTCTCAAACCGGAGGAACCGGGGCATCGGCCACATCGGCCCCCTGGCCCCACCGGTCCCACTTGGTCCCGGGCGGCACCGGTCCCGGTCAATCCTCGGCAGGGGCCAGCCGCAGCGAGACGGAGTTGATGCAGTACCGCTGGTCGGTCGGGGTCGGATACCCCTCACCCTCGAACACGTGCCCGAGATGGGATCCGCAGCGGGCGCACCGCACCTCGGTCCGGACCATGCCGTGGGAACGGTCCACGACCAGCTCCACCGCGTCGGTGTCCTTCGGGTCGTAGAAGGACGGCCAGCCGCAGTGCGACTCGAACTTGGTGTCCGAGGTGAACAGTTCGGCGCCGCAGGCACGACAGGAGTAGACGCCCTCGGCCTTGGTGTCCGTGTACTCACCGGTGAAGGCCGGCTCGGTGCCGGCCTGGCGCAGCACGGCGTACTCCGCCGGAGTCAGCTCCGCGCGCCACTGCTCGTCCGGCTTCTCGACGTCGTACGACATGAGCCTCAGCCCCTTTACTGCGACAGGCGGTCCAGGATCTGCGGGCCCAGGTCGGTCACGTCACCCGCGCCCATGGTGAGAACGAGATCACCGGGCTTCGCCATTCCCGCGATCACCGCGGGGATCTCCGCCTTGTCGTGCACGGCGCTCACGTCGGCCCCCGCCGCCCGCGCGGCCTCGATGATCAGCTCGCTGGTCACACCGGGGATCGGGTCCTCACGGGCCGGGTAGATGTCGAGCACGACCGAGGCGTCCGCGAGCGCCAGCGACCGGCCCATCTCCTTGCCCAGCTCCTGGGTGCGGGAGAACAGGTGCGGCTGGAAGACGACGAGGATGCGGGAGTCGCCGGCAGCGGCGCGCATGGCCTCCAGGTCGGCGGTCATCTCGGTCGGGTGGTGGGCGTAGGAGTCGATCACCTGGACGCCCGCCGCCTCGCCCTTCAGCTGCAGCCGGCGCTTCACGCCGGTGTACGCGGCCAGCGCCGGGGCCAGCTCGGCGGCCGGGATGCCGAGGGCGGCACCGGCGGCGAGCGCGGCGACGGCGTTCAGGGCGTAGTGGCGGCCGGGGACGGAGACCGTGAAGGTGAGTTCGCGTCCGTCGAGGAGGACCGTCACCTCGCTCTTGAGGCCCTGGGCCACGACGGAGAGGACCCGTACGTCGGCGTCCTGCGCCGCTCCGTACGTCACCACCCGCACCTCGCGGGCCGAGACACGCCGGGTGAGTTCGCGCGCCCCGTCCTGGTCGGCGGAGACGACGAGCGTGCCGCCCTCGGTGACGCGGTCGACGAACGTCTCGAAGGACTCGTAGATCTCGTCCATCGAGGCGTAGTTGGCGTGGTGGTCCAGCTCGACGTTGAGGACGATGGCGACCTCGGGCGCGTACTTGTGGAAGCTGCGGTCCGATTCGTCGGCCTCGGCGACGAAGATGTCGCCCTCGCCGTGGAGCGCGTTGGAGCCGGGCGCGTCCAGGTCGCCGCCGATCGCGTACGACGGCTTCAGGCCCAGCTCGCCGAGGGAGACCGCCAGCATCGAGGTGGTGGTGGTCTTGCCGTGCGTACCGGCCACGGCGATCGGGCGCAGCCCCTCCATGAGCGCGGCGAGGGCGTCGGAGCGGTGCACCACCGGGATGCCCAGCTCGGCGGCGCGGGCCAGCTCCGGGTTGTCCTCGCGGATCGCCGACGACACGACGACACAGCTCGCGTCGTCGGCGAGGTGCTCTGCGGCGTGCCCGATGTGCACGGTCGCGCCGAGCGCCCGCAGCGCCTGAGCGGTCGCCGAGTCCTTGGCGTCGCTCCCCGCCACCGTGGCCCCGCGCTGCGCGAGGATCTTGGCGATGCCCGACATCCCGGCGCCGCCGATGCCGATGAAGTGCGGTCGGTCCATGGCGGTAGGAAGGCCGGGTGCCATGCGTTTCTCCCCAGAGACGGTACGAGCTGGATCAGGCCTAGCCTATGTGCTCGGACGCCGGGTCCCTCGCAGGAGGCGCGGGCCGGCCGGCCAGGGGCACGGGGAACCGCGCGAGAAACCCCGGCGGACCGGAAACCCGCTGAGCGCCCGCGCCCCCTGCGGCGACTACGCCTGGCCGCGACTACGCCTTGCTGTGCGAGAACAGCTTCAGCACCGGCACACCGACCTTGTGCCTGGCCCGTGAGGCCCAGTCCCGATGGAAGAACTCCTCCACGTAGTGCGGATCGGTCAGCACGATCACCTCATCGGCGCCCGCCTCGGCCACCAGCGCCTTCAGCGCGTCCAACGGGTGGTCCTCGACCAGCCTCCCCTGCGCCTGGCTCCCCGCCGTGCGCAACGCCTGGAGCGACACGTCGAGGGCCTGCTGCGCGACGCTCCTCGCCTCGTCGCCCTCGGGGACCTCCCGTTCGCGGACGGCCTCGTCGAGTTCGCCGAGCGCGATGTCGTCGATGGCCCGCAGCAGACGGTCCGCCTGGTCGCCGCGCGGCTGGAGCAGCACGTGGAAGGAGACCGGCTCGTCCCCGTGCAAGGTGGTGACGAACTCCACGTCGGCGGACGTCAGGGCCTTCTCGATCATCAGAACGCTTGTGAACACCAGGCGCCTCTTCTCCTTCGAGGGCCCGCTGGGCCCTCTGTCCTGCGGGGGCCCGACCAGGCCCTGCGGAAACCATCCTTCCCCGTGATCGCACGGGTACTGCCGGACTAAGTCTGCCCGCCGGAAGCCAACCGGAATGGCACATTCCGCCAATCTCAGGACCGACGGTAACGACCGAACAGAAATCCGTCCTCCTCGAGGAGGGACACGAGGCCGAACCGGCGCGGAACGACGACCGACGGACCACCGGCGATCCGCTGCGCGTCCCCCGCGGTGAGCATCGGCGAGACCGTCAGGCACAGCTCGTCCAGCACCTCCGCGGCGATCAGCTGGCCGAGCAGCCGGGGCCCGCCCTCGGTGAGCAGCCGGGTGTGGCCGAGGTCGGCGAGGGCGCGTACCGCGCGCGCGGGCTCGACGCCCATCCCCTCACCGGCGATCACCACGCGGGCACCGGCCCGTTCGGCGGCGGCGACCCGGTCGGGGGCCGCGGCGGCACCCGTGAGGACGAGGGTGGGGACCAGGGGCGAGGTGAACAGGGGCAGGGAGAAGTCCAGCTCCAGGCTCGCCGTGACGACGGCGATCGCGGGGGCCGGCCCCTGCCCCGCGGTCTCCCGGGCGCCGGCGAACTCGCCCCGCGCCTTCGCCGGGCGGTACCCCTCCTGCCGTACCGTTTCCGCGCCCACCACGATCACGTCCGCGAGCGCGCGCAGCGTGCCGAAGATGCGCATGTCGGCGGCGCTGGAGATGGGCTGGGAGTGCCCCTCGTGCTGGGCGGCGCCGTCGAGGGAGGAGACCATGTTGGCCCGCAGCCACGGCCGCGGGGCGCCCGGCGCGGGCTCGGGATAGGCATAGGCGGCGGCCAGCTCGGCGAGGCTCCACTCCCGGGCCTGTCCGGCCCCCACGGCACCCTCGGCACCGCCGTCGGAGGTCTCCGCGCCCCCGGCGAAGGCCTGGGCTGCTGTCTCGTCGGTCACAGGGAACAGGCGTCGCATGTCGTGCAGTGTGACACGGCGCTTAGCATGGGTGATCGTGTCCTCCTCCACCTCCGCCCCCGGATCCAGCCCCCTGACCGACGCGGGCCCCGTCTCCCTGTGCGCCCGCGAGCCGCGCGTCCCCGCCGACCGGCTGGTTGCGGAGATGGTGCCGCCGCCGCGCTTCGACTCGGTCCGCTTCGCCACCTACATCCCGGACCCGAACCAGCCCAGCCAGACCGAGGCCGTCCGGGTGCTGGAGGGCTTCGCGGCCGGGCTCGGCGGGGCGCACGCCTCCGGCGCCGGCAAGCGCGGCTTCTTCGGGTTCGCCAGGGGCAGGGCGCCGAAGACCCCGGCCGGCCCGCGCGGGGTGTACCTGGACGGCGGCTACGGCGTCGGCAAGACCCACCTGCTCGCCTCCCTCTGGCACGCCACGCCGGCCGAGCCCGCGCTCAAGGCGTTCGGCACCTTCGTGGAGCTGACCAATCTGGTCGGCGCGCTCGGCTTCCAGCAGACCGTGCAGACGCTCAGCGGTCACCGCCTGCTGTGCATCGACGAGTTCGAGCTGGACGACCCCGGCGACACGGTTCTCGTGTCGACACTGCTCGGCAAGCTGGTCGAGGCGGGCGTGGCGCTCGCCGCCACCTCCAACACGCTGCCCGGCAAGCTGGGCGAGGGCCGGTTCGCCGCCGCCGACTTCCTGCGTGAGATCCAGGGGCTGTCGGCCCACTTCCGCGCCCTGCGCATCGACGGCGAGGACTACCGCCACCGTGGTCTGCCCGAGGCGCCGGCGCCGTTCACCGACGAAGAGGTGACCAAGGCGGCGTACGCCACCGAGGGTGCCTCGCTGGACGACTTCCCGCACCTGCTGGAGCACCTGGCCAAGGTGCACCCGAGCCGGTACGGCGCGCTGACCGACGGGCTGAAGGCGGTGTGCCTCACCGGCGTGCAGCCGGTCCCGGACCAGTCGACGGCGCTTCGGCTGGTGGTGCTCGCGGACCGGCTCTACGACCGTGAGGTCCCGGTGCTGGCCTCGGGACTGCCGTTCGACAAGCTGTTCAGCGAGGAGATGCTGAACGGCGGCTACCGCAAGAAGTACTTCCGCGCGATATCCCGGCTCACCGCGCTGGCCCGGGACGCGAAGGGACTCGTCGGCTCCTGATCGGCGCCATCAGTCGATCCGGCCCCGGCCGGTCAAGGGCGGGTTCCAGCCACGGCACCCGCACTTTTCACGCTCTCTTGCGCGTGTAACGCGCGGTTGACCCTGCAAAGGACTCTGCGGGGTTAACGTGTTTCTTGACCATCCATTGACCAATGCTTGGTGCGCACAAGAGATGTGAACGCGGCGAAGGGGGACGCATGGTGCGAGACACGACAGCCCGCGTCCTGCTCACCCTGCTCGCCCTGGCGCTGCTAGCGCTCCCGCTCGGCACCCCCACGCGGACCTTCGCACCTGTGCACACGGTCGGTCAGGCGCAGGCCGAGGCCGAGCCCGGAACCACCCCATCGGCGAAGGCGCCGCACGACCGGGCGGAGACACTCCGAGACCCGAGCCGCTCCGGTGAGCCCGTGGGCATCCCGCACGTACGCGACCGGCAGCGCGGCTCGGCCTCCGGCTGGGCGCAGGAGCACCCGCTCATACCCGGCCGGGCGGCCCGGGCGGGCTCGCCCGACGCCTCCGGCATCCCGCGGCCCCGCTCCTCGAGAGCCCGCGCGACCCACACCCCGGCAGCGCTTCAGGTCTTCCGCTGCTGAGTTCCGGCCGCTCCATCCCCCACCACACACCCCACAACACGTCGTTCAAGCCCGACGCGCCGGTGCGGCGCGCCAGGAGGAACCCACATATATGCAGCCCCTCATCGACAACGCCCGTACCTTCGGACAGCGCCCTGAGGAGTTCGCCAAGCTCGCCGAAGGCCAGTCCCCGCAGGTTCTCTTCATCACCTGCTCCGACTCCCGGGTCGTCCCGGCCCTGATCACGGGCGCCCGCCCCGGCCAGCTGTTCGAGCTGCGCACCGCGGGCAACATCGTCCCGCCCCACGCCTCGCAGCACCCCACCAGCGAGGCCGCCACCATCGAGTACGCCGTGGAGGTGCTCGGCGTCCGCGACATCGTCGTCTGCGGCCACTCGCACTGCGGCGCCGTCGGCGCGCTGGTGCGCGGCGACGACCTGACCGCCGTGCCCGCGGTGCGCGACTGGCTGGCGCACGCCACCCCGCGCCCGGCCGGCGCGGCCGAGGACCCGGAGGTCGCCGAGGGCGTCCAGAGCCACGTCCTGACCCAGCTGCTGCGGCTGCGCTCGTACCCGTGCGTCGAGCGGAAGCTGGCGGCGGGCCGGCTGGACCTGCACGCCTGGTACTACGAGGTGCACACCGGCGCCGTACGGACGCACCGCCCGCAGACCGACACCTTCGAGGCCCTGTGAGCGCGCCGATGACCAGCAACCGCACCCTCATATCCCGTTTCCCTCATCTCAAGCAGGACTTCGCCGCCTCCCTCGTCGTCTTCCTGGTCGCCCTCCCGCTCTGCGTGGGGGTGGCCGTCGCCTCCGGGGTTCCGGCCGAGCTCGGCCTGGTCACCGGCATCGTGGGTGGCATCGTCACCGGGCTGATGCGCGGCAGCAGCCTGCAGGTGTCCGGGCCGGCGGCCGGTATGACCGTGCTCGTCTTCGAGGCGGTCAAGGAGTTCGGCCTGCCGGCGCTCGGCGCGCTCGTGCTCGCCGCCGGCCTGCTCCAGGTGACCATGGGCGCTCTGCGGCTGGGCCGCTACTTCCGCGCCATCTCGGTCTCCGTGGTCGAGGGCATGCTGGCCGGAATCGGTCTGGTCCTCATCGCCGGCCAGCTGTATCCGGCGCTGGCGGCCAAGGCCCCGGACTCCGGCCTGGGCAAGATCACCGGGCTGCCCGGCGCCTTCCTGGACGCCCTCGGCGACGGAAAGGCGCCGGCCTCGCTCGCGGTGTGCGCGGGCACGATCGCGGTGCTGCTCCTGTGGAAGCACGCCCCGGCGAAGCTGCGTACCGTGCCCGGTCCGCTGGCCGCGGCCGGGCTCGCCACGGTGGCCGCGTTCGCGCTGAGCCTGCCGGTGGCCACCGTAGAGGTGCGGGGCCTGCTGGGCTCGATCCAGCCGCCGCCGCTGAGCGCCTTCGGCGAACTGGCCGGCGTCGGCGCCCTCGGCACGGTCGTCGCCTTCACCCTCATCGCGTCCGCCGAGTCACTGTTCAGCGCGGCCGCCGTGGACCGGCTGCATTCCGGGCCACGCACCGAGTACGACCGGGAACTCGTCGCCCAGGGCGCCGGCAACACGCTGTGCGGGCTGCTGGGCGCGCTGCCGATGACCGCGGTGATCGTCCGCAGCGCGGCCAACGTCCAGGCGGGTGCCCGGACCAAGGCCTCCCGGGTCCTGCACGGCGTGTGGCTGCTGCTGTTCGCCGCGCTGCTGCCCGGTGCGCTCGCCTGCATCCCGATCCCGGCGCTCGCCGGCGTCCTGATCTACTCGGGCGCCAAACTGGTGCCGGTCCGGGCACTGGCCGGGCTGTGGCGCGAGAACCGGGGCGAGGCACTGATCCTGTCCGTCACCGCCGTCTCCATCGTGGCGGTCAGCATGTTCGAGGGCGTGCTGATCGGTCTGGCGCTGGCGGTGGTCAAGACGGCCTGGGAGGCCTCGCACGTCCGCCTGGACGTCGTCGACAAGGGCGCGGGCCCGGTCGAGGCCCACCTCTCGGGCAACGCGACCTTCCTGCGGCTGCCGAAGATCCTGGACAGCCTGGAGTCCCTCCCCCAGGACCGCCCGGTCCGCCTCGACCTCTCCGGGCTGCACCACCTCGACCACGCCTGCCGCACGGCCCTGGGGAACTGGGCCGAACGCCACAGCGCGGCCGGCACCGAGCCGGTGCGGCTCACGGTCCCGGCCGGGAGGCGGAGCGAGCCGGCGAAGGCGACGGCGGCCTGACACCGGCCCGGCGTCCGCTCCCACCGACCGGGAGCGGACGCCGGGCCCGCCCCTTCCCGTCCCGGGAGCCTTGCGTTCCGCTGAGCCGGCCAGTGGCTTGTCGCCACCGGCCCATGGCTTCCGCCCCGACCCGGGCATATCGTTGCAGCAGCGGACAGAACAGACCTTCGAGTGAGGAGGTCATCATGCTCCAGACTCTGCTGGGCGCCCTCGCCGTGGTGGGCTCCCTCGGCGTCGTCTACCTCGCGATGGCCGCACGGGTGGTGAAGCAGTACGAACGAGGGGTGCTGTTCCGGCTCGGCCGGCTCGCGGGTGACGTACGACCACCGGGCCTGACCCTGGTGATCCCGTTCGTGGACCGCCTGCACAAGGTCAACATGCAGATCGTCACACTGCCGATTCCGGCGCAGGAGGGCATCACCCGCGACAACGTCACCGTCCGCGTGGACGCGGTCGTCTACTTCCGGGTGGTCGACGCGGCGAGCGCCCTGGTGAAGGTCGAGGACTACCGGTTCGCGGTCTCGCAGATGGCGCAGACGTCCCTGCGGTCGATCATCGGCAAGAGCGACCTGGACGACCTGCTCTCCAGCCGCGAGAAGCTCAACCAGGGCCTGGAGCTGATGCTCGACAGCCCGGCCATCGGCTGGGGCATCCAGGTGGACCGGGTGGAGATCAAGGACGTGTCCCTGCCGGACACGATGAAGCGGTCGATGGCCCGCCAGGCCGAGGCCGACCGGGAGCGCCGGGCCCGGATCATCAACGCCGACGCCGAACTGCAGGCCTCCAAGAAGCTCGCGGAGGCCGCCCAGCAGATGGCCGACACCCCGACCGCGCTCCAACTGCGGCTCCTGCAGACGGTGATGGCGGTGGCGGCCGAGAAGAACTCCACGCTGGTCCTGCCCATCCCGGTGGAGCTGCTGCACTTCCTGGAAAGGGGCCCGCAACCGCACGCGCCGAGCGGTGACAGCGGGCAGCGGGGCCCCGCCGCGCTGCCGGAAACGCGCGCCGAGCAGCCCGCGCCGAACGGTGGCGCAGGAGCACGCTCGGGCTAGGTGTGCTGTCCCGGGACGTTGGTGGCACGCTGCTGGCTGCTTGAACAGGTGAGGGCCTTCCGGGTCCGGTGTGGCTGGCGACATCTGCACCGGTGCTCAGGAGGCCCTCGCGTCCCACCGTGACGTCCCGCCGACCCCGACGGGGCGTCCGCGTCCGGCCGGGTGCGTCGTGAACGCCGGCTGGCGCGGGCACGGGCGCGCGGCGCACCATCGAGGGACGGTCCGGACGGAAAGGGGCGCCCGTGGCGAAGAGGAGCGACAAGGACCTCCGGGAGGCGCTGCGCCTCCCGCTCGGCGAGCGGATCGGTCTGGCCGCGTACGACACCCGGGCCACGCCCGGCGCCCCGGAGGGCAAGAAGGCCGGGCTCGCGGACACCGCCCGGATGGGCAAGCGCCTGGCCGGGCTGCAGGAGCGGCTGTGGGCGGCGGGCACCGCGGGCGACCGGCGCCGGGTGCTGCTGGTGCTGCAGGGCATGGACACCAGCGGCAAGGGCGGCACGGTCAAGCACGTCATCGGCCAGTTCAACCCGTCCGGCTGCCGTATCAAGGCCTTCAAGGCACCCACCGAGGAGGAACGCGCGCACGACTTCCTCTGGCGGGTGCGGCGGGCTCTGCCCGAGCCCGGCGAGATCGGCATCTTCGACCGCTCCCACTACGAGGACGTCCTCATCGCCCGCGTCCGGCATCTCGCCCGGCCCGCCGAGATCGGCAGCCGTTACGGCCTGATCAACGATTTCGAGCGGGACCTGGCCGCCGACGGGGTGACCCTCGTCAAGTGCTTCCTGCACATCTCCTACGAGGAGCAGAAGCGCCGTCTGCTGCGCCGCCTCGACCGCCCCCACAAGCACTGGAAGTTCGAGCCCGGCGACATCGACGAGCGTGCCCTGTGGCCCGCCTACCAGGAGGCGTACGAGCTGGCGCTGGAGCACTGCGCCGCCCCGCACGCGCCCTGGTACGTGGTCCCGGCGGACCGCAAGTGGTACCGGAACTGGGCGGTCAGCCGGCTGCTGCTGGAGCATCTGAAGGCCCTCGACCCGCAGTACCCGACGGGCGACTTCGACGTGGCCGAGTGCCGGGAGCGGCTGCTGAAGCAGACGTGACCCGTGCCGGGCGGGGTACCCGGCGGTCATGCGCGAGCAGCGGAAGGTCACCGATTCGTACTGGCTGCGGACCGCCCCCGGGCCGTCCCACCCCCCACTGCCGGGGGACCTCGACGTCGACGTGGCGGTCGTCGGCGCGGGCATCGCCGGCCTCAGCACCGCCCACGAGCTGGCCCGGGCCGGGCGGCGGGTGGCGGTGCTGGAGGCCGGGCGGGTCGCGGCCGGGGTCACCGGCTACACCACCGCCAAACTGACCGCGCAGCACACCCTCGTCTACGACCGGCTACGGCGCACCCGCGGGCTCGAAGGGGCCCGGCTGTACGCCCGTTCGCAGTCGGAGGCGATCGAGCACGCGGCGACGCTGGTGGCCGAGTTGGGCATCGACTGCGAGTGGGAGACGCGGGACGCGTACACCTACGTCCATGACCGGGAGCGCGTGGACGAGCTACGGGCCGAGGCGGAGGCCGCGCGGGCGGCGGGGCTGCCGGCCGCGTTCACGACGGAGACCGGGCTGCCGTTCCCGGTGGCGGGTGCGGTCCGGGTGACCGGGCAGGCGCAGTTCCACCCGGTCAAGTACCTGCGGGCGCTCACCGCCGACCTGATCGCGCGCGGCGGGCAGGTGTACGAGGAGACGCGGGTGGTCGGTCTGACGGAGGGCGAGCCGTGCCGGCTGACGACCGAGGCGGGGACCACGGTGACCGCACGGGACGTCGTGGTCGCCACCCACTATCCGGTGTTCGACCGGGCCCTGCTGTTCGCCCGGCTCTCCCCGCGCCGGGAACTGGTCGTCGCGGGTCCGCTGCGGGACGGCCCGGACCCGGCGGGCATGTACATCACCCCCGAGGAGAACACCCGCTCGGTGCGCACCGCGCCGTACGGCGCGGACGGGCAGCGGCTGCTGGTCGTCACCGGGGAGCACTTCACGCCCGGCACCGGTGATCCGCGGGCCGGTTTCGAGCGGCTCGCCGCCTGGGCCGAGGAGCACTTTCCCGGGGTCACCCTCAACCACGCCTGGGCCACGCAGGACAACGAGTCCACCGACACCGTCCCGCTGGTGGGCCCCTTCCACCCGGGCGCCCGGCACACCTACGTGGCCACGGGCTTCGGCGGCTGGGGGCTGAGCGGCGGCATCATGGCCGGGCTGCTGCTGACCGCCCTGATCACCGGCCGCGACTGCGCGTGGCGCGAGCTGTACGACCCGCGCCGGCTGAAGTCGGTGGTGCGCGAGGCGCCGTCGCTGCTGAAGACGCAGGCGGAGGTGGCCCGGCACTTCGTCGGCGACCGGCTGAAGCCGCCGGCCGCCGTGGACGACCTGGCGCCCGGCGACGGGGCGGTGGTCCGGGCCGGCGGCGAGCGGCTCGCCGTGCACCGCGACGACGAGGGCGCCCTGCACGCCGTGTCGGCCCGCTGCACCCACCTCGGCTGCCTGGTCGCGTTCAACCGGGCCGAGCGCGCCTGGGAGTGCCCCTGCCACGGCTCGCGCTTCGGCGTCGACGGCAAGGTGATCCAGGGCCCGGCGGTCCGGCCGCTGGAGCAGCGCGACCTCGAGTGACCCACGAGGGGCCGCCCGCCGCGCGGGTGACCGTACCGCCGCGCCACGGGGTATATCACCATACAAACGAACATACAGTCCTACGTTCGTACGGTGATCCCACTAGCACGCCGTATCACCGCCGTCTGCGCCCTGGGCGCGGCTCTCGCCGCCTGCGGTACCGCGGGCCCCACGGGCACCTCCCACCCGGCCAGGACCCCCGCCTCCGCCTCCCCGTCCGCCGCGCGGCCGCCCGTACTGGCGCCGGGCCCGGGCGGTCTGACCCCGGTCTTCGAGCACGGTCCGCGCACGAGGGGCAGGACCGTCGCGCTGACCTTCGACGCCGACATGACCGCCGACCAGGGGCCCCGAGCGGCCTCCGGCGAGCACTTCGACAACCCGGACCTCATCGGCACCCTGCGCGCACTGAAGGTCCCGGCGACCGTCTTCATGACCGGCCGCTGGGCCGACCAGTACCCGGCCGAGGCCCGCAGCCTCGGCCACGACCCGCAGTTCGAGGTCGCCAACCACTCCTGGAGCCACTACGCGTTCACCGACGACTGCTACGGCCTGCCGACCGTCGGGGCGGACCGGATGCGGGCGGACGTCGAGCGGGCGTACGCCTCCCTGCGCAAGGCCGGCGTGCCGAGACCGCTGCCGTACTTCCGCTTCCCGGGCGGCTGTTACGACCAGCAGGCGCTGCGCGCGATCAACGGGCTCGGGGTGACCGCCGTGCAGTGGGACGTGGTCAGCGGTGACGCGTTCGCCACGGACGCCGACGCGGTGGCCCGGCAGGTGCTGGACGGGGTGAAGCCCGGCTCGGTGGTCGTCATGCACTGCACCCGCAGCGCCGCCCCGACGACCGAGCGGGTCGTCCGCACGGTCGTACCGGAGCTGCGCAAGCGCGGGTACCGGTTCGTGAAGGTCTCCGAGCTGATCGGCGAGACCGGCGGACATCGCTGAGCGTCCTACGCTGGGAGCATGAGCGACGAGGATTACTGCACGATCATCGACGCCGCCAGGCCCCCGAAGGCCGCCGGGCCGCCGTACGCCCAGTGCGTGCTGTGCCGGGAGCCGACGGAGTACCCGGAGTCGTACAAGGGCATCACTCTCTGCTCCGTCTGCGAATGGCAGGAGGCCCAGCGCACCGCCTGCTCGGGGTGACCGGCGGGCGCCTGCGCAGGGACGGGGCTGCTCAGGGTGACCGGCGGGCGGTGAGCCGGGCGGCCAGGGCGAAGGCCCCGGCCGCGAGCAGGGCCGCCCCGGCCAGGGGCAGCAGCGGCACCGGGGCCCGGCCGGTCTGCGAACCCGTGACCAGGCCGCTCACCGCGGCCTGCGCCGGGGAACCCGCGAGCACCACCGACAGGAGCGCGCCCAGCAGCATCGCGGGAACCGCGCGGCCGGTGGAGCGCAGTACCGGCCGGTTGGTGAGCGCGCCGACGGCCGTGCCGAGCAGCGCGCAGGCCAGCGCGGCCGGCAGCCCGGCCGCGGCCGACCGGAACGGGGGCACGTGGATCCGGTGGCCGTTGCTCGCCGGATCGCTGATCAACGTCACCACCAGGGTCGCGGCCACACCCAGCAGCGCCGAGGCGAGCAGCGCCGTCAGCAGACAGGCGAGGTGCGCCCGGACGGGTCCGCGCGCGGCGGCGACGCAGGCACGGGCCGCGGGCGGCTCGGTCGTGACACAGATCCGCACCAGCCAGGCGGCCACCGGCAGCAGGGCGGCGGCCGTGTAGCCGAGCGAGTCGAGGACCGGCTGGCCGCTCTGCACGCCGATCCCCAGGAACACGGCGTACAGGATCACCGGTGGCAGCCAGCGCTGGGAGCGCAGGAGCAGGGCGGCCTGGTAGCGCATGAGCGCGGTCATGGGCGGTTCCCGGGGTCGGGGGGTGGGGCCACCCTCACCACGTGCCAGGGCGGGTGGGCGGTGAGCAGGGCGCGCAGGAGGACGTCGGAGTGCGAGGCGGTGACGGCGAGCCGGAAGGTGCCGGGGGTGGTCTCCTCCACGGAGGCGCCGGTCCGTGCCGCGTCCGGCGGCAGCTGCCCGCCGGGCGGTCCCTGCACGGTGACGAGGGTGAGCGGGCCGCCCGGTGAACTCCCGCTTCCGGTAAGGCGCTTCAGGCCACCGTCTAGCACGGTGTACGTCGTGTCCGGCGCCCCGGCGAGGCGGCGCGGATCGTGGTCGACGAACACCACGGCGCCCCCGGCGGCGGTCCGCTCGGCCACCGCCCGCTCCAGCTCGGCCCGCGCGGCCGCGTCGAGGCCGGTCCACGCCTCGTCCAGGACCAGCAGCTCCGGTTCGCCGAGCAGGGCCTGGGCGACGGCGACCTTCTGGCTGCTGCCCTTGGACAGCCGTGCCATCGGCGTGCCGCCGTACGCGCCCGCGCCGAACCGCTCCAGCCAGGTGTCCGCGGCCCGGGCGGCGGCCGCCCGGGACAGACCGTGGACGGTGCCGAGGTGGGTCAGATAACCGACGGCCGTGAAAGGCAGGGCGGAGGGGAACCGCTCCGGCACGTACGCCGTGCGGGGCCGCCCGGTGATGCGGCCCTCGGTGGGCGCGTCGAGGCGGGCCAGGAGCCGGAGCAGGGTGGACTTGCCCGTGCCGTTCGCTCCTTCCACACGGGTGAGGGTGCCGGGGGCGAGGGTCAGGTCGACGCCTCGTAACACCCAGGGGCCGCGGAGGCCGTGGCGACGGCCTACGGCGGTCAGGCGCAGGTCACGGTGGATGGGGGTCATGGTGGTTCAGCGTGCCATTCCCCGGTTCAGCTCGGCCGCCCGCGCCCACAGCGCCGCCGACCATGCTCCGCCTTCGGCGGGGGTGGACAGCCCGGCGCGGGGCGAGACCTGGATGTCGGACAGCGGGCCGTCCGGGGAGACTTCCAGCCGTGCCCGGTCGACCTCGACGCCGGCGCGCTGGGCGAGGACCAGCACGGTGGCGACGAAGCCCTCGGACAGGGCCAGCAGGATCGTGTGGCTCGTGCGGCGGTGTCGCGCGAGGAGGGCCTGGACGAAGGCGCCGAAGGCGACCGGATCGATCCGGCACTCGTCGTTCTCCATGGGCCCGAAGCCCGAGGGCAGCCCCAGCTCCGCCTCGAAGACCGCCACCTGCCGCAGGAAGAGCCGCGCGGCTCCGTTGGACGGATTCCACAGCGTCTCGTCACCGATGTCGAAGTACTGACTCATCCCTGTCCCCCTTCGGTTGATCAAGAGGGTGAGCGGAGCCAGCGGGTTGCTCGCGGTCGCCGGAATTCCCCGCGCGGGGCATGCGCGTTGATCGGCAGGTCCGCGGCTTCGTAGGGTGGGCTGTCGTGAGCCATGTTCCAGCCTCCGGTGACAGTCCCTTCCAGGCCGAGCGCGCGCCCCGCGACGAGGCCCCGCAGTTCGTGCTGCCCCTCGTCGTACGGATCGAGCGGAGCGCGCCGCCCGCCCGTACCGACGCGCTGGAGACGGCCGCCCGGGCCGTACTGCTCCTGCTCGGCGACGCACGGGCACACGGGGACGGCGAGTGGGCCGAGTCCGTGCGGAACTGGGAGGACGCGCGGATCCGGAAGGTCGTCCGCCGGGCGCGGGGTGCCGAGTGGCGGCGTGCCGAGGCGCTGCCCGGGATCACGGTGACCGGCAAGTCCGCGGAGGTCCGGGTCTTTCCGCCGGTCCCGCTGGACGGCTGGCCCAAGGACCTGGCCAGGCTCCAGGTGTCGGGCACCGAGCTGGACGACCCGGAGCCGCCCGTCGCGGCCGACACCGCCGAACCCGTGCTGTGGCTGAGCCCGGAGCTGGAGATGTCGGCCGGCAAGACGATGGCCCAGGCCGGACACGGCGCCCAGCTCGCCTGGTGGGCGCTGTCCGGCGCCGAGCGCACCGCCTGGCGCGACACCGGCTACCCGCTCTCCGTCCGCACCGCCGACCCCGCCGACTGGAGCCGGCTGACCGGCAGCGGGCTGCCGCTGGTACGGGACGCCGGGTTCACGGAGATCGCGCCGGGTTCCTGCACGGTCGTCGCCGATCATCCGGCGCTTCGCTAGGAGGACGGGCATGACGCGGGTCGACGGCCGGGTCGAACGGGGCAACCGCACGCGCCGGCTGGTGCTGCGCCGCACGGTGGACATCGCATCGGTCGAGGGCCTGGAGGCGCTCACCGTGGGCCGGCTCGCCGCCGAGCTGGAGCTGAGCAAGAGCGGGGTGTTCGCTCTCTTCGGCTCCAAGCAGGAGCTGCAGCTGGCCACCGTGCGGGAGGCGGCACGCATCTTCACCGAGCGGGTGATCCGGCCCGCCGCCGAGACCCCGGCCGGGGCCGGGCGGGTGTGGCGGCTGTGCGAGCTGTGGCTGGAGTACTCGCGGGGCCGGGTGTTCCCGGGCGGCTGCTTCTTCTACGGGGCGATGGCGGAGTTCGACGCGCGGACGGGACCCGTGCACGACGCCGTGGTCCGCGCGCAGCGCGACTGGTCGGCGCACGTGGAGCGCACGATCGACGAGGCCCGTACTGCGGGTGAACTGCGCGCCGACACGGATGTCCCCCAACTCGCCTTCGAGCTATTGGCGTTGCTGGAGACGGCGAACGCCCTGTCCGTCCTGCACGAGGAGGAGACGGCGTACCGCAGGGCGCGGGCGGGGATCACGGCGCGACTGCGGAGCGTGGCGACGGACCGCCTGCAGCCGCTCCAACTCCCCTGACCCGGCGAGCCCTTGAGAGGGTGCTGAAAAAAAATTAGCACGATCGTTCGCTCAGTTTTATGCTCGGGCGCATGACTCTGACCGGAACGGACATCATCGAACTCGACCGGGTCGCCGTGTACGAGGCCGTGCGGGTGGTGGAACTGGCCGAGGAGACGGACTGGGAGCGGGACACACCCTGCGCGGGGTGGGACCTGCGCCGGCTCGTCGCCCACATGACCGCACAGCATCTCGGGTTCGCCGCGGCGGCGCGCGGCGCGGGGCAGGAGGCGGCGTACTGGCGGGAGCCGGAGGACATGGCCGACCCCGCCCGGGTGCACCGGTCGGCCGCCACCGCCGTACTCGCCGCGTTCGCCGAGCCGGGTGCGCCGGAACGGCGGTTCGCGCTGCCGGAGCTGGGCGGCGGCTTCCCCGGCGGCCGGGCGATCGGCTTCCACTTCATCGACTACGTGGTGCACGCCTGGGATGTCGCCGCCGCCCTCGGTGTCGGTGTGGAACTGCCGGACCACGTCCGCGGCGCCGCGCTCGCCGTGGCCCGGCAGGTGCCTGCCGACCCCGACCGCCGGGGCCCGGGTTTCGCCTTCGCCCCCGCCCGGCAGGTACCGGCCGGGTCCGGCCCCCTGGAGGAGGCGCTGCGCCTGCTGGGCCGCGCACCGGAGCGGTGGCCCGTACCGCGGTGACGGGCCACCGACCGCCCGGGCCGGAACCTCAAATGTTGCTCTGAACGCGCCACCGAGGGGGTTCGGGGCCGCCCGCCGGGGCCATACCCCCGTCACTCGACGCACGAGCACGGGGGGAAACGCCATGCGGCGACTGGGCACGGGGATCGGCTGGCGGCCGGAGATCGCGGACGCCGTGGAGCGTATGCCGGGCATCGACTGGGTGGAGGTCGTGGCGGAGAACATCTGCCCGGGCCACCTCCCCGAATCGCTGCTGCGGCTGCGCGAGCGCGGCGTGACGGTGATCCCGCACGGCGTCTCCCTCGGCCTCGGCGGCGCGGACCGCCCCGACGAGGGCCGGCTGACGGCGCTCGCCGAGCGGGTGGAGGCGCTCGGCGCCCCACTGGTCACCGAGCACATCGCGTTCGTCCGGGCGGGCGGCGCGCTCACCGCCTCCCCGCCGCTGGAGGCCGGGCACCTGCTGCCCGTGCCGCGCACCCGGGACGCGCTGGAGGTGCTGTGCGAGAACGTCCGCATCGCCCAGGACGCGCTGCCGGTTCCGTTGGCCCTGGAGAACATCGCCGCGCTGTTCTCATGGCCGGGTGAGGAGCTGACCGAGGGGGAGTTCCTGTCCGAGCTGGTCGAGCGGACCGGCGTACGGCTGCTCATCGACGTGGCCAACCTGCACACCAACCACGTCAACCGAGGTGAGGACCCGGCGCAGGCGCTGGCCGCGCTGCCGCTGGAGGCGATCGCCTACGTCCATGTCGCGGGCGGCTTCGAACGGGACGGCGTCTGGCACGACAGCCACGCACACCCCGTCCCGCCCGCGGTCCTCGCCGTCCTGACCGACCTCGCCTCCCGGACCACCCCACCCGGTGTCCTGCTGGAACGAGACGAGAACTTCCCGGAACCGGCCGAACTGGAACGCGAGCTGACCACGATCCGCGAGGCACTGAGAAAGGGCTACACGCGAGCGTCCGCGGGGATGGCCGCGGCTGCGACCCACGCCGTGGCGGGGGGCCGGCGCACGGCAGCCGTGGTCGGTGACGGTGGAGTGGGCCGACGTACGGGTACCGGCGCCGGTGGTGTGGGGGCCGGGGGTGTCATGGCACGGCCCCTGGACGGCGTCCGCGCCCGCGAGACGGCTCGGGAGCGGCTCGGGGTCGCCGAGGCCGCGGTGCTCTCGGCGCTGGTGGCCGGGACGCCGGTGCCGGAGGGGTTCGACCGGGCGCGGATGGGGGTGCAGGCACGGGCGCTCGCGGCGAAGCGGGCGGACGTGGTGGCAAAGGTGGCACCCGAGCTGCCGGTGATCCTGGGCACGGGGTATCGGCCGGCGTTCCTGGAGTACGCGCGGAAGCGGCCGATGACCGGCGGGTACCGCCAGGACGCGCTGGACTTCGCCGGACACGTGCTGAGTGCTGGGCTGCCGGAGGACGCGGGGGCCCGCCGGGACCTCCGTGAGTGGTGGCTGGACCGCGCGGGCCCGGCGCCGAGGTCACGGAAGCCGGCGGCGCGGGTGGCCCGGACGGCCCGGAAGGTACTGCTGCGCAGAGGGTGAGAGGGCGCCCGGGACAGGTTTCGCCTGCCTGTCCGCAGCGACGGTGCCACAAGGCCGACGGCACCACAGCCCCCCAGTGGCGCGGGGAACTGCGCGAGAAACCACGACGCACCCGCAGCCGCAGCGCAGGCCCGCAGCCGGCGGACGCCCCCCAGCTCGACAGCGCCGTACCAGGCCGACCCCGCCGCCGCAGTAATATGCCAAGCCGCACCCACCCACCCTCAAGCAACCCTGGTGTGCGGTGCCGTACAGGAGGCGCCATGCGACCGCGACCCCCGATCAAGGGCCGAGGCATATTCAGCGGCACCGGGCTCGTCATCACCGGCCTCGCGGCCACGACCGCGGCGCTGCTGTTCCCGCTCTGGTCGTACGCGGACCGGCAGGGGGCGACCGGTGCGAGCGTGCTGAGCGCGCACACCGTCACCACCCCGTACGGCCCGCTGTCCGCGCAGGACCGGGACTTCATCACCAAGGTACGGCTGGCGGGTCTGTGGGAGCTGCCCGCCGGGCAGCTGGCGGAGCGGAAGGGGACCACGCCCGCCGTCCGCGCCGCGGGGCAGCACCTCGTCGACGGGCACACCTCCCTCGACGCGCACGTACGGACCGTCGCCACCCAGCTCGGCGTCCCCCTGCCCAACGAACCCAACGAGCAGCAGAAGCAGTGGCTGGCCGCCCTGGAACCGGCGCGGGGGCAGGACTTCGACCGCCGGTTCGCCGGCATCCTCCGGCTGGCACACGGCCGTGTGTTCTCCCTGGTCGCCGAGGTCCGGGCCGGCACCCAGAACTCCCTGGTCCGCGACCTCGCCGACGACGCCAACACGACCGTCCTGGACCACATCAGGATCCTGGAGGCGACGGGATACGTCGATTTCGCCGCGCTCTCCCGGGACCTGGCCGCCTCGGCCACGCCCGTGCCGTCGCCGTCGGCGGTCGACCCGAGCGCGGCGGTCCCGGTGGCGCCCTCGCCGGGTGAGACGTACGCCCTGCCGCCCGCCACCACCAGTGCGCCGCCGCAGACGACCGGCCCCTGACCTGCACGGAAAACGGAACGTCACATACCGGCCACGCATCGTCCGGATCGTGAACAGGGCATGGCTTTTTCACCCGCCTCTGGCATAGAAACACGTCATGTTCTGGGTCCTTCTCCTGCTCCTGGCCTGGGGTTTCGCCGGCACGGCGTGCACCCGGCTGTGTCTGGCGGCCGTCCGCGCGGCGACCGTGGACACGGACGTCACGGATGTCATGCCGGCGGACCGGGAGCACGCTCTGACGCTGTACGAGGCGGCGTTCCTGTCCGGCGGCCCGGCCCGGGTCGCCGATGTGACCCTGGTGTCCATGGCCCGGCAGCGGCGGCTGCTGCTCGCGCACACCGGCTGGGCCACGGTGGTGGACCCGCGAGGGCGTGACGAGATGGAGCGGTCCGTCATAGGGGCGATCGGACCGGAGGGCCAGTCCCGGATCGCTCCGGTGCGGGCGCGGGCGGCCGGCGCGGAGGCGGTGCGCCGGCTGGCCGACGGGCTGGTGCGCGCGGGCCTCGCCGTGCCCGACGGCGCCGGTACGACCGTGGGGGCCGCCGTGCGCCAGGTGCGCGCCGCCACGTGGGCCGTGGCGGTGCTGGGGGTGACCGCGCTGCTGCTGCCCGTCCAGACCGGGACGCCACGACTCCTGGTCGGTCTGTGGTTCGCCCTGCCCCTGACGCTGTCCCTGAGCTGCCTCGCCCTCGCCCGGTTCGAGGTGCACCCGTACTCGCGCTGGGCCTCCCCGGCCGGGCAGCGGCTGCTGGGCACGCTCACCCGGGGGCCGGCCGGCGACGAGCGGTCGTTCCTCACCTCCGTCGCCGTACGCGGCGTCCGCGCGATCGGCGAGCCGGAACTGCGCGCGGCCTTCGCCCACCGCGACCAGCCACGGCGGGAGTGAGGGCACCTCCGGGGGGCGCATAAGGGGCATTGGCGCCGACACCGGCCCGATGGTGCTTGCCTTCGCCGACAGCCGAACGAAACATCCCTTTTGTTGTCGCCGGGCCGTGGCAGCCACGCCATCGCCGCCGCGCACCGAAGGGATACGCGATGAGAGCTGCCGCCCTGTACTCGGCCGCCGGGTCCTTGCTCCTGACCACGCTGGCCGCGGCCCCCGCGGGCGGCACACCCGCCGGCCCCGGGGCACCCGGTGTGCCCGGCACGGCCGAGCTGCGCGGCACCGCGGTCGCCGTGGCCCGCGCCCGGGCGGCCGGTATCGACTTCGGCGCGTGCTCGGCCGCCGACATCCCGGAAGCGCCGAGCGGTCTGCGGTGCGGCACGGTGACCGTCCCGCTGGACTACGCCCACCCGGACGGCAGGCGGATCGAGCTGACCGTGAGCCGGACCCAGGCCACGCAGAAGGACCCGCACAACAGCAAGCGGAAGGTCCCCCGGCAGGGCGCCCTCGTCTACACCCCGGGCGGTCCCGGCGCCTCCGGCATGTACTTCCCGCTGATCGGCATGGTCCCGGAGTGGAAGCGGATCGCCGCCGCCTACGACCTGGTCGGCTACGCCCCGCGCGGGGTGGGCCGTTCGGCGCCGCTGTCCTGCGAGGACCCCAAACGGTTCTCCAAGGCGCCCACCGCGTCACCGACACACCCGTCGGAGGCGTACAAGCGGCAGCGCATCGCCCAGGCGAAGGCGTACGCGCGTGGCTGCGCCCAGCGCTCGGGCAGCAGGCTGCGCCACTACACCTCGCTCAACAACGCCCGTGACCTGGACGTCCTGCGGGCCGCGCTGGGCGAGGACCGGCTGACGTTCATGGGGGCGTCGTACGGCACCTACTTCGGCGCGCTGTACGCGACGATGTTCCCCTCGCACGTGCGGCGCATGGTGCTGGACTCGGCGGTGGACCCGGACCCGGAGAAGGTCTGGTACCGCAACAACCTCGCCCAGTCGGCCGCGTTCGAGGAGCGCTGGGCGGACTTCCGTGACTGGATCGCCCGCCACGACGACGTGTACCGGCTCGGTGCCACGCCCGCGAGGGTGCAGCGCAGTTACGACACCGCACGCGAGCGGCTGGCCGGGAAGGCGGCGGGCGGGAAGGTCGGTCCGGGCCAGCTGCAGAACGCGTTCCTGACGGCCGGGTACTACGACGACTTCTGGCCGAGCCGGGCCGAGGCCCTGTCGGCCTATCTCCACGGCGACCCGAAGCCGCTGATCCGGCTGGCGGCCCCGAGCGCCGAGACGAGCGCCGAGGCGGAGAACGGCAGCGCGGTGTACACGGCCGTCGAGTGCAACGACGCGTCCTGGCCGACGGACTGGAAGGTGTGGGACCGCGACAACACCCGGCTGGCCCGGGTGGCGCCCTTCGAGACCTGGGACAACGCGTGGACGAACCTGCCGTGCGCCTACTGGCCGGCGCCCCGGCAGCAGCCGCTTGACGTACGGACCGGGCCGGGCGAGCTGCCTCCGGTGCTGGTCCTGGCGGCCGAACGGGACGCGGCCGCGCCGTACGCGGGCTCGGTGGAGATGCACCGGCGGCTGGCCGGTTCGGTGCTGGTGACCGAGCGGGACGCGGGCACGCACGGCATCGGCGGCGGCCCCAACAAGTGCGTCGACGCGCACCTCGACGCCTATCTGCTGGAGGGCCGCCTCCCCGCCCGGCACGCGTCCTGCGCGCCACGCCAGGAGCCGGTCGCCGCCGGCGGTCGGGCGGACGAGTCGTCCCGGCGGGACGCCCTCAAGGGCAAGGCCGACCGGCGCTAGGTGTATTGACCCGCAGGGTTGTTCACGCGGGTCAATACACCCAGGCGCTCCACCGGGGTGCCGCGGTGGGTCGCCGGCCGGCCCCGCGTCCACCCCGGGTCGGGCCGCACGTCGCTGCAGCCCCGCGCCCTTACGGGGCGCTTCAGGCCAGGCCCGCCACCAGCTCCGCGATGTCCTTGCGGCGACCCGTGTAGAACGGCACCTCTTCGCGGACGTGCATGCGGGCCTCGGAGGCACGCAGGTGGCGCATGAGGTCGACGATGCGGTACAGCTCGTCGGCCTCGAAGGCGAGGATCCACTCGTAGTCGCCGAGGGAGAACGAGGCGACCGTGTTGGCGCGCACGTCCGGGTAGCCGCGGGCCATCTTGCCGTGGTCGGCGAGCATGCGGCGGCGGTCCTCGTCGGGCAGCAGGTACCAGTCGTAGGAGCGCACGAAGGGGTAGACGCTCACGTAGTTGCGGGGCGTCTCGTCGGCGAGGAACGCCGGGATGTGCGAGCGGTTGAACTCGGCGGGGCGGTGCAGCGCCATGTTCGACCACACCGGCTCGAGGGTGCGGCCGAGCCTGGTGCGGCGGAAGAGGTTGTACGCCTCCTGGAGCTGGTCGCTGGTCTCGGCGTGCCACCAGATCATGAGGTCGGCGTCGGCGCGCAGGCCGGACACGTCGTAGGTCCCGCGGATCGTCACGTCCTTGGCGGCGAGCTGGTCGAACAGCTCCTGGACCTCGTCGGCGTATCCCGCGCGGTCCTCGGGCAGCACGTCCTTCAGCTTGAAGACCGACCAGAGGGTGTAGCGGATGACATCGTTGAGGTCCTTGGCCAGCTTGCCCTTGTTCGGGATCCTGCCGGGCTCGGTGGTGGGGGCGTCGTCACTCATGGTCCCTATTCTCCCGCTCCGCCGTGCAGGCTCTGCACCGGGTTGGCGGTCAGCTCCTCGACGCCCGTCGGGTCTCCGGCCAGCTGGTCCACCGCCGCGTACGCGCTCGCGATGCACGCCGGGATGCCGACGCCGTCGTACTGCGCGCCGCAGACCGCGAGCCCCGGCAGCTTGGCGACCTGCTCGCGGATACGGGCCACGCGCGCGTGGTGCCCGACCGGGTACTGCGGCAGGCCGTCGGTCCAGCGGGTGACGCGGGTCTCCACGGGCACGGCGTCCAGGCCGGTGGCCTCGCGCAGGTCGTGCCGGGAGACCTCGGCGAGGCCGGCGTCGTCCCGCTGGAGGATCGCCGTCTCGCCGTGGCGGCCCACCGAGGTGCGCAGCACGACCACGTCGGGGTCCTGCTCGGCGATCCAGCCCCACTTCTGGGAGGCGAAGGTGGACGCCTTGATGGTGCGGCCGTCGACGGGCGGCACCAGGAAGCCGCTGCCCTCGGGGAGACGCAGGTCGGCTCGCCGGTAGGCGAGGGTGACCAGGGCCATGGAGGCGTACTCGACGGCGGCCAGGCCGGCGGCGGCCTCCGGGGACTCGTCACGCAGCAGATCGGCGGCCGCGCGGGCGGGGACGGCGAGGACGACGGCGTCCGCGTACAGCACCCGGTCACCGGCCACGACGCGCCACGCGGCGTCCGGCCGCGCCGCCCCGGCGCCGCGCCGCGGGTCCACGTCTCCTGTCGCGCCGGACGCTCCCGGCCCGCCCGCGGCGCCCCCCTCCGCGGCGCCCCCCCGGCGCAGCTCCCGCACCGGCGTCCCGGTCAGAATCTCCCCCCCGCGCGCCCGCACCGACTCGGCGACCGCGAGGGGAAGCGTGCCCACTCCGCCCTCGATGCCCAGGAAGACCGGGCCGGTCTGCCGGGCCGTCGCCGCCTTCGCCTGGATCCCGCGGACCGCCTCGGTCAGGGAGGCGTGCTCGTGCGCCGCCTGGAAGAGCTGCGGGACGGCCGACCGCATCGAGATGCGGTACGCGTCCCCCGCGTACACCCCGCCGAGCAGGGGCTCGACCAGGCGGTCCACGACCTCGCGGCCGAGCCGGGCCGCCACGTACTCCCCCACGGCCACGTCGTCGCCGACCTCGGTGCGGGGCAGGGCCGCGTCGCGCTCGATGCGGGCCAGGCCCTCGTCGGACAGGAGACCGGAGAGCGCGGCGGCGGTGCCGGGCACGCCCATCACATGGCCCTTGGGCATGGGCCGCAGGGCGCCACGGGTCCAGATCGAGGCGGTCGCGGTGGCCGGCGGCCGCAGCCGATCGGCGAGGCCCGCCTCGCGGGCGAGGGCCACGGCCTCGGGGCGGCGGGCGAGCATCGACTCGGCACCCAGGTCGACCCGCACACCGGCGATCTCACCGGGCAGCAGCTTGCCGCCGACCCGCTCGGAGGCCTCCAGCACGGTCACCTGCGCGCCGCGCCCCAGCAGCCGGTGGGCGGCGGCCAGCCCGGCGATACCGGCTCCGATGACGACGACGTGCCCCGTGCTCGTACCCGTTGCGCTCATGCCTCCCACTTTCTCAGATCCCACTGACACGCCCGCCGGGGCCCGAGGGTCCCGCTCCACCGGCCCGGTGGCCGCGCCGAGTCCGGACCGTGACCGCTTCGGAACCGGCCACCGCAAACGTCCGGGCCGCCTTCGCCGTCGTATGAGCGTCATCGGTCTCGGCCATCGGGGGGTACCGCCCATGCGCACTGCACGTTCCGCACGGCCCGCACGTTCCGCACCGTCCGTCCGGGCCCTGGCCGGGGTCCTGCTCGTCGCGTCCGTCGCGCTCGCCGGGTGCAGCGGCGTGGACGACTCGGGCGGCGGCGACTCGAAGTCCGCGGCGGGCGCCGGGGCCCGGCAGGCCGACGCGTCCGGCGCCACGGCGGACAAGGGCAAGTCCGCGCCCAGGACGCCCGATCCCGCCGCGAACGCGATCATCCGCACCGCCTCCCTCACCGTCGAGGTCAAGGACGTGCCCAAGGCCCTGGCCGAGGCCCGGACGACCGCCGAGGACGCGGGCGGCTACGTCGGCAAGGAGAACACCGGCCGGGACGCCGAAGGCCACGAGAACACCCGGGTGGTGCTGCGCGTGCCCACCGCGATGTACGACCAGGTCCTCACCGGCCTGCAGGGCACGGGCAGGCTGATCGACCGCACGGCCAAGGCGGTGGACGTCACCGACCAGGTCGTGGACGTCGACAGCCGGATCACGTCGCAGCGGGCCAGCGTGAACCGGATCCGCGCGCTGATGGACCGGGCGACCAAGCTGAGCGATGTCGTCACGCTGGAGGGCGAGTTGAGCGGGCGCCAGGCGGACCTGGAGGCCCTGCTGGCCCGGCAGGCGTCCCTGAAGGACCGCACGAGCCTGGCCACCATCACCCTGTCGCTGTCCGAGACGCCCGTGCAGAAGGCGGCCGGTGACGACACACCGGGCATCGTGGACGCGCTGGCGGGCGGCTGGCACGTGTTCGCCACGATGCTGCGCTGGATCGTCCTCGCGCTCGGCGCCGCCCTGCCGTTCGCGGCCTTCGCCGCCCTGCTGGCGCTGCTGTGGCTGCGGGTCGTACGCCCCCGGCTGCCGCGCCGCCCGGAGTCCGCGCCGGCGATGACCGCGCTGGGTCCGCTGCCGTCGGCCCGCCCGGCACCGCAGTCCGCCGAGGGGGCGGACCGGGACTGAAATGCCCGCGCCCCGTAGCGTGTTCCCATGAGCATGAGCGAGGGGCGGGGCGGGACGGAACGGCTGGTCGTGATCGGCGGCGATGCCGCGGGCATGTCCGCGGCATCGCAGGCCCGCCGGCTGAAGGGACCCGAGGAGCTGGAGATCGTGGCCTTCGAACGCGGCCACTTCACCTCCTTCTCGGCGTGCGGCATCCCGTACTGGGTGGGCGGCGAGGTCCCCGAGCGCGACCAGTTGATCGCCCGCACGCCCGAGGAACACCGGGAACGCGGGATCGACCTGCGGCTGCGCACCGAGGTCGTCGGGCTCGACGTGGCCGGGCAGCGGGTACGCGCGCGTGACGTCGATGCCGGCACCGAGTCCTGGACGTCGTACGACAAGCTCGTCATCGCCACCGGGGCCCGCCCGGTCCGCCCGGACCTGCCCGGCGCGGACGCCCCCGGCGTGCACGGCGTGCAGACCCTCGACGACGGCCAGGCCCTGCTCGACACCCTGGCACGCACGCGTGGCCGCAAGGCGGTGGTCGTGGGCGCCGGCTACATCGGGGTGGAGATGGCGGAGGCGCTGATCAACCGCGGCTTCGAGGTGACGGTCGTCAATCGCGGCAAGGAACCCATGTCCACGCTCGACCCGGACATGGGCCGCCTGGTGCACCGGGCCATGGAGGGCCTCGGCATCACCATGGTGAACGACGCCGAGGTCACCAAGCTCCTCACCGCGCAGGACGGCCGGGTCCGCGCGGTGGTCACGGAGGACGCCGAGTACCCCGCGGACCTGGTGATCCTGGGCATCGGCGTCCGCCCGGAGACCGCCCTCGCCCAGTCGGCCGGTCTTCCCGTCGGCGCCCACGGCGGTCTGCTGACCGACCTCGCGATGCGGGTGCGCGGCCACGAGAACATCTGGGCGGGCGGCGACTGCGTGGAGGTGCTGAACCTGGTCTCCGGCCAGGAGCAGTACGTCCCGCTCGGCACCCACGCCAACAAGCACGGACAGGTCATCGGCACCAACGCCGGCGGTGGCTACGCCACCTTCCCGGGTGTCGTCGGCACGGCCGTCAGCAAGGTGTGCGACCTGGAGATCGCCCGCACCGGCCTGCGCGAGAAGGACGCCCGCCGGGTGGGCCTGCGGTTCGAGACGGTCACCATCGAGTCGACCAGCCGCGCCGGCTACTATCCCGGCGCCTCCCCCATGACGGTCAAGATGCTCGCCGAAAGCCGCACGGGCCGGCTGCTCGGCGTCCAGATCGTCGGCCGGGAGGGCGCTGCCAAGCGGGTCGACATCGCCGCGGTGGCGCTGACCGCGCAGATGACGGTGGAACAGATGACAGCCCTGGACCTGGGCTATGCGCCTCCGTTCTCACCGGTGTGGGACCCGGTTCTGGTGGCAGCGCGGAAGGCGACCTCGAAAGTGCGGTCCGCTAAGCCGTTCCGCTGATCCGCGGCAGGGAGGTGACAGCCGCGCTCGACGTCACAGCCGTGGGCTGCTCTCCCGCGGGCTTCGCATGGGACGCCGACGGCCGGGTGGACCGCAGCCGATAACTCACCGCCTCGTCCAGCGTCACCGGCCGCTGCATCTGCGAAGCGAGCCGCCCCGCCTCCTGACCGAGCCGCGCCAGATCCTCCCAGGGAAGCCGTATCACCAAGGACAGCTCCGCCTCGCCATCGGGCAGGGCATGCATCGCCGAAACCTGTGGAGCGTTCGCACTCATCGCCTGATCCTCACGTCGGTTGAGGAGAGATACGCACACCTGCCGGGCGGCGTTCACCGATTCGCGCGCCCCATCGCGGGCACTACTTCTGTGTGGTCATCCCCGTCCATGACGTGAACCCGGTGCGCCGTACCCCTTGGGTGACGTACGCGCTCATCGCCGTCAACGTCCTCGTGTTCATCACCACGCCCGGCATAGCCGGTTCCGTGGCCGGCGCCGGCGACCTGGCGCAGCTGTGTCATCTGCACGCCTTCATGGACCGCTACGCGGCGGTCCCCACGGAGCTGATCCACCATCAGATGCCGCGGGTGGTGCCGACGGGCGCGGTGGGCGTGGGCCCGCACGGTCCGGGCTGTGTCGTGGCTCCGCCGGGCTACGACAAGTCACCGGCGCTGTCGGTCTTCACGGCGATGTTCCTGCACGGCGGCTGGCTGCATCTGCTGGGGAACATGCTCTTCCTGCTGATCTTCGGGAACAACGTCGAGGACCGGATGGGCCACATCCGCTACTTCCTCTTCTACGTCGTCTGCGGCTACGCGGCCGGCTACGGCTTCGCGCTGCTCAACGACACCTCCGGCGATCCGCTGATCGGCGCGTCCGGCGCGATCGCCGGGGTCCTCGGCGCCTATCTGGTGCTGTACCCGAAGGCCAGGGTCTGGGTCCTCGTCCCGTTCCTGGTCTTCCTGCCGCTCAGGCTGCCCGCCTGGCTGGTGCTGGGCTTCTGGTTCGGGCTCCAGGCGGTGTACTCCTCCGGGCACGGCGTCTCCGGTGCCGGAACCGTGGCGTACGCGGCCCATGTGGTGGGCTTCGCGGCGGGCATGCTGCTGGCCTGGCCGCTCAAGCCCGGCACGCCTCCCCCGCCGGAGCCGCCCGGCCTGCTGTTCGGCAGGCGGGCACGGCCCCACTACAGCTGGTGAGTCAGCGCGCGGTGACGGTGTGGACGTACTCCACGAGCCGGGTCAGCGCGTCCGGGTCGGTGTTCGGCATGACGCCGTGGCCGAGGTTGAAGACGTGGCCCTCCAGACCGGCGGCCGCGGCCAGCACCTCGCCGGCCTTGGCCTCGACGGTGTCCTTGTCGGTGAACAGGACCGTCGGGTCGAGGTTGCCCTGGAGCGCCTTGCCGGGGCCGACCCGGCGCACGGCCTCGTCCAGCGGGACACGCCAGTCGACGCCGACGACGTCCGCGCCCGCCTGGCCCATGAGGCCCAGCAGCTCACCGGTGCCGACACCGAAGTGGATGCGCGGGACGCCGTACCCGGCGACGGCCTCGAAGACCTTCACCGAGGCGGGCATGACCGACGTCCGGTAGTCGGCCGGGGCCAGGGCGCCCGCCCAGGAGTCGAACAGCTGGACCGCGCTGGCGCCGGCCTCGATCTGCACCTTCAGGAAGGCGGCGGTGATGTCGGCGAGGCGGTCGAGCAGGTCGGCCCACAGCTCCGGGTCGCCGTACATCATTGCTTTGGCGTTCTCGTACGTGCGAGAGGGACCGCCCTCGACCAGATAGCTCGCGAGGGTGAACGGCGCACCGGCGAAACCGATCAGCGGGGTGGCGCCCAGCTCGCGGGTGAGCAGGCCGATCGCCTCGGTGACGTAGGAGACGTCCTCGGGGGTGAGGTCGCGCAGCCGGGCGAGGTCGGCGCGGGTGCGGACGGGCTGCTCGACGACCGGGCCGACGCCCGGCTTGATGTCGAGGTCGATGCCGATGGCCTTGAGCGGCACGACGATGTCACTGAAGTAGATCGCCGCGTCCACGTCGTGCCGGCGCACCGGCTGCAGTGTGATCTCGGTGACCAGCTCGGGCCGCATGCAGGACTCGAGCATCGGGATGCCCTCGCGCACCTTGCGGTACTCGGGCAGGGAGCGGCCGGCCTGGCGCATGAACCACACGGGGGTGTGCGGCACGGCTTCGCGCCTGCACGCCTTGAGGAAGGCGCTGTCGTACGTTGCTGTCGGCTGCTGGCCCGAGGGGCTTGCGTTGGCACTCACGACGGCAAGTCTCGCACGGCCGCGAGCGGAGAAGTGCGGCTGCCCTTCGGGGGTGTCCCTCCCTGCGTGCGGGCCCTGTTCCCCTTACTCTTCCCCGCATGGCTGCGGCTCAGGGACGACTGTCGGACGGCGCTGACGGAATGGATGACGCGGAGGGGCGGGCGGGCGGTGCGCTGCCGCCCGTCTTCCGGGCCGCGGTCGACGCGCTGCGGACCGCGCGGGTGCGGCCGCAGGTCGAGGTGGAGCCGACACGCGCGCCGCAGCGGCTCGCCCCGTACGCGTACGCGCTGGAGGCCGTGGTGGTCGACGGCGAGCAGGAGCTGGCCGACGGACGGCTGGTACTGCTGCACGACCCGGCCGGGCACGATGCCTGGCAGGGGACGTTCCGGCTGGTGACGCTGGTGCGCGCGGAGCTGGAGCCGGAGATGGCGGCCGATCCGCTGCTGCCCGAGGTGTGCTGGTCGTGGCTGACGGGAGCGCTGCAGGCGCGCGGGCTCGGCTACGGCGAGCCGAGCGGCACGATCACGCGCGCCAGCTCGCACTACTTCGGCGGCCTGGCGGAGCGGCCGGCCGCCTCGCAGATCGAGATCCGGGCCTCCTGGACGCCTCGCGAGGGCCTGGGCGGAGTGCCGGACACGGCGACTCACCTGGCCTCCTGGTGCGATCTGCTGGCCCAGGTCGGTGGGCTGCCGCCGGCCGGGCCGGGCGACGCCTCCGTGGTCACCCTGCCGCAGCGCAGGGACCCGCAGTCGCGGTGACCTGACCCCCGGCTTTTCACGGGTTAATCCTCACGGACGTCCTGTTGACCATCTCTTTGTCGATACGGCCACTTTGCGCACTCGAATCGCACCCGCTTGAACCGACTCGATCTCCAGATGATCGATCGCGTGTCCGAATTGCACAGATTGTTACTCACTAGATCGTGATCATTCTCTAAAGGCAGACGAGTTTGCTGCCGAAGACGACTGTGACCTTGAAAGCACGGTTCGTCCCGGCTACCTCCCCCCAAGCCGGCCCCGTCCCCCCACCCAGGAGGCCTGGTGTCCGTTCTCCTCGAGCAGCCCGCAAGCCTGGTCGCCTACCGCCCGAACAAGCCGACCGCCATGGTCGTCGTGGCCGACCCGCGCGTCCGTTCCACCGTCACCCGCCATCTGTGGGCGCTCGGTGTGCGTGATGTCATCGAAGCCTCGTCGATCGCGGAGGCTCGTCCCCGCATCGGCAACCCCCGCGACATCTGTGTCGCCGACGTCCATCTGCCCGACGGCTCCGGCCTGACCCTGCTGTCCGAGACCCGCGCCGCGGGCTGGCCCAACGGGCTGGCCCTCTCCGCCGCCGACGACATCGGCGCGGTCCGCAACGCCCTGGCCGGAGGGGTCAAGGGCTACGTCGTCACCGGCACCCGCACCAACATCGGCCTGCCCGCCCGGCCCGGCGCCGCTCCCCTCGGTTCCGCCGCCCGGATGCACCGCCGCCCCCCGGGTGCCCCGAGCCACCCGGGCGGCTACCGGGAGCTGTCCGGACGGGAGGTCGAGGTGCTGCGGCTGGTCGCCGAAGGCCAGTCGAACAAGGCGATCGGCGTCTCCATGGGCCTGTCCGCCCTCACCGTCAAGAGCCACCTGGCCCGCATCGCCCGCAAGCTGGGCACCGGCGACCGCGCGGGCATGGTGGCCGTGGCCCTGCGCACGGGGATCATCCACTGAGCCCTGCGCATGCCTCCTTCGGGGTAACCGCCGGTTCCGTGACAGGAACCGGAAGTCCCACCGGGCTGACTGGTTTACGACCCTCGGGCGCCCGTCGACGGAACGTTCCGGCGACGGGCGCCGTCCACTCACGGATACCCTTGACAGGTGACCGACGCCCAAGACACCGCAGCAGACAGCTCCCTGCGCACCCACGGAGGCACGCCTCCGGACGACGCCGGATCTTCTGTGACCGGGGCGCCGACTCCGTTGCTCGAACCCCGTGAGGGCATTCCGCCCGTGATCGTGGACGAGGCCGCCCTCGCCGAGGTGATCGCCACCTTCGCCGCCGGCTCGGGCCCCGTCGCCGTGGACGCCGAGCGCGCCTCCGGCTACCGGTACGGCCAGCGCGCCTACCTGGTGCAGCTGCGCCGCGAGGGCGCCGGCTCCGCGCTGATCGACCCGGTCGCCTGCCCCGACCTGTCCGGCCTCGGCGAGGCGCTGTCCGGCGTCGAGTGGGTGCTGCACGCGGCCACCCAGGACCTGCCCTGTCTGCGCGAGATAGGTATGGTCCCGACCCGGCTCTTCGACACCGAGCTGGCCGGCCGGCTCGCCGGATTCCCCCGCGTCGGCCTCGGCGCCATGGTCGAGGGCGTCCTCGGCTATGTCCTGGAGAAGGGCCACTCCGCCGTCGACTGGTCCACCCGGCCGCTGCCCGAGCCGTGGCTGCGTTACGCCGCCCTGGACGTGGAACTCCTGGTCGACCTGCGGGACGCCCTGGAGAAGGAGCTGGACCGGCAGGGCAAGCTGGAGTGGGCCCTGCAGGAGTTCGACGCGATCGCGGCCGCGCCGCCCGCCGAGCCCCGCAAGGATCCCTGGCGCCGGACGTCCGGGATGCACAAGGTGCGGCGGCGCAGGCAGCTGGCCGTCGTACGGGAGCTGTGGCAGACACGGGATCGCATCGCGCAGCGGCGGGACGTGTCGCCGGGCAAGGTGCTGAGCGATGTGGCGATCGTCGAGGCGGCGCTCGCTCTGCCGTCGGACGCGCACGCCCTCGCCGCGCTGAACGGCTTCGGGCACCGGATGGGACGGCGCCAGCTGGAGCAGTGGCAAGCGGCCGTGGACCGGGCGAAGGCCCTTCCGGACAGCGCGCTGCCCCAGCCCGGGCAGCCGGTGACCGGGCCGCCGCCGCCTCGTGCGTGGGCCGACAAGGACCCGGCCGCCGCGGCTCGGCTGTCCGCGGCCCGGGCGCGGGTGTCGGCGCTGGCCGAGCAGCTCAACATGCCTCAGGAGAACCTGGTGTCCCCGGACACCGTGCGGCGTCTTTGCTGGGAACCGCCGAGTGTGGTGGACGCCGGGTCCGTGGGAGCCGCGCTGGCGGGGTACGGCGCGCGGGCGTGGCAGGTGGAGCAGGTGGCGCCCGTGCTGGTGAGCGCGCTGTCGGCGAAGGGTGCCTGACCCGTCCGGGGTGCCTCACGCGGTCGCTCCGCGCGCCGTGGGGGCCGCGGAGGCGGAACAGGGACGTCGAGTTCACGCCAAGATCGGCGAGGAGTCCGCGGAGGTGTGACGTTCGCCGCTCCCCCCGGCAGGACTGTGCAGCTACGTTACTCATAAGTAGCATGGGACCTGAGCGCGCGCTCAGTGCTTGCGCGTCGCAGCAGTGCCATCCCGCACCCTGGAGGAGAGCCATCGTGCCTCGTACCGTCAGGGACGTCGTCTTCGTAGACGGCGTCCGCACCCCGTTCGGCAAGGCGGGCCCGAAGGGCATCTACCACGAGACCCGCGCCGACGACCTCGTCGTGAAGGCGATCCGGGAGCTGCTGCGCCGCAACCCCGGCCTGGACCCGAAGAAGATCGACGAGGTCGCCATCGCCGCGACCACGCAGATCGGCGACCAGGGCCTGACCCTCGGCCGCACCGCCGGCATCCTCGCGGGTCTGCCGCAGTCCGTCCCCGGCTACTCGATCGACCGCATGTGCGCCGGCGCCCTGACCGCCGTGACGACCACCGCCGGTTCGATCGCCTTCGGCGCCTACGACGCCGTCATCGCCGGTGGCGTGGAGCACATGGGCCGCCACCCGATGGGCGAGGGCGTGGACCCGAACCCGCGCTTCGTCAGCGAGAAGCTGGTCGACGAGTCGGCCCTCTTCATGGGCATGACCGCGGAGAACCTGCACGACCGCTACCCGCAGATCACCAAGCTGCGCGCCGACGAGTACGCGGTGCGCTCGCAGGAGAAGGCCGCCAAGGCCTACGCCAACGGCAAGATCCAGCAGGACCTGGTGCCGATCTCGGTGCGCCGCACCAACCCCGAGGCCGGCGAGACCGGCTGGGGCCTGGTCACGGCCGACGAGCCGATGCGCCCGGGTACGACCCTGGAGAGCCTCTCCGGTCTCAAGACGCCGTTCCGCGTGCACGGCCGGGTCACCGCCGGCAACGCGGCCGGTCTGAACGACGGCGCCACCGCGTCGATCCTCGCGAGCGAGGACTTCGCACGCGAGAACAACCTGCCGGTCAGGATGCGCCTCGTCTCCTACGCCTTCGCGGGCGTGGAGCCGGAGGTCATGGGCTACGGCCCGATCCCGGCCACGGAGAAGGCCCTCGCCCAGGCGGGTCTGTCCATCTCCGACATCGGCCTGTTCGAGATCAACGAGGCCTTCGCAGTCCAGGTGCTGGCCTTCCTCGACCACTACGGCATCGCGGACGACGACGAGCGCGTCAACCAGTACGGCGGCGCGATCGCCTACGGCCACCCGCTCGCCTCCTCCGGCGTCCGTCTGATGACGCAGCTGGCCCGCCAGTTCGAGGAGCAGCCGGAGGTCCGCTACGGCCTGACCACCATGTGCGTCGGCTTCGGCATGGGCGCGACGGTCATCTGGGAGAACCCGCACTTCGACGGAGGCGACAAGTGAGCACCACCGCTGAACTCCTGAAGGGCGCGGCCGAGCTGTTCCCGGACGAGGTCGTCACGCAGGCGCACGTACGCCACCTCGACCTGCCCTTCGGTGCCGGGCGCTTCGCGCTGATCACCCTGGACAACGGCCTGGACCACACCAAGCCGACCACCTTCGGACCGCAGTCGCTGGCGAACCTCAACGCCGCCGTCGAGCAGGTCGAGAAGGAGGCGGCCGAGGGCACGATCGTCGGCGTCGGCGTCACCGGCAAGCCGTTCATCTTCGCGGTCGGCGCCGACCTCAAGGGCGTCGAGCTGCTGACGAGGCACGAGGACGCGCTCGCCATCGGCAAGGGCGGCCACGAGGTCTTCAAGCGTCTCGGGGGCCTCGCGGTCCCGACCTTCGCCTACTACAACGGCGCGGCGATGGGCGGCGGCGTCGAGGTCGGCCTGCACTGCACCTACCGGACCGTCTCCAAGGCGATCCCGGCGTTCTCGCTGCCCGAGGTCTTCCTCGGCCTCGTCCCCGGCTGGGGCGGCTGCGCCCTGCTGCCGAACCTGATCGGCGCCGACAAGGCCGTCTCGGTCATCATCGAGAACTCGCTGAACCAGAACAAGCAGCTCAAGGGCAAGCAGGTCTTCGAGCTGGGCATCGCCGACGCCCTCTTCGAGGGCGCCGACTTCCTGGAGCAGTCGCTGATCTGGACCGCCCAGGTGCTCAAGGGCGACATCGAGGTCGAGCGCCCGGTGATCGACCGCGGCGAGGCCTGGGACCAGGCCGTCACCAAGGGCCGGTTCATCGCGGACTCCAAGGTGCACGGCGCGGCCCCGGCCGCCTACCGCGCCCTCGACATCATCGCCGCCGCCAAGAACGGTGACCTGCAGCAGGGGTACGACGCCGAGGACCAGGCCCTCGCGGACCTGATCATGGGCGGCGAACTGCGCGCCGGCATCTACGCGTTCAACCTCGTCCAGAAGCGCGGCAAGCGTCCCGCCGGCGCCCCGGACAAGAACCTGGCCCGCCCGGTCACCAAGGTCGGCGTCGTCGGCGCCGGTCTGATGGCCAGCCAGCTCGCGCTGCTCTTCCTGCGCCGCCTGGAGGTGCCCGTCGTCCTGACGGACATCGACCAGGAGCGCGTCGACAAGGGTGTGGGCTACGTCCACGCCGAGATCGACAAGCTGCTCGGCAAGGGCCGGATCAACCAGGACAAGGCCAACCGCCTCAAGGCGCTGGTGAGCGGTGTCCTGGACAAGGCCGAGGGCTTCTCGGACGCCGACTTCATCATCGAGGCGGTCTTCGAGGAGATCGGCGTCAAGCAGCAGGTGTTCGCGGAGGTCGAGGCGGTCGCCCCGGCGCACGCGATCCTCGCCACCAACACCTCCTCGCTCTCCGTGTCGGAGATGGCGTCGAAGCTGAAGCACCCCGAGCGGGTCGTCGGCTTCCACTTCTTCAACCCGGTCGCGGTCCTCCCGCTGCTGGAGATCGTGCGCGGTGAGAAGACCGACGACGCCTCCCTGGCCACCGCGTTCGCCGTCGCCAAGAAGCTGAAGAAGACCGCGGTCCTCACCAAGGACGCCCCGGCGTTCGTCGTGAACCGCATCCTGACCCGCTTCATGGGCGAGATCCAGAACGTCATCGACGAGGGCACCCCGGTCGAGGCCGCCGAGAAGGCGATCGAGCCGCTCGGCCTGCCGATGTCCCCGCTGGTGCTGCTGGAGCTGGTCGGCCCCGCCATCGGTCTGCACGTCTCGGAGACCCTCAACCGGGCCTTCCCGGACCGCTTCACGGTCTCCGAGAACCTCGCGGCCGTCGTCAAGGCGGGCAAGCGCGGCTTCTACGTCTACGACAGCGGCAAGCCGGAGCTGGACCCGGAGGTCGCCGCGCTGCTGAAGCAGGGCGATGTCGTCCTGACCGAGGAGCAGGTGCGGGCGCGGGTGCTCGACGCGGTGGCGCAGGAGATCGGGCTCATGCTCGACGAGGGCGTCGTCGCCGAGGCCCAGGACATCGACCTCTGCCTGATCACGGGCGCCGGCTGGCCCTTCCACCTGGGCGGCATCACGCCGTACCTGGACCGCGAGGGTGTGTCGGAGCGCGTGAACGGCAAGAACTTCCTGGCTCCGGGCGTGGCGTCCGTTCCGGCGTAACGGCCGTACGGATGTGAAGGGGGCCTTCGCCACTCAGGCGGAGGCCCTCCGTCGTTGCCTGTGTCGTCGCCCCCGCCGTTGCCCGTGCCGGTCAGGAACGCCAGGGCCCCAGCGGGCTGCCCACCGCCGGGGACAGCTGGCGGCGGACGTGCAGTCCGCCGTCCGTGCCGATGACCGCGACGACCACCGCGCCCGTCGCGTCGTACGCCATCGCGGGGGCGTGGGCGACCATCTCGCCCGACTCGCGCCAGTGTGTGCCGGACACCTTCTTGTTCCGGTCGGGCAGGGAGACCACGAGCCGGCCGCGGCTGCCGCGGTGGGCCAAAAAGGCCTCGCGGGCGCCGCGTTCCGGGGCCCACAGCGCGGCGACCGCGCCCGTGCCGCCGTGTCCGCCGAGCCCGGCGCCGGAGCCGGGCCAGCGGCCGTCGGCGTGCTGGCGGTAGGCCATGACCTGCTGGGTGCCGGCCTCCCGGAAGTAGAGGCAGGTGCGGCCGGCGCCGGAGTCGACGGCGGTGATTCCGCCGGTGGCCGGGCGGCCGGTCTGCAGGGTCTCGTCGAGGAGGAAGGGGCCGCCGGGTTCGGCCTGGTGCCAGCGCCAGACCGAGTTCTTGCCGGGCACGTACAACTCCACGGTGCCGCGCCCGGTGGTCAGGGCGGTGCCCGCGTCCTGGACGAAGCTGCCGCCGAGGTCCTGCCACGGCCCCCAGGTGCCGTCCGTGTCGCGACGGCGCAGGCTGATGCCCTGCTCGAAGTTGCGGACGAAGACATAGAGCCGGCCGGCCGCGTCGACCGCGGCGGACGGCACGCCCAACTCCCGCTGGCGGCGGCCGTCCCCGTGCACCCAGTCGGGGTTCTCCAGGGTCCGCCAGCCGCTGAACCCGTTGCCGCCGGGGTCCTGGACGGTGTGCACGACGTCCACGGTCACCCCGCCGCCGACCACGTGCTGGCGGCGCAGGCCGACGAGTTCGGCCGGGCCGCCGGGCAGTCCGGTCACGGCGACGGACGGTGCGATCCAGCCGTCGCCGAGGACGTACGGGCCCTTCCACCCGCCGCCGGCCGGTCCGGTCTCGGTCCAGAACGCGAGCCGGCCGGCCAGCACCCCGAAGGCGTTGAGCCGTCCGGCCGGCCCGAGGCGCAGCCAGTCGGTGGTGGGCGAGTAGCGGTAGGCGGCGCTCAGCATGTGCGTGCTGCGGTACGGGTTCGGGCCCAGCTGCCGGTCGCCGCAGGTCTGACAGGTGCCGTGCGGGCAGACCGCGGGGGCGTCGAGTCCACCGTACGTGGCGAGGTACTCGGCCTTCTCCGCGGCGGCGGCGGAGTCGAGGTTGTGGCCCCAGAAGCGGTTGGCGTAGGCGCGGTAGTGCTCGACGACCGGATTGTGGCCCGCCTCCCGGTGGCGGGCCAGGGCGGCCAGCGCGAACTGCGTGGTGGTGGTGTGGTCGACGTGGTCGGAGCAGACGTACTCGGTGCGGCCGCCGTCGTGTTCGGGGTCGGGGTCCATGGTGCGCACCGTGGTGGGGCGGACGTGGCCGAGCAGCGCGGTCAGAGCGGTGATCACCTGCTCCCGGCTGATGTGCTGGACCTCGCCGACGGTGCAACCGTGCACCGGCAGCGTGGCCTGGGTGCGCAGGGCGCCCTCCCACAGATCGTGCAGCCGGGTGCGGGTGCCGCGCTCGGTGGGGGCGCCCATGTGCAACTGGAGGAAGTACAGGTACACCGAGTCGTGGTCGACGAGGGTGAACCGCTCGGCGGCGAACCCCGGCACGAGGTCCACGGGTTCGCGCCGCCAGGGATGGTCACGGTTCCCGGTGACCATACGGGCGTACGCCGAGCGCAGCCCGCAGCCGCGCTCGGTGCTGTAGCGGGCGAAGTCCGGTGCAAGCGCGGCGCGTTGCGGCTCGTCGGTGTCGAGGTTGATGCCGTCGGCCTCACCCGCGGTGAGGATCACCGTGGTGATCCGGTCGCCGTCCTGCACCGAGCGCACCAGATCGGGGTTCATGAAGTACAGGTCGTCGTCCTGGTGAGCGACGATGTGGAGGATCGAGCGGGTGGTCGGGGTCATCGGCCCTCCTCGGGCATCGTGTTCACCGGGGGCCGTCGGGGTGCGCGGGCTCATCGGTCCACCACGTTCATCGCCATCGCCCCCGAGGCCGAGCAGTAGGGCCGCACCCACACCGGGCGGGCCGGGTGGACCACCGCGTACGGGCTGGCCTCGTCGCCCACCAGCGGCACCGAGGGGTAGACGTAGGCGCCCTTGACGTCGGGGAAGTCCTCCAGCAGGTGGCAGACGCGCACCTTGCGGCGGTCGAACGGGTCGGGCTGCAACCACCAGTCCCAGTCCTCCCAGCGCTCCAGACGGTGGTCGACGACCCGGCGCAGCGGGGCCTCGGCCCGGAAGGACTGGCGGCCGAGGAGCTCGACGGGCACCGAGAAGGTCCGGCCGTGCCGGCCGCGGCGGCTGGCGATGAACAGCGCGCCGGGCTCGATCCGCCGTCCGCCGCACAGCACGCCCCGGAGGCTGATGGTGCCGTCGCGCACCTCCACACCGGTGCACTCGGCGTGTTCCTCGCGCAGCACGGTGCGCAGCATCAGCCGGCCGTTGGGCTGGGCGTACGGCAGGTTCCAGCCGACCGGGCCGGCCGGGGGGCGGGCGACCAGGCGGGCGCGGGCGTCGATGAGGGCGCGGGTGTCCCGGACACCGGCCTTCATGTGCACGGGCGAGGACTTCGCGCAGGACATGGTCACCTGCCAGCGCCCGTCACCGAGGTCGTCGAGGGCCGACGGCGTGACGACGGCGGTGTAGCGGGTGCCGCCGTTGTCGAGGTCCTTGCGGAAGGTGCGCAGCGTCAGATCGGGGCGGCGGTCGCTGCCGGCGGCGGGCTTGTGGCGCAGCACGAACTGCCAGCGGCGGCGGCCCTCGGCGGGCCCGTCGGCGCTGAGCCGCAGCCAGCCGGCGTCGTCGGCGGTGACGTCCACGGTGGCCGCGCCGATCGCGGCCGGGGGCACCGTCGGCTGGCCGGTACCGGTTTTCCGTGCGGCGGCGGGGGCACGGTAGCCGCGCTCGGCGGTGGCGCGGCGGCGGGCGGCGTCCTCGAACAGCTCCACGTAGCGGCCCGCCACGGCGGCCGGGTCGTAGCGGGTGGCGTTGCGCAGCGCGGCGGCGCCCATGGTGCGGCGCAGCGGCTCGTCGGCCATGAGGCGGCGCAGGCCCCCGGCGATGCCCGCCACGTCGCCGTTGGGCACGAGGAAGCCGTCCTCGCCGTCACGCAGGATCTCCCGAGGGCCGACGGGACAGTCGGTGGAGACCACGGGCAGGCCGCAGCGCATCGCCTCGACCAGCGTCATGCCGAACGACTCGGCGCTGGAGGTGACGGCGGCGATGGAGCCCTTGGCCCACTCGGACTCGATCGGCGAGAAGCCGCCCATGAGCAACGCCCCCCCGGTCAGGCCGAGTTCCGTGACCAGGGCGCGCAGCTTGCCGGCTTCGCCACCGTCGCCGTAGATGCGCAGCTGCCAGTCGGGGAACTCCTCGGCGAGTCGGGCGAAGGCGCGGATCAGCAGGTCGTACCGCTTGATCTGGTGCATGCGGCCCGCGCTGACGACGACCTTGCGGGAGCAGTCGGAGGGTTCGACGGACGGTTCGGGCACGCTGTTGGGGATGCCGGTCACGGGGATGCCGGGGATCGGTGTGTTCTCCGTGAAGGAGCGGGCGTCGGCCTCGGTGACGGTGGTGATGGCGTCGAGGCGCGGATAGACGCGGGCCATCTCCGCGCGCACCGCCGGCGGGATGGCCAGATGGGTCATGTGCTCCTGGGCCACGCGGAGGGCGCCGTCGCGGGTGTGGGCGGCGACGAAGAGGTTGAGGCTGGGACGGGTGCCGACCACCACGTCGGCGGACGTCCTCTGCAGCTCGCGGATGATGCGTCCGTCGGTGAACCTGCTGTACTGGGCGTAGAACTCCTCCTGCCGCGGCACCACTTCGCTGGGTTCGTCGCTGCCCGCGGCGCCCCGGTCGGCGGAGCCCGGGCGCAGGTCGACCAGGGCGCGGACGGTGACCCGCGGCGAGATCTCGAACTTGGTGGCCGTCGCGCGCCGGAAGACCGAGACGATCTCCACCTCGTGGTGGACGGAGAGTGCCTCGGCGAGGTTGATGACCGTGCGGTTGGTGCCGCCGATGCCGTAGACGTTGTTGATCAGGAAGGAGATCTTCAACGGACCTCACTCTCCTTCCGCTCGAAGGGGGACGGCACGGGGTAGTACGCCCGCAGGAACCGGCTCAGCATCGCCGTCTGCCGCTCGACGTCCTGGCCGTCGGAGAGCGTGTCGTTGATGCAGAAAGCCTGCCGGTCGCGGCGGGCGAGCAGGATGCCGAGCCGGCGCTGGATCTCCGGCCTGGCCAGGTCCAGGTAGGCGAAGGTGATGTTCGAGGGCACGGCGCGGCCGGTGAAGTAGGCGTAATAGTGGTACAGCGAGGACGGGATGGAGATGTCGCCGGCGCTGCGGAACCGGCTGTGCGAGGTCTGCCGGTGATCCGCGGTGAACTCGCGCTCGATCTCCGCCAGCACGCTGCGGCGCAGCGCGTACGGGGCGTGCCGCAGCTTCTGCACGATGGCGGTGCCGAAGTGGTCCTGCAGCAGGCGCCGGTTGTTCTTGCCGGCCGCGTCGACCGGGCGGTCCACGGGACTGGGGTCCCACCGGGGCACCTGGGACGGCGAGAAGAAGGTGCGGGTCATGCCGTTGGACAGGAAGAAGTCCTGGGGGGTGACGGGGCTGCCGAGGAACATGTCGTCGTTGAAGTAGAGGAAGTGCTCGGACAGGCCCCTGATGTGGTGCAGGCGGCTTTCGATGGCGTGCGAGTTGAAGGTGGGCAGCGCGGCCGGGTCGTCGAAGATCTCCGAGTGGTCGACGACGGTGATGCGCGGGTGGCCGTCGTTGAGCCAGGACGGGCGCTGACGGTCCGTCACCAGGTAGACATGGCGCACCCAGGGGGCGTTCTGCTCCAACGCGCGCAGGGAGTAGCGCAGTTCGTCGCGGCTGATGTATCGGGCGGCGTTCGCGGATTCGGAGTGGTAGCCGGCCACGCCGTAGGCGCCGCGCCGCAGCTGCCAGTCCGGGTCGCTGCCGTCGACCCAGGTGTAGACGACGTCCACGGGGAAGCGCACGTCCTCGGGCAGGGGGTCGGCGCAGGGCCGGATGGTGCGCACCGAGCGGGTACGGCGGGTGTGCAGGGCGGCGAAGCCGGTGAGCCGGCTGACGGGGACGGTGACGCGGGGCTCGTCGAGGGCGACGTCCTCGGTGACGCGGTTGGGGCGCGGGGCGTGCAGACGGCCGTCCTCGGGCCGCCAGAACTCGATGTCGCAGCCGTGCTCCAGCCCCAGGACCAGGGAGCCGGCCGGGTCGCTCCACACCATGCCGATGCGCAGCACGGCCGCCTGGCGGGCCAGTTGCCGGCCGCCGCGCGAGCCGGCCAGCACGGTGCGGCCCTGCGCGGCCTGGCCCCGGCAGGTCCGCAGATATACGGGGCTGCGGTCGGCGCAGCGCTTCAGCACCTGGCCGACCCGGTCGCGGTCGGCCTCGGCGACGGCGAGGCAGGAGCGGAAGTCGGAGGCGCCGCGCACCGCGAAGTGGTCGACGCCGGCCTCCTCCAGGGCGGTGACCACGAGTTCGAGGTTGGCCTCGCGCAGGCCGAGCGGTGACACGGTCGGCCGTACCAGGGCGATGCGGGCGCCGTGCCCGGGGAGCGCGGCCAGCCGCTCGCCGGCGCCGAACAGGTGCGGCCAGCGGCGGCGGGCCCGTGTGTCGCGCAGCAGACGGGCGCCCAGGTTGACGGTGTGCAGTCGGCGCAGCACCTGCTTGAGCGCCATGCGCAGCCACGGCGGTACCCGGCGCGCGATACGGCGTCGGAGGCCCGCGGGGACCACCGTGCGGTACGCGCCGACCGCGGCGGAGGCCTCGGGATTGCCCATGCTCACCGCTGGTTGTCCGCTCTGTCGAGCCGGCCGGAGGTCCGGTCGCCCTCGAAGGCGCTGGGAACCGGGAAGTAGCGGTGCAGGAAGCGCACCACCTCCTGGGTGCCGCCGCGGGCGCGTGCCTCGTCGGTGCCGAGCCCGAACATCTGGATCTGCTGGATGTCGCGCCGTACCCGGAGCCGGTCCAGGTGGGTGCCGATGCCGGGGAGCGCGGCGTGCAGCGCCACGGACGCCTCACCGGAGGGGTCGGCGAGGCCGGCGGTGTGGCCGAAGTGGTGGACCACACCGTCCAGCGGATGCGTGCCGGGTACGGCGGGCAGCCGTTGCCCGTCCTCCAGGGGCAGCGGTTCGGTGCCGGTCCCGGCCAGCCGGGCGAGCGTCTCGGCGCGGTGCGGCTGCGGGCCGTGCGCATAGCCGTGGACGGTGACCCGGCCGGTGGCCGCGTATGCGGTGCGGGTCCAGGGCGCGAAGGACTCCTCGGCGTTCCAGGGACCGCGGCGGGGCCGGGTCGCGCCGTTCGGGGTGAAGTAGTCGAAGGGGCGGACCGGCCGGCCGAGCAGGGCACCGGGGCGCAGCAGCAGGAAGTGGTCGGCGAGGTCCGGCAGTTGGTGCAGGTGCCATTCGTCACCGGGGTACGCGCGGACCACGGTGAGCCCGTCGCCGGCCCGGAGCCACGCCGGTGGTTCCTCCTCGGCGACGACATGGACGACGTCCACCCAGGGCGCGTACTGGTGCAGGGAGCGCAGCGCGGCGCGCAGCAGTTCCTCGCCCCACGGTGTGCGGTGCCGCCACAGCAGGACGGCGTCCACGGGGAAGGTGATCTCCTCCAGTCGTACGACGTCGAAGTTCTCCAGTGTGGTCGTCGGTTCCAGGTCGCCGTCGGTGTCGCAGTAGCCGGACAGCCGGTCGAGGCCGATCTCGATGCCGGGCGCGTCGCTGGGCACCGCGCGCTGGACCCGGTTGGGACGCGGGCCGATCAGCCGTTCCGTGGGCAGGTCGGTGTTGCCGGTCCAGAACTCGATCTCGACGCCCTGGTCCTCGCCCACCCAGAGGTTCTCGGTGGGCTCGGTGCGCAGCCAGGTCAGGCGGACCACCTTGGCCTTGCCGTAGTGCTTCCACGCCTTCACATGGCTGCCGGGGATCTCCTTGGTGTCGTTCTGGGCCGGTGACACGGAGACGACGTACCCGGTGTGTTCCTCCAGCAGCGCGCGCAGTACGCGACGGACCGCGCCCTTGTCCCTGTGGTCGACGGCCAGGCAGATCCGCCGGTCGTCGAGGGCCGGGACGGCGAACCAGGGGATGTCGGCGACGTCCAGCGCGTGGGTGACCAGATCGTGGTCGAGCCGGCGCGCCAGGTCGGCGGTCAGGCCGGTGTGCACATGGCCGACGCGGCCGTCGGGTGCCTGGATGCGGCGCTCGGATCGGCCGAGGCGGGCCCGGCGCACCCGGCGCAGGGCTCTGCGGTGCAGCCGTGCCTCGCGGCGGCTCAGGGTGCGGGCGAGCCGGCGCTTGACCTTGCGTCGCACGCCTATGGGGACCGTGGTCGAGGCGGCCGTGCGCACTGGCTGGGGGACGAGTCGTTTGTAGACGTTGACCGCGGAGCTCATGGACGTCGGGTCCGGCACGTCATGAACTCCGTTTCATCGCTCGTACGGGCTGGGGGTGGGGAAGTAGGAGGTGAGGAAGCCGTCCAGCAGCTCCTGTTGTGCCTCGATGTCCTCGGGTGTGGAGAAGGCGTCGTTGAGACAGAAGGAGTCCTTGTCGCGGCCGTCGAGCAGCCGTTGCAACCGGTCCGCCAGGTCCGGTACGGCCAGTTGGAGGTAGGTGAAGGGCATCGAGCCCGGTTGTCCCCGGCCGGTCAGCGCCGCGTAGTACAGCGCGAAGGACGAGGTGGGCGACAGGTCGGTCATCGCCCGGAACCTGCTGGCCGCCGTGCGTGCCCAGGCCTCGGGGAAGTCGCGTTCGGCCTCTTCCATCGCCGAGCGCCTGAGGGCGTACGGGATGTGCTCCATCGGCTGGGTGACCACTCGACCGAAACGTTCCAACAACAAGGCGCGGTTGTTCTTGCACGCCGCGTCGACCGGGGTGTCGGTCTCCGCCACCGGACCTTGCGGTATGCGGTTGCGCGAGGGGAAGTAGCGGGCCGTCCCGCTGGGCGTGAAGAAGGCGTGCGGGGCGACCGGGCGGCCCATGAACATGTCGTCGTTGAAGTACAGGAAGTGCTCGGCCAGGCCGTCGATGCGGTGTATCTGCGACTCGATCGCGTGCGAGTTGAACACGGGCAGCACCGACGGGTCGCGGAAGATCTCGCGATGGGTGGCGATGCGCAGCCCGGGCACGTCCTCGCGCAGCCAGGCCGGGACCTGGTCGTCGGTGACGATGTAGACGTTGCGGATCCACGGCGCGAACAGGTGCAGCGAACGCACCGAGTAGCGCAGCTCGTCGCGGCTGATGAAGCGGGCGTCGCTCGCGGACTCCGCGTGGTACACCTCGCCCTTGGCCTGCGCCTTGCGCTGCTGCCAGGCCGGGTCGTTGCCGTCGACCCAGGTGTAGACGGCGTCGACGGGGAACGCGATGTCGTCCGCGCAGTTCACGAGGAACTCGGGGCGGGTGGACAGGGCCGGTGCCGAGCGGCGCGGGGTCCAGTCCGAGACGAACCGGCTGAACAGCCGGGCGGAGCCCGGCAGGTTCGTGCCGTCGGCGGTGACCGCCCAGGTGGCACGGTTGGCGCGGGGCGCGACGAGGTACGTCCCCTGCCGCTGCCAGAACTCGATCGCGCAGCCGTACTCGTGACCGAGCAGCAGATGGCGGTCCGGGTCGGTGCGGTACCAGCTGATCTCGAGGACGCGCGCGTCGGCGACCTCGCGCCAGGCCCTGGCGTCGCGCGAGGAGACGGGCTTGGCCGGCCGGGGCGCGTCCGGGTCGATCACCCGGAGGTGGCCGGGAAACTGGCCGAGCCCGCGGAACACCGCGCCGAGCACCCGGTCCCGGTCCTCCTCGGCGACGGCGACGACGGTGCCGTGGTCGGCGGTGCCGCGTACGGCGAAGTGCGCGACGCCGACCGTGTCGAGCAGGGCGGTGAGCGCGGAGCGGTTGGCCTCGCGGGCCACCAGCGGGGTCAGGCCGGGCTCGACGTAGACGTCGCCGTGCTCCGCGGTGTGGGTGGTGGGCGCGGGCCCGGCGGCCGGCCGCCCCACGCCGGCGCCGGGCGGAGCCATGACCGCGGTGCGCGTCAGCCGTCCGCCCGCTTGCTCGGACACGGTCGTCACGCCGCTCGCCCCCCAACGGCGGACGCACGCACCAGCACAGCCACCCCTTAGATTTTCAACCTTCACAGGACCGGCACATCATTGACAAACTTTCAAGCACTTGTCAACGTCGGCAGGAATGGCACAAAGCACATACAACCCTTACGTCAGGTTGAACGTCTGATGACCGGTGGATGACTGTCCGCCACGCAGAGGGCCCGGTCTCCTCCCCCACTCGTGCCCCGAGCCACCCCGAAGACGACGGCACAGCGCCGGCACGAGAGAGGAACCGAGGCAATGACGCACGCCCTGCCGGAGACGGGCCCCCGGGAATCGCGGCGCGCGCCGTCCAACCGCCGGGCCGGACCGCCCCGCCGGCGTCGCGTATGGCGGTGGCTCGCGCTGGGTCTCGTACTGCTCGTGCTGGCCACGGGCGGTGTCGGCTACTGGCTCTACAACGACCTCAACGGCAACATCAAGGGCGTCGACCTGGACCGGGCGATCGGTGACGACCGGCCGCGGAAGCTGCCCACGTCGGGTCAGAACCTGCTGGTCCTCGGCTCCGACTCGCGCTCCGGCGCCAACGCGGCGCTGGGCACCGGCGATGTCTCCGGGGCGCGCTCGGACACCGCGCTGGTGATCCACATACCCGAGGGCCGGTCGAAGGCCGTCGCGGTGAGCATCCCGCGCGACACGCTGGTGACCCGGCCCGAGTGCACCGCGAAGGACGGCTCCACGCTCCCGTCGAAGAAGCGGGTGATGTTCAACTCCGTGTACTCGCTCGCCGGGCCCGCCTGTGTGGTCAAGACCGTCGAGCAGATGTCCGGGGTCCGCATGGACCACTTCGTGGAGGTCGACTTCGCGGGCTTCAAGGGGCTGGTGGACGCCATCGGCGGGGTGACCGTCACCGTCGACCGGGACATCCACGACAAGTCCAGCGGCCTGAACCTGACCGCGGGCACCCACAAGCTGGACGGCACGCAGTCCCTCCAGTTCGTCCGCACCCGGCACGGCATCGGCGACGGCAGCGATCTCGGACGCATCGGGCTCCAGCAGCAGTTCCTGATCGCGCTGCTCGGCGAGATCAAGAAGCAGGACCTGCTCGGCAGCCCCACCAAGGCCTACCGGATCGCCGACCGGCTCACGCAGTCCCTCACCACCGACTCGGGCCTGGCCTCCCTGACCAAGCTCGCCGAGTTCGGCCGCAGCATGAACGGTGTCGACCCGGCCACCATGGAGACGATCATGCTGCCGGTCCGGTACGACGTCCAGGACCCCAACCGCGTGGTCGCCGCCCAGCCCCGGGCCGGACAGCTGTGGCAGGCACTGCGCAACGACACGGCCATCCCGGAGTCGGCGAAGAAGTCACCGGCGACGGGGAGTTCGGCGTCCTGACGGGCATGAGCCCCGCCCGGCCCCGGCACGGGTGGTCCGGGTGCACCGGAGCACGGACCCGGAGGCCGCGCGAGTGGTCCGCCGTGTCCAGGGTGGTCCGGCGTGTCCAGGGTGGTCCGCGTCAGGGGGACGGGGGGCCGCCGGGTGTTCGCGATGCTCGCGGGCTGGATCCGGCGCCGGCTGCCACCCGGCTCGGGAGGCGGCGGGAAGGCGCCGTCCACCAGGTCGAAAACCAGCGTGCCGGCCCGCATCAGTCCCCGCCGGGTCCACCCGGCAGGGACTGTTCAGACCCGGATCGACGGGGCCAGCGCCAGGCCGGGGCCGCCGGTCCGGCGGGCGATGCGCAGGGAGCCGTCGGGGGCGACCGCGGCGAGAACGACACGGCCGAGGGCGTCCAGCGCCAGGGCCGGGGCGCCCACGGAGCGTTCGCCGGTCGGGGCCCACCACAGGCCCCCCTGCTCGTTCTCCGTGCCGCACGCGGCGAGCATGACATGGCCGTCGGGATCGCGGTGGGCCAGCACCGTGCAGTCGTAGCCGTCGAGCACCGCACGCAGCACCGTGACCGGCTCACCGCTCGAAGCGCCGCCGAGGGGGATGACCCAGCCGCCGGGGCGGTGCGCGACGAACTGGCCGCTGTCCGGGGCGGTCCAGTAGTACGTCGCCCGGTCCGGCGCCGTCTCCAGTGCCGAGGCCGTACGCGGCATCACCCGCAGCGCGATGTTCGGCTCGGGCCGGACCTCGCCGTCGGCCTCCGCCTGCCGCCACCACATGGCGTCCTGCTCGCCGCCCGCCAGCACCTCGATGCGCCCTGAGGCGTGGCCGACCACCGCGAGACCGTCCTGCACCCGGCTTCCCCTGAGGTCCGCCCAGGGCTCCCACGCCCCGGTGGGCCCCTCCCGGCGCAGCATCAGCCCGCGGCCGGCGTTCCGCACGAAGACGTGCACCCGCCCGGACGCGCTCACCGCCGCCACCGGGACGCCGAGGCGGGCGGCCTTGTCCCGGTCCTTGTGCGGATTGCCCAGTGACCGCCACTCGGTCACCGGGCGGCCCGTCTGGTACTGGACGGCGTGCACGATGTCGACGGTGGGCGGCCCGTCGCCCTTGCCGGCCTCGCGCCGGCCGACGAAGTGGACGTACGTGTCCGTCCCCTGGGCCACCGAGAGGTGGGTCAGACCGGTGACCGGGAAGAAGTCGGGGCCCGTCCAGTCCGGGCCGCCCGGCCGGACCTCGGTCCAGCGCAGCAGCCCGTCGCCCGTGCGTCCGTAGGCGGTCAGCCTGCCGTCCTTGCCGCGCACCAGCCACTGGCCGCCGACGGTCGCCTCCGGCGTCCGGCCCACGTTCTCGCCGGACATGACGGTGTGGTCGGCCGCTCTGCGTCGGGCGGCGCCGCGCCCGGAACCGGTCCGCATGACGTGGCCCGCCCCTTTCCTGCCGCCCGCCCCGGCTGACCTGCCGATCCCCGAACATCTGTTGCACGGGGAGGCCGAGCGCGCCCCATCATAGGTCGAACGTTCGCCGAACACGGTGTGACGGCCGTGTGCACGCCCGCTCCCGCGGGGCCGCCGAGAGCCGCCCGCCGAGGTGAGCCGGACACCCCGTCACACCTCCCGCCACGCCTCCAGTGCCAGCCCCGGCTCGTCCTTGCGCCGGGTCAGCAGGAGTTGACCGGTCGACGGGGACAACGTTGCCGCCACCACCCGGCCGTCCTCGTCCGTCGCCAGGGAGACCCGCGCGTCCACCGGCAGCCGCGGGCCCGACTCGGTCCACCAGGCGCCCGCCGGCTCCAGCTCCGTCGGGTACGCGGCGAAGGCGACCCGGCCGCTCGCGGAGCGCCGGGCGAGCAGCGTGCAGTCGTACCCGTCGAGTTCGCAGCGGACCGCCGAGACCGGGCCGGGGCCGGACGAGGGCAGCAGGGTGGCCGGCTTGCCGCCCGGGCGCCAGGCGCACAGGTCGCCGGAGGTGTCGGTGTAGAAGACCGTCGTACTGCCGGGGGACGTGCGGAGGGCGTACAGGGTGCCCGGGCGGACCGGGGCCCGCAGGGTCTCCTGGAGCACGGGCGGGGCGCCCGCCGCCTCCTGACGCCAGTGGACCAGGCCCGCGGGGACGGCCGCGTACAGCTCCACCCGGCCGGACTCCCCCGTCACCGCGGCGAGACCGTCCTGGACCTCCTTGCCCTCGAGGTCCCGCCAGGGTTCCCAGCCGCCCTTCTCCTTCTGCGCGAGCAGGCTCACGCCGCCGCCGCCGGCGCGGACGAAGACATGGGCGCGGCCCTGTGCGTCCACCGCGACGGCGGGCGTGCCGGTGCGGTCACCCTTCTTGTCCGGGTGGCCGATCGGGTTCCAGTCCAGGGCCGCGAGACGCGGACGGAAGTGTGTGGAGTGCACCAGCCCCGACTCGCCCTTGGCGGTGGGCCGCCAGGAGACCAGGTGGGCATAGCCGTCGGCGCCCTGGCCGAGCGCCAGGACGGGGTGCAGCCTCTGGTCGCCGCCGACCGTGCGCGGCGCGGTCCAGGAGCCTGCGGGGCCGCGCTCCGCCCGGCACAGGACAGCGCCGTCCGACAGCTGGTAGACACTGAGCCGGCCGTCGCGGCCGCGGATGAGCCAGTCGCCGTTCACCGGTTCACTCTAAGGCTCTGGGACTTTGGTCAGTTCGGCCGGCCAGGACGCCGTTTCTTATGGCGCGGTGAGGTCAGGGAAGGCAGCCGCCCGAGCGATGACGCCGCTGCCGGCCGGCCGTTCCGGTCGGCACCAACCGCTCAACCAGATCCGTCATGCACGGTTCCACGAGCTACCACACCAGGAGAATCGACGTCTCAGCCCAGCCACCCCGCCCGGCACCAGGTTTCCCTCGGCGGTCGGACCGGGCGCGGTGTCCGGGGGCTCCTCCTCGGAATGGCCGGTCAGCCAGTCGCGGTGCAGGAACGGCATGGTGTGCTCCACGTCGTGGACGTCGGTGGCCGGCAGGTGCAGTTCGAAGCGGGTGCCGGAGTGTCCGTCGGGGCGGTCCGACACGGTGATCCGGCCGCGGTGCAGGGCGACCTGCTGGGCGACCAGGGTCAGGCCGAGGCCGGAGCCGGGACTGTCCGGGCCCCGGCGGAAGCGCTGAAAGACCTCCTCGCGGTATTCCGCTGGGATGCCGGGGCCGTGGTCGTCCACGGTGAGGAGCGCGGTCGGCTCCTGCGGATCGCCCGCCGGGCGCAGGGTCACCTCGATACGGGCGACGCCGTCGTCGGCGCGGCCGTGGGTCCAGGCGTTGATGAGCAGGTTGTCCACCGACGAGCGCAGCCCCTGCTCCCAGCCATGGACGCGCACCCCCACGGTGGCGCGCACGGACACTTCGGCGTCGGGGTACGTACGCCGAAGGCCCGAGACCGACGCGTCCACCAGTTCCGCGAGGTCCAGCGGCGTGAACGCGTCCGCCTCGATCAGATCGCCCTGGGCGAGCGCACGCAGGCCCACAGAAGGACGTGCTGGGCGACGCACTACGGCCCGATACCCGCCGGCAGCACCACGGCCAACGGCGACATCTTCGACAACAGCAAGAACACCGCCGCGACTTCGCTGACCCGCAGGCACCAGCTGCCGTTCGGCACCCGGGTGAAGGTCACCAACGTGGCGAACGGCAAGTCCCTGGTCGTGCGCATCAACGACCGCGGCAACTTCAAGCACACGAAGCAGGAACCCAAGTGCCTGGACCTGACCGACGGAGCCTTCCGCCGGCTCGGCGGCAGCCTCGATCCCGACGCCGGTCACATCGTCGTCAGGCAGAAGGTACTGAGGTGACCTGGCCGGTGCGCCCGCCGTACAGCGGAGCGCGGGTGCCGGCCGGGACCGGGCCGTCGTAGCGCAGGACGCGGCCCTTCAGACCCGGTGCGCGCCTGTTCGCCGGTCGGGGGCGGCTCCGCGACGAGCCGCCCCCAGCTCGCCTGCTGTGCCCCGGTGGAGGCGGGCCGGACCCTGGCCCGGCTCCACCGGGCGAAGCGCCGGTACACCGTGGGTCAGGCCGGACCGAACACTGGCGGGCGGTCGACGCCAGGTGCAGCCCCAGGTGGCCACAAAGACGATCGCGTTCAGAGTCTCGCGGTTGCCCGCCGTCGGCCCCCGCCCTGCGGACGCTTAACCTCAGCCGATGGCACCACCCGCCGGAACAACACCCACAGCCGGCCCAACCGACCGCACCCGGCCACCGGGCATGCAACCCTTGGCAGCATGGACGACGCCCTCGACGCCCCGCTCCCGCACGCCCCGCTGCTGATGATCGTGGACGGCGCGAACGTCGTCGGATCGCGGCCCGACGGCTGGTGGCGGGACCGCAGGGGGGCCGCCGAGCGGCTGCGGGACCGGCTGGCCGAGACGGGACTGCCCGGCCTTCCGGCCCCGGTGGAGATCGTGCTCGTGGTCGAGGGCGCGGCCCGGGGCCTGCCGTCCGTGCCGGGGGTCCGCGTGGAGTCGGCACCCGGCAGCGGCGACGACCGGATCGTGGAGCTGGCCGCCGAGCACGCCGGCCGGGACCGTCTGGTGATCACCGCCGACCGCGAACTGCGGCGCAGGGTCGGCGAGCTGGGCGCGGAGGTGGCCGGTCCGCGCACGGTCCTGGACTGAGCCGCTCGGGCTACTCCCCCGGCACCCGGGCGTACAGCACCGCACCGTCCACCGTGCCCACCTCCTCGTAGCGTGCCGCGAGCAGGCGGCGCAGGCTGGGGACGCGGTCGGGGGCGTACGGCTTGCCGCGGGAGTCGTCGACGACCAGCGTGGGGCGGTGCGCGCTCATCTCCCGCCGGAACACCGGCCAGGCGCCCGCGACGGCGTACTTCTCGCCGACCTGGGGTCCGTCCCGGCCGCCGCTGTAGTTGGTGAGCAGGCCCGCGGTGAGGTAGCGGGTGGCGGGCCGGCGGCCGGCCAGCCAGTACGTCTCCGGGTGTATGCCCCAGACGAGGACGCGGTCGGTCGGCGCGGTGCGGCGCTCGAGGGCGGCGGCGAGCCGCTGGGCGTGCGCGAGTTCGGGGCGCGGGGCGAGCAGGCCCCAGGCGAGGAAGAGGGCGCAGCAGCAGGCCGAGGTGAACACCGCGCTCACGCGCCGTTCCGGGGGCAGGACCTGCAGCGCTGCCGTGGCCAGCAGGGCGAGCGGCGCGGTGAGTTGCAGGTAGTAGTGGCCGAAGAAGTGGCAGCCGAGGATCACGGCGGCGGCCGAGGAGGCCAGCCACAGCCACAGATCCGCCGCTCCGGCGCGGGCGGTGCGCAGGGCCCTCACCACCGGCGGGAGCAGGCCCGCCGAGGCTCCGGCGAGGAGCGCGGTGTTGGTCGACGCACGGACCAGGACGTGGAGTTCGGACCCGGTGAAGGAGGCGTAGGCGGCCGAGCCGGTCACCGTCCAGAACAGGAATCCGGCCGGGTCGGTGGCCAGGGCGGCGCCGAGTACCGGTACGGCGAACCCGGCGGCGAGCCGGGGCACTCCCGTGCGCGGGGTGCCGTGACGGTGCAGCAGCCACGCCACCGGGAGCAGCACCGCGCCGCCGGTCTGCTTGGTGAGGAACGCGGCGGCGACGGCGGTCCCGGCCGCGGCCCAGCGCCCGCGGTCGGCGCACCACACGGCGGCGGCTGTGCAGGGCAGTATGAACACCTCGAAGGTGGCCGCCTGCGCGTCCTCGGGGTTGAGCCCGACCGAGACCAGCAGATACAGCACCCCGGCGGTCCGCCCCGCGCCGTCGCCCCAGCGGCGCCGGGCGAGGGAGGCGAGCAGGACGGCGGTCAGCAGCTCGGCGAGGACCGCCAGCACCCGGAGCGGGGTGAGGGAGCCCGGGCCGCACACCGCGAAGGCGGCCTCGTACAGCCAGGGCAGCAGCGGCGGCTTGCGGTCGACGACGGTCTCGTACAGGCGCCCGCCCTCGGCGAGCAGCCGTGCCTGGACGGCGAGGTAGCCCTCGTCCGGGCTCCACAGCGGCCGGACGAAGGACGGGACGCGGGTGACGCAGGCCAGGACCGTCAGCAGGGGCAGCAACCGCGTCCAGTACACCGTCCGGGTGGGCACGGTCCATGCGGGGGCGAGGGGCGCGGCGAGCATGGGCAGCACGCTATCCGGCCCCGACGTCTCCGCCGGAGCAGGACATACGGGGCCGGAGCGATGAGGCGTGTGGTTACGGGGCGTTTCCGGCGGGCGGCCGCGGAGCCCCGGTCGGCGTCTGCTCGCGCACGGCCAGCCGGCTGTGCGTGCGGCCGTAGAGGAAGTAGACGACGAAGCCGATCACCATCCAGATGGCGAACCGGAGCCAGGTCTCGGCGGGCAGGTTGAGCATCAGCCACAGCGTGGCGCACACGGACAGGATCGGGACGAACGGGACCCAGGGGGTACGGAAGGCGCGGGGCAGGTCCGGGCGGGTCTTGCGCAGGATGATCACGCTGATCGCCACAACGACGAAGGCGAACAGGGTGCCGATGTTCACCAGTTCGGCCAGTTCGGCCAGGCTGGTGAAGCCGGCGACGATCGCGATGATCACGCCGAGCAGGATGGTCGGCCGGTGCGGGGTCTTGAAGCGCGGGTGCACGCGGGAGAAGAACCGCGGGAGCAGTCCGTCGCGGCTCATCGCGAAGAACACCCGGGTCTGGCCGAGGAGCAGGATCATGCACACGGTGGTCAGGCCGACGGCGGCGCCGAAGCTGATGACGCCCGCGTACCAGGGATGTCCGATGGCCTTGAACGCGTCGGCGAGCGGGGCCTCCACCGAGAGCCTGGTGTACTTCTGCATGCCCGTGACGACGACGGAGACGGCGACGTAGAGCACGGTGCAGATGATCAGCGAGCCGAGGATGCCGCGCGGCATGTCCCGCTGCGGGTTGCGGGTCTCCTCCGCGGCGGTGGCGACGATGTCGAAGCCGATGAACGCGAAGAACACCACCGAGGCGGCGGTGAAGATGCCCATCACACCGAAGTTGGCCGGTGCCCAGCCGAACATCAGCTGGATGAGCGGTGCCTTGAGGTTGCCGCCGGCCGGCACCGGCGCGGCGTGCGGGATGAACGGCTGGTAGTTGTGGCCGTTGATGAAGAAGGCACCGGCGATGATCACGATGAGGACGACGGTCACCTTGATGGCGACCACGACCGAGGTGATCCGGGCCGACAGCTTCATGCCGAGCACGAGGATGCCGGTGAGCACCAGCACCAGGGCGGCGGCGAGGATGTCGAAGCCGAAGCCGGAGGCGTTGTCCCGGCCGGCGAGGTAGCCCGGCAGGTGCCAGCCCGCGTTGTCCAGCAGCGAGCGGATGTAGCCGGCCCAGCCGACCGCCACCACCGCCGTGCCGAGCGCGAACTCCAGGACCAGGTCCCAGCCGATGATCCAGGCGGGCAACTCGCCCAGGGAGGAGTAGCTGAACGTGTACGCCGAGCCCGCCACGGGGACCGTGGAAGCGAACTCCGCGTAGCACAGGGCGGCGAGCGCGCAGACCACGCCGGCCGCCACGAAGGCCAGGGACACCGCCGGACCGGCGTTGTTCTTGGCGACCTGTCCGGTCAGGACGAAGATGCCGGTGCCGATGATGACACCGACGCCGAAGACGGTCAGATCCAGTGCGGAGAGGGACTTCTTGAGCGAATGCTCCGGTTCCTCGGTGTCCTGGATGGACTGCTCGACGTTCTTCGTACGGAAGAGCGCGCTGCTCACGTTCCTGCCTCCCACGCTTGTGAGGCCTCGATATGGCTCAACATGATCGAGAGGGTCGGGACGCGTATGCCCCGGCACAGGCAGGTTCACGCAGCCGGGCCGGTTCCGCCACCGGGAGCAGTGGCGGAACCGGCCCGGACGGCCGCTTTCCCTAGTCGCGTGCGGGCTCCACGGAATCCACCGTGTCCGCCGTACGGTCGAACCGGCCGTCGAGCTTGGAGACCAGCCCGGTGACCTGGCGGGCGATGTCGGGCGCGGTCAGCCCGATCTCGGCGAGCACCTCCGCGCGGGAGGCGTGGTCGAGGAAGCGCGGCGGGATGCCGAAGTCGCGCAGCGGCACGTCCACGCCCGCGTCCCTGAGGGCCTGGGCGATGGCGGAGCCGACACCGCCGGCGCGGCTGTTGTCCTCGACGGTGACGACGACCCGGTGGCGCTCGGCCAGCGGGGCCATGGCCTCGTCGACGGGCTTGACCCAGCGCGGGTCGACCACGGTGGTGGAGATGCCCTGCTTGTCGAGCAGGCCGGCGATCTCCAGGCACATCGGGGCGAGGGCGCCCACGGAGACCAGCAGCACGTCCGGCTTGCCGGTGCCGGGCTCGCGCAGCACGTCCATGCCGCCGACCCGGCCGACGGCCGGTACGGCGGGGCCGACGGCGCCCTTGGAGAAGCGCACCACGGTCGGCGCGTCCGCGACGGCGACGGCCTCGCGCAGCTGGGCCCGTACCTGGTCGGCGTCGCGCGGGGCGGCGAGCCGCAGCCCGGGCACCACTTGCAGGATCGACATGTCCCACATGCCGTTGTGGGAGGCGCCGTCGGTACCGGTGACGCCGGCCCGGTCCAGCACGAAGGTCACCCCGCACTTGTGCAGGGCCACGTCCATCAGGACCTGGTCGAAGGCGCGGTTGAGGAAGGTGGCGTAGACGGCGAAGACGGGGTGCACACCGGCGTGCGCGAGGCCCGCCGCGGAGACGGCGCCGTGCTGTTCGGCGATCCCGACGTCGTACACGCGTTCCGGGAAGCGCTTGGCGAACCTGTCCAGGCCGACCGGCTGCAGCATGGCCGCCGTGATGGCGACGATGTCCTCGCGCTCCTCGCCGAGCCGGACCATCTCCTCGCCGAACACGGAGGTCCAGTCGGCGCCGGAGGAGGCGATCGGCAGGCCCGTGTCGGGGTGGATCTTGCCGACGGCGTGGAACCGGTCGGCCTCGTCCTGCAGGGCGGGCTGGTAGCCGCGGCCCTTCTCGGTCAGGCAGTGCACGATGACCGGTCCGCCGAACCGCTTGGCGCGGGCCAGCGCCGACTCCAGCGCCTCGATGTTGTGCCCGTCGATCGGGCCGACGTACTTCAGGCCCAGGTCCTCGAACATGCCCTGCGGGGCGATGAAGTCCTTCAGCCCCTTCTTGGCACCGTGCAGGGTCTCGTACAGCGGCTTGCCGACGACCGGGGTGCGGTCGAGGATGTCCTTGGTCCGGGCGAGGAACCGCTCGTACCCGTCAGTCGTGCGCAGGGTCGCCAGGTGGTTCGCCAGGCCGCCGATGGTCGGGGCGTACGACCGCTCGTTGTCGTTGACGACGATGACCAGCGGGCGGTCCTTGGCCTCGGCGATGTTGTTCAGCGCCTCCCAGGCCATACCGCCGGTCAGCGCGCCGTCACCGATGACGGCGGCGACGTGGCTGTCCCGCTCGAGCAGCTGGTTGCCCTTGGCGATGCCGTCGGCCCAGCCGAGGACCGTGGAGGCGTGACTGTTCTCGATGACGTCGTGCTCGGACTCGGCCTGCGAGGGGTAGCCCGACAGACCGCCCTTCATCTTCAGCCGCGAGAAGTCCTGCCGGCCGGTGAGCAGCTTGTGCACGTAGGACTGGTGGCCGGTGTCCCACAGGATCTTGTCCTTCGGGGACTCGAAGACCCGGTGCAGGGCGATGGTCAGCTCCACCACACCGAGGTTGGGGCCCAGATGCCCGCCGGTCTTGGAGACCTCCTGGACGAGGAAGGTCCGGATCTCCTCTGCCAGCTGGCCCAGCTCCTCCAGGCTGAGCCGGTCCAGATCGCGCGGTCCCCTGATGCGGGTCAGCAGCGGCACCCGTGCCTCCTTGCAGTAGAGCTGAGCTGATCGAGCTGTTGCCGGGCCAGCCGAGTCTAATGTTCCGGCTTTGCCCGACACGACAGCGCCCGGCACCTTTGAGGCACCGGGCGAGACGAGTGTCCCGAAGGGGCACGGGGAACCGCGTGACCGGCCACGACGGCCGGAACCAGCGGTCACACCCGCACCCCCGCGGCGACCAGGCGCTAGGCGCGCCCCGCCGTCTTCTGCGTCTTGCGTGTGATGGAGTCGATGACCACCGTGGTCAACAGCACAGCCGCGGTGATCATGTACTTCACCGGCTCCGCGATGGACTCCAGCTGAAGACCGTACTGGATGGACACGATCACCAGCACGCCGAGCAGCGCGTTCCACGTACGGCCGCGCCCACCGAACAGCGACGTGCCACCGATGACGGCCGCGGCGATCGCGTTCATCAGCAGGTCGCCCGTGCCGGCGCTCTGGTTGGCCGAGGCGATCTTCGAGGCCAGGAACAGACCGCCGATCGCCGCGAACCCACCGGAGATGGCGAACACGGAGATCCGTACCGCCGTGACGTTGATACCCGCGCGCCGCGAGGCCTCGACGCTGCCGCCGAGCGCGAAGATCTTGCGGCCGTAGGGGGTGCGCCGCAGCACGAAGTCCGTGCCCACCAGGCACGCGACGAAGATCACCGTGGCCAGCGGCAGGCCCTTGTACTGGTTGTACATGTACGCCGCGGCGAAGGAGATCACGGCCAGCAGGACCGTGCGCAGGATGGTGTCGCTGAGCGGCCGGGACGGGACGCCCGCGGCCTCCCGGCGCCGGTTGCCGAGGAAGGAACTGACGAAGAACAGCGCGACCACGACGACGGCCAGGCCGTAGGCGGCGGCCACGTCCGTGAAGGTGTACGTGGTCAGCTGGCCGATCAGACCGTCGCTGTCGAGGTTGATCGTGCCGTCCTCGCCCAGCACCTTCAGCATGAAGCCCAGCCAGAACAGCAGACCGGCCAGGGTGACGGCGAAGGCGGGGGCGCCGAGCACCGCGAAGAAGAAGCCGTGCAGCGCACCGATGGCGGCACCGGCGGCGATGGCCACGAGCACGGCCACCCACTCGGGCCAGCCCTGGTTGACCGTGAGGACGGCCGCGAGGGCACTGGCCGCGCCGCTGACCGAACCGACCGACAGGTCGATCTCGCCGAGCAGCAGCACGAAGACGATGCCGACGGAGATCATGCCCGTGCCGACCATCGTGACCGTGATGTTGCTGATGTTCTGCGCCGAGAGGAACTCGGAGTTCAGGACCTGGAAGATGATGCAGATGATCGCGAGGCCCAGGATGACCGGCAGGGAACCCAGCTCACCGGCCTTCATCTTGCGCTTGAACTCGCTCCAGTAGCCCAGCAGGCCCTGTTCGCGCACGAGGAGACGTGGGTCGACCGCGGTGACGGCCGCGGCCGCCGCCTCGGGGTTCTCGACGACGTGCTCGTCCTGCGGGGTCGCGGAGGTCTTGTCGATGCTCACTTGGAAACCTCCCCGTTCGTGCGCGCCGCACGGCGGGTCACGGCGTTGTCGGTGGCGCCCGTGATGGCGGAGATGATCTCCTCCTGAGAGGTCGTCTTGACCTCGAAGACGCCGTTGTTGCGGCCGAGGCGCAGAACGGCGACCTTGTCGGCCACCGCCTTCACGTCCGCCATGTTGTGGCTGATGAGGATGACGGCGTGACCGCGCTCGCGCAGACGCTCCACCAGGTCGAGGACCTGGGCGGTCTGCTCGACGCCGAGGGCGGCGGTGGGCTCGTCGAGGATGACCAGCTTCGGGTCGCCGAGCATGGAGCGGGCGATGGCCACGGTCTGGCGCTGACCGCCGGAGAGCGAGGCGATCGGGATGCGGACGCTCGGGATGCGGATCGACAGCGTGGTGAGCAGCTCGCGGGCGCGGCGCTCCATCTCGACCTCGTCCAGGACGCCCCACTTCCTCAGCTCACGGCCGAGGAACAGGTTGCCGACGACGTCGATGTTGTCGCACAGCGCGAGGTCCTGGTAGACCGTCGCGATGCCCAGGGCCTGGGCGTCGTGCGGCCGGCTGATCGACACGGGCTCGCCATTCCATTCGATGGCGCCCTCGTCGATGGGGTGCACGCCGGCGATCGTCTTGACCAGCGTGGACTTTCCGGCGCCGTTGTCGCCCACCAGGGCGACCACTTCACCGGCGTGGACCTCAAGCTCTACGTCGGTGAGCGCCTGAACGGCACCGAACCGCTTGGAGACCCCGCGCAACGCCAGCACGGGCGTAGCGGACACGTGAACCATCTCCTTCGCCGCCTGACCCGGCGGGAGGTTGTGCAGAAAGATTGGGGGGAGTTCCGTCCGGCGCCCCGCGTCGAGCTTGCGGGGCTGTCTGTGCGCGGGGCGCCGGAGGAGCGGTGGGCAGTCGGTCGTTTCCCTGTGGGCAGTCAAGGACGAATGGCCGCTCGTGGGAAGGACCTGCGACTGCTTACTTGTTGAGGCCGATCTTCTCGCAGGCCGCCTTGTACTTGCCGGTGCAGATCTCGTCCGCGGTGTAGACGCCGTCCTTGATGACGGTGTCCTTGATGTTGTCCTTGGTCAGCGAGGTGACCGGGACGAGCACCGAGGGGACGTCCTGCTGGGAGGCGCTGGAGACCTTGTCCTTGGCGACGGAGTCCAGCGACTTGCCCTGGGCGAGCGCGACGGCCATCTCGGCGGCGGCCTCGGCCTCGGGGGCGTACGGCTTGTAGACGCTCATGTACTGCTCACCGGAGACGATGCGCTGCACACCGGCCAGCTCGGCGTCCTGGCCGGTGACCGGGACCTTGACGCCCGCGGCGTTGAGGGCGGTGATGATACCGCCGGCCATGCCGTCGTTGGCGGAGTACACGCCCGCGATCTTGCCCTTGCCGACCGAGGAGATCGCCGCCTCCATCTCGGAGTTGGCGTTGTCCGGCGACCACTCCTTGGTGTCGTACTCCTTGGCGACGGTGACCTTGCCGTCGAGGACGGAGTGGGCGCCCTTCTTGAACTGGGCGGCGTTCGGGTCGGTGACCGAGCCGTTGACCATGACGATCTTGGAGGACTTGGTGGCCTTGCCGCCCAGCGCCTTCAGCAGGGCCTCGCCCTGGGTCTTGCCGACCTGCTCGTTGTCGAACGAGGTGTAGGCGCTGATCGGGCCCTCGGCGAGACGGTCGTAGGCGACGACCTTGATGCCGGCTTCCTTGGCCTTCTGGACGGAGTTCTGGATGGCCTTGGCGTCCACCGCGTCCAGGATCAGGACGTCCACCCCGTTGGTGATCATGGTGTCGACCTGCTGCGCCTGCAGGTTCGCGTCCTGACGGGCGTTGTTGTACTGAACCTCCGCCTTGCCGTTCGTCAGCTCCTTGATCTTCTTCTCGATCAGCGGCTTGTCGAACTTCTCGTAGCGGGCGGTCTTGTTCTCCGGAAGCAGGAGACCGACCTTGATGTCGTCGCCCTTGTTGGCGGACGCCGAGGAAGAGCTGTCGTTGCCCTTCGACTCCTTGGCGCTGCCACACGCGGCCAGCGAAACGGCCATGGCACCCGCGGCTACGGCAACTGCGGCACGACGCATACGTGCGTTCACTTCAGAAACCTCCCTGACGAGGCCGCGTCGTTGCGGCCGAGGTGGCTGGAAGTCAACTCGGCCACACGTGCGACGTCAAGAAGTAAATCCTTAACGAGATGGCAACGGTGCCATCCGTTCTCTAAGTGAAGGCAGGGGTCGCCATAGGCAGCGTGCCATCCAAAAGGGTCGAATCGCCCATCTCGCTGAGGGCGAGGGCGAGCGCTCCGAGCACCTCCGCACGGCCACCGAGGGCCCCCGGGAGAACGGACAGTTGGCGCGCCGCACTGGGAATGGCGTAGCGGCCGACGGACTCCCTGATCGGCCCGAGCACCAGCTCACCGGCCTCCGCGAGATCACCGCCGAGGACCACCCGGCTCGGGTTCAGCAGATTGCAGAGATTGGCCACTCCACTGCCGATGTGGCGGCCGACGTCGGCGATCACCCGACGGCAGCCCGGGTCTCCGTCCCTGGCCAGCCGTACGACGCCTTCCATCGTCAGATCGGGGCCGTGACTGGGCTGGAGCAGCGGGAGCACATAGCGTGCGGCCGCGAACGTCTCCAGGCAGCCGCGGTTTCCGCAACGGCAGACCGGGCCGGATTCATCGAGTGTAATATGCCCGATTTCTCCCGCAGTGCCGCCAGGGCCGCGGTAGATCTTCCCGTCGATCACCAGACCGGCGCCGACACCGCTCGCGACCTTGATGTAAGCAAGATCACGAACGCCCTTGCCGCTGCCCCAGACCAGCTCGCCGAGGGCGCCGAGGTTGGCGTCGTTGTCCACGTGCACGGGCACGCCGAGCCGCTCGCGCAGCTCTTCGGCGGGCTTGGTGCCGCCCCAGCCCGGCAGGATCGCGGTGGACCCCAGGGTCCCCGACTCCACGTCGATCGGGCCCGGCACGCCGAGCCCCACGCCGGCCACCTTCGACCGGTCCACCCCCGTTGCTGCGATCAGGCGACTGACCAGCTCCTCGGCCCGGTCGAAGCCCTGTGCGGAGGAGGCGTCGACGTCCAGCGGCTCGGACTCCTCGGCCAGCACCTGATGGGCGAGGTTCCCGACCGCGACCCGCAGATGGGTGTGCCCGAAGTCGACACCGATCACGATGCCGGCGTCGCCGCTCAGGCTGACGCTGCGGGCCCGCCGGCCGCCCGCCGACGTGGGCGTGACCTCGACGGTTCCGCCGTCCTTCAGCTCCCGCACGATGTTGGAGACGGTCGCGGCCGACAGACCGGTCGTCCGCGCGATCTCCGCCTGCGTGAGGGACCCGGCCAGGCGCACGGCCCGGACGACCCGCTCCAGGTTGGCTCGGTGCAGTGATGACTGCGACCCTGGAGTCTCCACGACGACCTCCTGAGCGCGGGGCCGCTTCGGCGGGGCCCCGTGTATGTCCAACTAGTGAACTCTAAGCTGAGCCGTTCGGGGTGACATACGTCAAGAGGTTGAACCGTTTCCGGGTACCCGGACACGGCAGGGCACACCGTCGCGGGTACGCGTGACGGTGTGCGTTCGCACGGTCGCGGGGCGTCCCCCCGCAGGGCTGAGGCCCCTACTTCAGCGCCCCCGCGGTCAGTCCCTGCACCACCTGGCGCTGGAAGACGATGTACGCCGCCAGCACCGGCAGCATCGCCATGACCAGGCCCGCGAACAGCCCGGACCAGTCGCCCTTGTACCCCTGGCTGACCGCCAGCTGGACCAGGCCCTGGGTGAGGACGCGCTTGTCGGGGTCGGTGTTCAGGACCGTCGGCAGCATGTACTGGTTCCACTGGCCCAGGAAGTTGAAGATGCCCACGCTGATCAGGCCCGGCTTCGCCATGGGCAGCATGATCTGGAAGAACGTACGGGTGTGCGAAGCGCCGTCCACGAAGGCCGCCTCCGCCACCGAGGTGGGCAGGGTGCGGAAGAACGCCGTGAGGAAGAAGACGGTGAACGGCAGCGAGTACGCGATGTAGACCAGGATCAGGCCGTGGATCGTGTTCAGCAGGCCCATGTTGTTCACGACATAGAACAGCGGGACCAGCGCGAGCATGATCGGGAAGCTCATGCCACCGACGAACAGGAAGTAGATGAAGCGGTTGCCCGGGAAGTCGAAACGGGCCAGCACGTACGCCGCCATGGAGCCGAGCACCAGGGTGCCGATGAGTGAGCCGCCGACCACCAGGACGGTGTTCAGGAAGTAGTCGCTCATGTTGGCGTCGGTCCACGCCCGTGCCCAGTTGTCGAAGTGCAGCTTGTCGGGCAGGGACCAGGGCGAGCCGAAGATGGAGCCGTCGTCCTTGAAGGACGTCATCACCGCCCACACCAGCGGCATGACCACCATGATCGCCCAGATGACCAGGATGCCGTGGGAGAAGACGTTGAGGGCACCGCCCTCCTTCCTGCGCCGGGAGGGCCGCGCGGCCGGCGGTACGTCCACCTTGGAGACGGTCGCGCCGGACTCGGCCGGCAGCGGTGCGGGGGTCTCGGTCGTCTTCATCGGTTCAGAACTCCAGCCGCTCGCGACGGCCCAGCCGCATCACGATCGCCGCGAAAGCGAGGGTGACGACGAGCAGGGCGACGCCGATGGTGGTGGCGTAGGCGGCCTGACCGTCCCGGAACGCCTTCTGGTACACGTACAGGACCATCACGGTGGTCGAGTAGTCGGGCCCGCCCGGTCCGGTCGTCATGATCTGTACGACCGCGAACGACTCGGCGCCGAGCGCGAGGATGCCCATGTAGACCCAGCCGGACTGCACGGTGTCCCACAGCAGCGGCAGGGTGACGCGGAAGAAGGTGGTGGCGCGGCCGGCGCCGTCCAGCAGGGCCGCCTCGTACATCTCGGCCGGGATCGACGCCATGCCCGCCGAGAACAGCACCACGAAGAAGCCGACCGTGGACCAGACCAGCACCGCCATCACGCACCACAGCGCGAGGCTCGGATCACCCAGCCACAGCGGCTGGACGCTGCCGAGACCGATGCCGCGCAGGAGCGAGTTGATGGCGCCGCTGTCCGGGTTGTACGCGAAGGCGAACAACAGCGAGACGATCGCGATCGAGAGCACCTGCGGGAAGAAGTACACGATTTTGTAGAAGGACGAGCCCCGGACCCCCGAGATCACGGGGCCGCCCTTTCTCCGCCGTCCGCCCACATTGATCATGAAGGCGAAGAACAGCGCCAGACCGATCGTCACCACCGGCAGCACCAGAGCGAACAGCAGACTGTGCTGCAACGACTTCCAGAAGATGTCGTCGTGGAACATCCTCTTGTAGTTGTCGACGCCGACCATCCTGAATTCGGGGCTGAGGCCGGTCCAGTCCGTGAACGAGTAGTAGATGGACTGGATGAACGGCCAGACCACGAAGAGCGCGTACAGTCCCAGGGGCAGTGTCAGAAACCCCACAATGAACCGGTACTTGCCGTGCTGCATCGCCACTCCGGTGCTGTCAGGGTGCTGGTTTACTGGTGCTTGTAGTGCTTGATCGAGGTGTCCTTGGCCGCCTCGTCCGCAAAGCCCTGGATCTTCTTGATGGCCTCGGCCGGGGTCAGCCGGCCGGCCATCATCTCGCCGAGACCGGCCACCCCGATCTTCTCCTTCTGCAGCTGCACATACCAGTCCTGGATCCGCGGATTCACCACGTTGGACCCTGCCTTGTCCAGCGCCGCCACGCCCGACTTCAGACCCGGGGTGAGGGTGATGCCGCTGGTGCCGCCGTTGTACGCGGTCAGCGACTTCACCTTCGCGGTGAAGTTCTTCGAGGACGCCTCGGAGAGCATGATGCGCAGCTGCTCCATGCCGCCCTCGGAGTTCTTCGCCTTCTGCGGCACGACGAAGGGCTCTCCGCCGGAGGCCCAGATGGTGCCGAACGGCAGCTTGTCGGAGCTGTCGAGGCCGGTCGGCGCGGAAACGGCGAGGTTGAAGTCGGACGGGATGACGTTGGCCGACTCGTTCTCCACCCAGGAGCCGTTCGGGATGAACAGCGCCTTGCCCTTGGCCCAGGCGGTCTGCGACTGGATGTGGTCCAGGCCCGGGGTGCCCCTGAGGATGTAGCCCTTCTTGTACAGCTCGTAGTAGGCCTCGAAACACGCCTTGACCGCCGGGTGCTTCCAGGCGTTCGGCTCCAGATTGTCGATGGCGTCGAGGACCTCGCGGCCGCCGACCTTGCCGATCATCGGGTACAGCGAGAAGGGGACGTAGTACGGGTACTTGCCCGCGTACGTCCAGCCCGCCATGCCCTTCTTCTTGGCCTTCTCGCAGACCGCGAGCATCTCGTCCCACGTCTCGGGGTATGTGGCGTCCAGCGAGTCCAGGGCCTTCTGCGAGTACCAGACGCCGTAGACCGTGTAGGCGTAGTACAGGATCCAGACCGGCTTGCCGTCGAACTGGCCCATCTCCACGATGCCGGGGCGCAGGGTGTCGCGGACCTTCTTCTTCGGGTCGTCGTACGACGGCGCGTCCAGCAGCGCGGTGAGGTCGGCCAGCTGGTTCTTGCCGACGAGCACACCCATGTCCATCTGCTCGGCGCCGGAGTTGTCGATGAGGTCCGGCGGGTTGCCCTGGTTGAAGCGGGGCTGCAGGGTCGACTGGATCTTCTGGGTGGCGGCGAACTTCACCTTGGCCTTGGGGAAGTCCTTCTCGTAGATCTTCACCGCGTCCTCGGCGTACTCCTTGCCGAAGCCGCCGTCGAAGAGGACGAATTCCATCCCGGCGGTGTCGTTGACGCCGAGCGGGTTCTTGGCGGTCTTCTTGCCGGCCTTGGCCTTCTCCTGTCCGTCGCCGCCGCTGCTCGCGCAGGCGGACAGCAGGCCCATGCCGGGGGCCGCGACCAGGCCGAGTGCGGCGGACCGCTTGATCAGATCGCGACGGCCGACGCCTTCGCCACCGTGGTGCGCAGTGGATCCCATGCTCAAGTCCTCGCCTTCTCCAGGACTCAGGCGGTGAACCGGATCCTCCCGGCACCGCGGTCGGGTAGTGCAGGGTCGTGCAGGAAACGCCGACAGGTATAGTCCACTTCCCGCCAGCGGAGCAAGATCGAATGCAAGGTTCGCCCTGGGTCTTTTCCGAGTTGAGACCTCGCGGAAATATGAGCGGCCGGCACGCGCTTCGCCGGAAAAATTCGCGACACAAGCCTCTGAATGCCACACCCAACACCCTTGACACCACCGACCACTTGACGCCCTACTGGTTCCTGCGCACCGCATTTGACAACGTTGTCCACCCGGTCGCAGGAGGGGAATCCGTAGATGCAGCGGAGAACCGGACACAGATGGGATCCGGCGGTCGTCCTCACGGCCGCCTTTGTCATGGCCGTCGGCGCACAGGGCGCGGCGGTCGCCCTGCCCGCCGAGGCACCGTCCGCCGGCCTGGAGTTCGCATCCTCGTTCGAGGCGGGCGATCCGCGGCCGGACTGGCTGAACACCGTCGACACCGCGGCGGACGGCGGCAAGCGCGCCTCGGGCGTCGACGGCGGCTACAGTACCGGCATACCGGGCAATGTGACCGACCACGTCACCGAGGTACGGGCGAGCGGCGAGAACCCGGTCGCCGGCGAGGTGAAGGAGAACCTCGCCGACGGCGAGCCCGGCACCAAATGGCTGACCTTCCAGCCCACCGGCTGGGTGGAGTTCGACCTCGACAAGCCGGTCAAGCTGGTGACGTACGCGCTCACCTCGGCCAACGACTACGACACGCGCGACCCGCGGGACTGGGCGCTGCTGGGCTCCAGCGACGGCAAGGACTGGAAGACCGTCGACACCCGCTCGGCCGAGAACTTCTCCGAGCGGTTCCAGACGAAGTCGTACGATCTGGCCCAGCCGGCCGAGTACCAGCACTTCCGGCTGGAGGTGACGCGGAACAACGGCGCCTCCGACATCCTGCAGATCGCCGACGTGCAGTTCTCCACCGGTGGCGGGGGCGGCCCGGTACCGCAGGACATGCTGACGCTCATCGACAAGGGCCCGAGCGGTTCCCCCACCGCCAAGGCGCGGGCCGGCTTCACCGGCGGGCGGGCGCTGCGCTACGCCGGCCGGCACACGGCGGGTGGCCGGGCGTACTCGTACAACAAGGTCTTCGACGTGAACGTGAAGGTCGCCCGCGACACCCAGCTGTCGTACCGGGTCTTCCCGTCGATGGCCGACGGCGACCGCGACTACGACGCCACGAACGTCTCCGTCGACCTGGCCTTCACCGACGGCAGCTACCTCAGCGGCCTGGGGGCACTGGACGAACACGGCTTCCCGCTGTCGCCACGCGGTCAGGGCGCGTCGAAGTCGTTGTACGTCAACCAGTGGAACAACGTGGTCTCACGGATCGGCTCGGTGGCGGCCGGCCGGACGGTCGACCGGATCCTGGTGGCGTACGACTCCCCCGACGGCCCGGCGAAGTTCCGCGGCTGGATAGACGACGTGGCGCTGCGGCCGGTGGCGCCCGAGCGGCCGAAGGCGCATCTGTCGGACTACGCGCTGACCACCCGGGGCACCAACTCCAGCGGCAGCTTCTCGCGTGGCAACAACTTCCCGGCGACGGCGCTCCCGCACGGCTTCAACTTCTGGACGCCGGTGACCAACGCGTCCTCGCTGAGCTGGCTGTACGAATACGCACGTGCGAACAACGACGACAACCTGCCCACGATCCAGGCGTTCAGCGCGAGCCACGAGCCGAGCCCGTGGATGGGTGACCGGCAGACCTTCCAGCTGATGCCGTCAGCCGCGTCCGGTACCCCGGACACCGGCCGCGAGGCGCGGGAACTGGCCTTCCGGCACGAGAACGAGACCGCGCGGCCGTACTACTACGGCGTCCGGTTCGAGAACGGCGTCAAGGCGGAGATGACACCGACCGACCACGCGGCGGTACTGCGCTTCACCTATCCGGGTGCGGACGCGAGTGTCCTGTTCGACAACGTGACCGAGCAGGCGGGCCTGACGCTCGACAAGGAGCACGGGATCGTCTCCGGCTACTCCGACGTGAAGTCGGGTCTGTCCACGGGCGCCACCCGGCTGTTCGTGTACGGCGAGTTCGACAAGCCGGTGACGGACGGCGGATCGAGCGGGGTGAAGGGCTTCCTGCGCTTCGACGCGGGCGCCGACCACACCGTCACCCTGCGGCTCGCGACCTCGCTCATCGGCCTCGACCAGGCGAAGGACAACCTGCGCCAGGAGGTCCCGGACGGCACCTCGTTCGACACCGTCGAGGCGCATGCCCAAAGCGTCTGGGACAAGCTGCTCGGCAAGGTCGAGGTGCAGGGCGCGACCCCGGACCAGCTGACCACGTTGTACTCCGGTCTGTACCGGCTCTACCTGTACCCGAACTCCGGCTTCGAGAAGGTCGGGGACGAGGACCGGTACGCCTCCCCCTTCTCGGCCATGCCCGGCCCGGACACCCCGACACACACCGGCGCGAAGATCGTGGACGGCAAGGTGTACGTCAACAACGGCTTCTGGGACACCTACCGGACCACCTGGCCGGCCTACTCGTTCCTGACGCCGTCCCAGGCGGGCGAGATGGTCGACGGCTTCGTGCAGCAGTACAAGGACGGCGGCTGGACCTCCCGCTGGTCCTCCCCCGGCTACGCGGACCTGATGACCGGCACCTCCTCGGACGTGGCGTTCGCCGACGCGTACGTCAAGGGCGTGAGGTTCGACGCCAGGGCGGCGTACGACGCGGCCGTGAAGAACGCGACCGTCGTCCCGCCGGTGTCGGGCGTGGGCCGCAAGGGCATGACCGCCTCGCCCTTCCTCGGCTACACCGGCACCGAGACCCACGAGGGTCTGTCGTGGGCGATGGAGGGCTACGTCAACGACTACGGCATCGCCCGGATGGGCCAGGCGCTGTACCGGAAGACGGGCGAGAAGCGCTACCAGGAGGAGTCGCGGTACTTCCTCAACCGGGCGCGGGACTATGTGAAGCTGTTCGACTCCAGGGCCGGGTTCTTCCAGGGCCGGGACGCCAAGGGCGACTGGCGGGTGGACTCCGCGCAGTACGACCCGCGCGTGTGGGGGTACGACTACACGGAGACCAACGGCTGGGGCTACGCCTTCACCGCCCCGCAGGACAGCCGGGGCCTGGCCAACCTCTACGGCGGCCGGCAGGCCCTCGCGGACAAGCTCGACGAGTACTTCGCCACGCCGGAGACGGCCTCTCCGGACCACGTCGGTTCCTACGGCGGTGTCATCCACGAGATGACCGAGGCGCGGGACGTCCGGATGGGCATGTACGGCCACTCCAACCAGGTCGCGCACCACGTGATCTACATGTACGACGCGGCCGGCGAGCCCTGGAAGGCACAGGCGTCCGTGCGCGAGGCGCTCGCCCGCCTCTACACCGGCAGTGAGATCGGGCAGGGCTACCACGGCGACGAGGACAACGGGGAGCAGTCGGGCTGGTACCTCTTCTCCGCGCTCGGCTTCTACCCGCTGGTCATGGGCAGCGGTGAGTACTCCATCGGCTCCCCGCTGTTCAAGCAGGTCACCGTGCACCTGGAGAACGGGCGCGATCTGGTGGTCAAGGCGCCGAGGAACAGTGCGAAGAACGTCTACGTCCAGGGCGTGACGTTCAACGGGCGCCCGTGGAAGTCCACGTCGCTCCCCCACTCACTGCTTTCCAAGGGCGGCGTGCTGGAGTTCTACATGGGGGACAAGCCGTCGACGTGGGGCACGGGCAAGGACGCGGCCCCGGTGTCCATCACCCAGGACGACAAGGTGCCGACGCCGCGCGCGGACGTCCTGAAGGGTGACGGCGCCCTGTTCGACAACACGTCGCAGACCAGCGCGACGGTCACCTCGGTGGACCTGCCGGCCGACGGTGCCGTGCGGCCGGTGCAGTACACGCTGACCTCGGCGGCGGACCACACGAAGGCGCCGGCCGGCTGGACGCTGCAGGGCTCCACGGACGGCACGACCTGGCGAACCCTGGACCACCGCTCCGGCGAAGCGTTCACCTGGGACCGCCAGACGCGGGCCTTCACCATCGCCGCCCCCGGGACGTGCACGAAGTTCCGCCTGGTCCTGGACGGCGAGTCGACACTGGCGGAGGTGGAGCTGCTGGCCTGACAGCGGCAGGGAAAGGGGGCGGGCCCGTTCGGGTCCGCCCCCTTCGTCGTGCGGTGCTCAGCCGGTGGCCAGCGTGAACACGTGCAGGTCCGCGTTGTCCGGGAGCCGGACGCTCCTGATCGCCTTGCCGGCGGGCGCCGCGAAGGGCTTGGTGGCGAAGAGGTACGTCGCCACCGGGTCCTTGTCGGCGCCGGCGACATTGCGGTACGCGGTCTTGGCCACGACCTCGTTGCCGTACTGGACGGTGCCCCCTCCGCCGCCGACGGTCCAGTCGGTGAAGGAGAGATCGACGGTGCCGGTCGTGCCGTCGGTGTAGGTGACGGCCGCCTCGGCCCGCTGGTTGCCGTTGACCGCGCTGCCCACGAAGGACAACGTGCCCGCGGGCGTGGGCAGTTCGATCGTCTGACCGGTCGCCGAGACGTTGTCCGGGCGTCCGGAGGGCGAGTCCGGCCAGGTGAAGGCGAGGCCGTCGACCGTGCCGCGCCCGCCCGGGGTCAGGCCGGCCGCGGCGAGGGCCTGGCGGGAGTAGCTCCAGCCGCCGCCGTCGAAGTCGGCCTCGTCGTGCTCGCCCTCGTCGTCGGAGACACCGGTGTTGTCGTAGGCGGCGAGGAGGGTGCCCGGGGCGGCCACGGTCAGGGCGACGGGCTGCTGGTACGAGGTGTCGCCCGAGGTCACCGTGACCTCGACGTCGGCGAAGCCCTGCGCGGTGTCCCGCGCGGCCGTGAGGGTGATCTCCCGGGCGCCGTCGGTCACCGTGCCCTCGGCGGGCGTGGCCGTGATGCCGGCCGGGGTCCGCACCCGGAAGCGCACCTCGGGGCCGGTGCCGCCGTTCAGCGACAGCGCGCGGATGCCGATCCTCGTGCTGTCACCGGGTGCGAGCGTGGCGGCGGTCGGGCCGACACCGATCTGGTACGGCTGCTCGCCTTCCCGGAAGGACGGCGGTGGGCTGCCCGCGCCCCAGCCGCGGTCGGGGGTGGCGGACAGGGTGTAGTCGAGGCGGCCGCCGTCCCGGACGAAGGAGGCGGGCAGCCACGGCCGGTCGCTGGAGCGGCCGTCGACCTCGAGGGACCGGACGTAGGGCGCGTCGGCCGCGGCTCCGGACGCGCGGATGGAGATGTCGTTGCCCCGCGGCCGGTGGATCTCGACGCGCTCGAACAGCGGGGACGCGAGGACCAGTTCGGCTCGGGAGGGCACCTGCGGGTACATGCCGAGCGCCGAGAAGACGTACCAGGACGACATCGCGCCGAGGTCGTCGTTGCCGGGGATGCCGCCGGGCTGGGGGGACCACAGCTGCCGCATCGCCGCGCGGACGGTCTCCTGCGTCTTGTACGGGGCGCCCGCGTAGGCGTACAGGTAGGGCACGTTGATCGACGGCTCGTTGTCCAGCTCGGACTTGGTGCCGCCGTTGCCGGTGAAGGCCCAGCCGCCGTCGGCGGTGTGGAAGAAGTCGTCCAGCCGGGCGAGGGCCTTGTCCCGGCCGCCCAGCGCGGCGAACAGGCCCGCCGGATCGTGCGGGACCATCCAGGTGTACTGGGCGGCCGTGCCCTCGACGAAGCCGTTGCCGGTGCCGGGGGTGAAGCCTGTGACCCAGCTGCCGTCGGCCTTGCGGTTCGCCATGTATCCGCCGCTCGGATCGGCCGCGATGTCCAAGTTGTTCTGCCACCACTGGGCCCGGCGGGCGAAGGCGGCCGCGGTGCCCTTCTCCCCCGCCACCCGCGCGAGTTGGGAGATCGCGAAGTCCGCCGTGGACATCTCCAGGGTCTCGGCGGCGCCGCCCCAGGCGTTGGACACGCTCGGCATGTAGTGCAGCTTCAGGTACTTGTCGAGCGAGGGGCGCTGCCCCACCGACAGCACCGGCTTGCCCGCCGCCGACAGGTCCTGCCGGGTGGGTACGGTCGCCGCCTCGACCAGCGACTGCAGGGCGCCCTCGAGGTCGAATCCGGTGCCGCCGAAGGCGCGGATGCCGGCCAGGGCGGTCGGTGCGGGGTCGCCGTTCATGACGTGGGTGCCGCTCGCGCCGTGCAGCCAGCGGTCCCAGGTCCCGCCGTTCTGCCGGGCGAGTTCGTAGAGCGACTGGGCGATGTCGGAACCGGTGCGCGGGTCGAGGAGGGTCAGGAGCTGCACCTGGTCGCGGTAGACGTCCCAGCCGGAGAAGGTGCCGTACTGCGCGTGCTGCCGGCGGTCCACGGTGTGCGGCCGGCCGTCGGCTCCGCGGTATCGGCCGTCGGCATCGCTGATGACGTTCGGATGCAGCAGCGAGTGGTACAGCGCGGTGTAGAAGGTGGTGCGCTCGGCGTCCGTGCCACCGCCGACCCGGACGGCGCCGAGCCGCTCGCGCCAGGCCCGGCGCGCCGCCTGCCTGACGGCGTCGAAGGAGCGGCCCGGCGGGTTCTCGGCGGCGAGGTTCGCCTCGGCGGCCTCCCGGCTGACGTAGGAGACGCCGACCTTGACGTTCACCGGACCGGCGCCGGGCGCGAACTCCACGTAACCGCCCGCGCCCCTGCCGGCGACGGGCCGCCCGCCCTGGGAGAAGCCGCCGGTGCCACCGGACGCCTCCGTGGAGCCCGGGTCGAGACGGTCGTCCCGCCAGGTTCCGGTGGCCTGGAAGGCGCGGTCGAAGCGGGCGGTGAAGTACAGGGTGTAGTAGGCCCGCCGGCCCTCGGGATCGAGGTACCCGCAGAAGTTCCCGGAGGTGACGGAGCCGGAGATCGTCCGGGCGTCCGGGTCGATCGTGACCGTGGAGTCCTCCGAGCCGACCTCCGAGTTGGCGGTGCGCACCAGCAGGGAGGCGGGCTTGCCAGTGGGGAAGGTGAAGCGCGCCGAGCCGGTGCGCGTGGTGGCCGTGAGGTCGGCGGTGACACCGGAGGCGAGGCCCACCTTGTAGTGGCCGGGTTCGGCGGTCTCGTCGGTGTGGGTGAAGTCCGAGGCGTAGACGGCGTCCTTGGTGTCGCTCGCCGGGGAGGAGGTGACCTCGCCGGCGTACGGGAAGAAGGGGATGTCGCCGCCGCCTCCCGCGCAGCCGGTGCCGGACATGTGGGTGAGGCTGAAGCCGCGGATGCGCGTGGTGTCGTACTGGTAACCGCCGGGTGCGGCGGTTCTCGTGGCGTCACCGCGGGTGTTCTCCGGGCTCCAGGAGAGCATGCCGAACGGCACGACGGCGCCCGGAAAGACGTCGCCGCCGTTCTTGGTGCCGATCAGCGGATCGACGTAGGGCGTGGGGTCCTCGACGAGGTCGGGGGGAGCGGCGGTCGCCGCGAGGGCGGGAGCGGCGCCGCCGGTCGCGAGCAGAGCGGCCAGCAGCAGGGACATGGGTCGAAAGCGCATGGCGCGGCCCTTCCTCCTTATGGACGGGTCGCGCACCACCGGTCGCACAAGCCGCAGGGACAGTAGCGTGCGCCGCCGGTACCACGGAAGACCGCGTACGCCCGCGCAGGCGCACGGCCGGGATCACCCGCCCGGCCTACCGCAAGTGGGTTGACATCGTTGTCGGTTGAGGCGGTAAAGTCATGTACAGACCATAAGACAACGTTGTCGCGCACCACCGGTCACACAAGCCACTCCGTTCCCGCCCTCGGGGCCTTCCACCGCATCCGCCCCGAGCGCAACCCCCGACCCCCGGCCCCGTCCGTTGCAGGCGTGACTCCTGTGGCCAGAGTGACTCCTGAGGCATATGCAGCGCCAAAATATGCGTCCAACTCCTGGACCGGCATAGTCACGGGCATCCACCAGTGCTACAAATGCCGCATGTCGGACCGATTTGCCCGATTCAGGATTACGTCATGGCGTGCCGTGTTCGGCAGGAGCCCTCGCAGCGTCGCCGGGCAGGTCTTCCTCCTTCAGGTGGCGCTGGTGGTCCTGCTCGTGGCCTGCGGCGTCATCGCTCTCGTCCTGCAGTCGGAACGGGACAGCAGCACGGAGGCCAGGCGCCGTTCCATAGCCGTGGCGCAGACCTTCGCGCACTCCCCCGGCGTCGTGCAGGCACTGCACACCCGCGACCCGTCGAAGCGGCTCCAGCCGCTCACCGAGGCGGGACGCAAGTCCGCGGGCGTCGACTTCATCGTGGTCATGGACACCAAGGGCATCCGCTACACCCACCCCATCCCGAGCAAGATAGGAAAGCGGTTCGTGGGCACCATCGGGCCGTCGCTGGCCGGGAAGGTCTACACGGAAAGCGTCCACGGCCCGCTCGGCCACGAGGTACAGGCGACCGTCCCCATCGACGACGCCCACGGCCACGTCGTCGCCCTCGTCTCCGCCGGGCTGAAGGTGCGCAACGTGACCAGCCAGGTGGACCGGCAGCTGCCGATCATCCTGGCCGCCGGTGCCGGAGCGCTCGTGGTGTCGACCGGCGGTACCGCGCTGGTCGGCAGAAGGCTGCGACGGCAGACCCACAGCCTGGCTCCGGACGAGATGACCCGCATGTACGAGCACCATGACACGGTGCTGCACTCGGTGCGGGAGGGTGTCCTCATCGTCGGTGAGGACGGGCGGCTGCTGCTCGCCAACGACGAGGCCAAGCGCCTGCTGGAGCTGCCCGGCCAGGCCGAGGGGTGCTATGTGCGGGACCTGCCGGGCCTCGACCCGGCGACGGCGGAGCTGCTCCGGTCCGGGCGGGAGGCCAGCGACGAGGTGCTCTTCGCCGGAGGACGCCTGCTGGCGGTCAACCAGCGGCCCATGGACCGCGCGGGAGGCCCCAGGGGCACCGTGGTGACGCTCCGGGACTCCACCGAGCTCCGGGCGGTGTCCGGCCGGGCGGAGGTCACACGCGAGCGGCTGGAGCTGCTGTACGACGCGGGCCTGGGCATCGGCACCACCCTCGACGTGGTCCGCACGGCCGACGAGCTGGCGCAGGTCGCCGTCCCCCGGTTCGCCGACTTCGTCACCGTGGACCTGGCCGACGCCGTGCTGCACGGCGAGGAGCCGGCTCCCACCGCGACCGACATGCGGCGTGTCGCCGTCAGCGGCATCCAGGACGACCATCCGCTGTACGAACAGGGCCGGCTGATCGACTTCCTGCCGTCCACGCCGCAGGCACGCGGCTACGGCTCCGGCCGCTCCGAGCTGGTGACCGACCTGTCGGACGCGGAGGGCTGGCAGGCACAGGACCCGGAACGGGCCCGGCAGATCCTCGAGTACGGCATCCACTCGCTCGTCGCCGCCCCGATCCGGGCCCGTGGTGTCGTGCTCGGCATGGCGAACTTCTGGCGCTCCAAACGGGAGCCCTTCGACGAGGAGGAGCTGTCCCTGGCGGAGGAGCTGGTGGCCCGTGCCGCGGTCAGCATCGACAACGCCCGCCGGTACACCCGCGAGCACGCCGTGGCGGTCACCCTCCAGCGCAGCCTGCTGCCGCGGGCCCTGCCCGAGCAGAGCGCCCTCGATGTCGGCTACCGCTACCTGCCCGCCCAGTCGGGCGTGAGCGGCGACTGGTTCGATGTCATCCCGCTGCCGGGCAGCCGGGTGGCGCTGGCCGTCGGCGACGTGGTCGGACATGGCCTGCACGCCGCGGCGACGATGGGCCGGCTGCGTACCGCGGTGCACAACTTCTCCACGCTCGACCTGCCGCCCGACGAGCTGCTCAGCCACCTGGACGAGCTGGTCAGCCGCATCGACCAGAACGAGGCCTGCCCGGAGACGGCCGGGGAGATCGTGGGCGCCACCTGCCTGTACGCGATCTACGACCCCGTGACGCGCCGCTGCACCATGGCCCGAGCCGGGCACCTGGCGCCCGCGCTGGTCTCGCCGGACGGCACCGTCGTCTTCCCCGACGTGCCGGCCGGGCCGCCGCTGGGCCTCGGCGGCCTGCCGTTCCAGACGGCCGAGCTGGAGCTGGCCGAGGGCAGTCAGCTCGTCCTGTACACCGACGGCCTCATCGAGGACCGCACGCGTGACCTGGACGAGGGGATGGAGCTGCTGCGCCGGGCGCTGGCGGGGCACCCCGGCCGGCCGCCGGAGGGGAGCTGCCAGGCGGTCCTGGACGAGTTGCTGCCCGAGCACCCCAAGGACGATGTCGCCCTGCTCATCGCGCGCACCCGGGCGCTCCCGGCGGAGAACGTCGCCGACTGGGACGTGCCCCGCGACCCGGCAGCCGTGTCCGGGATGCGCCTCGCCGTGTCCGAGAAGCTCGCGGAGTGGGGCCTGTCGGAGCTGGGCTTCGGGATGGAACTCGTGCTGAGCGAGCTGATCACCAACGCCATCCGCTACGGCTCCGATCCGATCCATGTGCGGCTGATCCATGACCGCACGCTGATCTGCGAGGTGGCCGACGGCAGCAGCACCTCGCCGCATCTGCGGTACGCCGCGACGACCGACGAGGGAGGCCGGGGCCTGTTCCTGGTCTCGCAGCTGACCGAGCGCTGGGGCACCCGGTACACGCCGCACGGCAAGGTGATCTGGGCCGAGCTGGCAGTGCCGGACCTCACGGCGCTGCTCGGGGAGTGAGGGGTCAGGCGGGGCTGCGGTGGCCCAGAGGCGGGGAACGGGGTTCAGGCGGAGCTGCGAGCGGGCCTGGGGCCGGGGACGACTGAGGACTCAGACGGGGCCTCCCGAGCGGGCCCGAACCGGGGGGTGAGGACTCAGGTCTGTGCCGCTCCGCTGGGGGAAGCCTGTGTTCCGGCTGAGGGCCGGATGACCTGGGGCGCGCACGGCGGAGGGCCGCACCCCCGTCGCCGGGGATGCGGCCCTCTGCTGCCGTCCGCTGTCGCTTACTTGCGGATGAGGCTGCGCAGCACGTACTGCATGATGCCGCCGTTGCGGTAGTAGTCGGCCTCACCGGGGGTGTCGATGCGGACCACCGCGTCGAACTCGACACCGGTGTCGGTGGTGACCTTGACCGTGCGCGGGGTGGTGCCGTCGTTCAGCTCGGTGACGCCGGAGATGGAGAAGGTCTCCTCGCCGGTCAGGCCGAGGGAGGCCGCCGACTGGCCCTCCGGGAACTGCAGCGGCAGGACGCCCATGCCGATGAGGTTCGAGCGGTGGATGCGCTCGTACGACTCGGCGATGACGGCCTTGACGCCGAGGAGCGCGGTGCCCTTGGCCGCCCAGTCGCGGGACGAGCCGGAGCCGTACTCCTTGCCGGCCAGGACGACCAGCGGGATGCCGGCGGCCTGGTAGTTCTGCGAGGCGTCGTAGATGAAGGAGACGGGCGCGTCGGCCTGCGTGAAGTCGCGGGTGTAGCCGCCCTCGGTGCCCGGCGCGATCTGGTTGCGCAGGCGGATGTTGGCGAACGTACCGCGGATCATGACCTCGTGGTTGCCACGGCGCGAGCCGTAGCTGTTGAAGTCACGACGCTCCACACCGTGCTCGGTGAGGTACTTGCCGGCCGGGGTGTCGGCCTTGATGGCACCGGCCGGGGAGATGTGGTCGGTGGTGACCGAGTCGCCCAGCTTGGCGAGCACCCGGGCACCGGCGATGTCGGTGACCGGGGTGGTCTCCATCGCCATGCCCTCGAAGTACGGGGGCTTGCGGACGTAGGTGGACTCCGGGTCCCACTCGAAGGTGTTGCCGGTCGGGATCGGCAGCGCCTGCCACTGGGCGTCGCCCGCGAAGACGTCCTGGTAGGACTTGTTGAACATGTCCTCGCCGATGGCGCTGGCGACGACCTCGTTGACCTCGGCCTCGGAGGGCCAGATGTCCTTCAGGTAGACCGGGTTGCCGTCCTGGTCGGTGCCCAGGGCGTCACGGGTGATGTCCACCTTCATGGAGCCCGCGATGGCGTACGCGACGACCAGCGGCGGGGAGGCCAGGTAGTTCATCTTGACGTCGGGGTTGATCCGGCCCTCGAAGTTGCGGTTGCCGGAGAGGACCGAGGTGACGGCGAGGTCGTGGTCGTTGACGGCCTTGGAGACCTCCTCCGGCAGCGGGCCGGAGTTGCCGATGCAGGTGGTGCAGCCGTAGCCGACGAGGTTGAAGCCCACCTTGTCGAGGTACGGGGTCAGGCCCGCCTTCTCGAAGTAGTCGGTGACGACCTTCGAACCCGGGGCGAGGGTGGTCTTGACCCACGGCTTGCGGGTGAGGCCCTTCTCGACCGCCTTCTTGGCGACCAGGGCGGCGCCGATCATGACGTACGGGTTGGAGGTGTTGGTGCAGGAGGTGATGGCCGCGACCGTCACCGCACCGTGGTCCAGCTCGTAGGTCGTGCCGTCGGGGGCGGTGACCCGGACCGGGTTGGACGGGACGGCACCGGTGCCCTGGCCGTGCTGCGGGGCGCCGGCGCCGTTCTCCTGGTGACCGTAGGCCGGGGCGTCGGAGGCCGGGAACGACTCGTCGCTCGCCTCGTCGACCGGGGAGGCGGCGGTCGGCGTCTGCGCGACGGGGGCCTCGACGTAGTTGAGGACGTCCTTGGCGAACTGCTGGGCGGCCTCGGCGAGCACGATGCGGTCCTGCGGGCGCTTCGGGCCGGCGATCGACGGGACGACCGTCGACAGGTCCAGCTCGAGCTTCTCGGAGAAGTCCGGCTCGGCCTTCGGGTCCAGCCAGAGGCCCTGCTGCTTGGCGTAGGCCTCGACCAGCGCGACCTGCTGCTCGGAGCGGCCGGTCAGGCGCAGGTACTTCAGGGTCTCGTCGTCGATCGGGAAGATCGCGGCGGTGGAGCCGAACTCCGGCGACATGTTGCCGATGGTGGCGCGGTTGGCCAGCGAGGTGGCGGCGACGCCCTCGCCGTAGAACTCGACGAACTTGCCGACCACACCGTGCTTGCGGAGCATCTCGGTGATGGTGAGCACGAGGTCGGTGGCGGTGGTGCCGGCGGGCAGCTCGCCGGTCAGCTTGAAGCCGACGACGCGCGGGATGAGCATGGAGACCGGCTGGCCGAGCATGGCGGCCTCGGCCTCGATGCCGCCGACGCCCCAGCCGAGGACGCCGAGGCCGTTAACCATGGTGGTGTGCGAGTCGGTGCCGACCAGGGTGTCCGGGTAGGCCTTGCCGTCACGGACCATGACGACGCGGGCCAGGTGCTCGATGTTCACCTGGTGGACGATGCCGGTGCCCGGCGGGACGACCTTGAACTCGTCGAAGGCGGTCTGGCCCCAGCGCAGGAACTGGTAGCGCTCCTTGTTGCGGCCGTACTCCAGCTCGACGTTCTGCTTGAAGGCGTCGTTCGTGCCGAACTTGTCGGCGATGACGGAGTGGTCGATGACCAGCTCGGCCGGCGCCAGCGGGTTGATCTTCGCCGGGTCGCCGCCCAGCTCCTTGACGGCCTCACGCATGGTCGCGAGGTCCACGACACAGGGAACGCCGGTGAAGTCCTGCATGATCACGCGGGCCGGCGTGAACTGGATCTCCTGGCTGGGCTGGGCCTGCGAGTCCCAGCCGCCCAGGGCGCGGATGTGGTCGGCGGTGATGTTCGCGCCGTCCTCCGTGCGGAGCAGGTTCTCCAGCAGGACCTTGAGGCTGTACGGCAGGCGGGCCGAGCCCTCCACCTTGTCCAGCCGGAAGATCTCGTACGACTCGTCGCCCACCTGCAGCGTGCTGCGGGCGTCGAAGCTGTTCGCCGACACGACAGTCTCCTTCATTGATGTGCGCGTACCACCGTCAATCGTGCCGCCACGCCGGCTTGGCCGTTCCGTTGAGGTAAGGCTAAGTTAGGTAACCCTTACTCGGATGGCGGCTGCGGTGCACCCAGGCAGTTATCTCGATATCGAGATAACTCTAGTACATGGCCGCCGACTGGTCATGTCCGGACAGCCTCTGCCACGCCGGAGTTCGGTGGCATGGCTCACACGACACCCATCAGCGCGCGCAGCGCGGGTAACCGAACGGAGCGGCATCCGCTCGAATCCAGGCGAAGGGAGACGCCATGGCGCTCACGTTCCGCAAGAGCTTCCGGATCCTGCCCGGGGTACGGCTGAACATCAACCGGCACTCCTGGTCCATCACGACAGGCGGCAGGCATGGCCCGCGACACACCCACAGCAGCACCGGCCGTCGTACGACTTCGGTTGATTTGCCCGGACCTTTCGGGTGGCGTCGAACCCGTACGAGCAGGGACCATTGACGGACCATCACCCGAATGGACCCCCCAAGAGGCGCCATCTCATATCTGAGATAACCTCAACCTCATGTCAGACGACTACCTCGTACGCATCGGCAAGCTCATCCGTGACGCCCGGCAACACCGTGGCTGGACACAGGCGCAACTCGCGGAGGCGCTCGGCACCAGCCAGAGCGCCGTCAATCGCATCGAGCGCGGGAACCAGAACATCAGCCTTGAGATGATCGCCCGAATCGGTGAGGCCCTGGACAGCGAGATCGTGTCGCTGGGCTATGCGGGTCCGATGCATCTGCGCGTGGTCGGCGGTCGCCGGCTGTCCGGCGCCATCGACGTGAAGACCAGCAAGAACGCCTGTGTGGCCCTGCTGTGCGCCTCGCTGCTGAACAAGGGTCGTACGGTGCTGCGCCGGGTCGCGCGGATCGAGGAGGTGTACCGCCTTCTGGAGGTACTGAACTCCATCGGCGTGCGCACCCGCTGGATCAACGACGGCGTGGACCTGGAGCTGGTCCCGCCCGCCGAGCTGGAGATGACGGCGATCGACGCGGACGCGGCCGTACGGACCCGCTCCATCATCATGTTCCTCGGCCCGCTGCTGCACCGCATGGACCACTTCAAGCTGCCGTACGCCGGCGGCTGCGACCTGGGCACGCGGACCATCGAACCGCACATGATCGCGCTGCGCCGGTTCGGTCTGGACGTCGCTGCCACCGAGGGCCAGTACCACGCGCAGGTGGACCGCACGGTGCGCCCCGACCGCCCGATCGTGCTGACCGAGCGCGGCGACACGGTGACGGAGAACGCGCTGCTGGCGGCGGCCCGCCATGACGGTGTGACGGTCATCCGCAACGCCTCCTCCAACTACATGGTCCAGGACCTGTGCTTCTTCCTGGAGGCGCTCGGCGTCAAGGTGCAGGGCATCGGCACCACCACGCTGACCGTGCACGGCGTGCCGAACATCGACGTCGACGTCGACTACTCCCCCTCCGAGGACCCGGTCGAGGCGATGAGCCTGCTGGCCGCCGCCGTGGTGACCGAGTCCGAACTGACGGTGCGCCGGGTGCCGATCGAGTTCCTGGAGATCGAGCTGGCCGTCCTGGAGGAGATGGGGCTCGACCACGACCGCAGCCCCGAGTACTGCGCGGACAACGGCCGCACGCGCCTGGTCGACCTCACGGTCCGCCCCTCCAAGCTCGAGGCCCCGATCGACAAGATCCACCCGATGCCCTTCCCGGGCCTGAACATCGACAACGTCCCGTTCTTCGCGGCCATCGCGGCGGTCGCCTCGGGCCAGACCCTCATCCACGACTGGGTCTACGACAACCGCGCGATCTACCTGACCGACCTCAACCGCCTCGGCGGCCGCCTGCAACTCCTGGACCCGCACCGGGTGCTGGTCGAGGGCCCGACCCGCTGGCGCGCCGCCGAGATGATGTGCCCACCGGCCCTGCGCCCCGCCGTGGTCGTCCTGCTGGCGATGATGGCGGCCGAGGGCACGTCCGTACTGCGCAACGTGTACGTCATCAACCGGGGTTACGAGGACCTCGCCGAGCGCCTGAACTCCATCGGGGCGCAGATCGAGATCTTCCGGGACATCTGAAGGCTCTGGGAAAAAGCAGCGTAAAACCCCTCCTGACCTGCGCAAATACGAGGCAGGAGGGAACTCGTAGGAGCCTCTGGGAATTTTCTGGGACTTCTGGCCGGGCGGGGAGTCTTTGAGTGACATGCACGTCACGTGATCCGTCATCGGAAGGATGTCGACCTGGACGGCTCCCAGAAAATCCCTGGTCAGACTCGGTTTCTCGGCTTATCGTCCCTCGTGCAGACGCGCAGAGCGTCGAGCGAGCGTCAAGGCCAAGAGTCCGTCCTGCTCAGGGCTGAGCAGATTGCGGCAACCAGCTCGCCCGGGGATCCGCCCCCCATCCGCTCCGGACGCCAGCTCGCGGATCATGACCCTCGCAACGTCTCCGGCCGCCATAATATGGAGTCATGCCCTCCAGCCCACAGCACCCCGCACCCGCCCCGAGGAACGTCTCGGGCGCGGACGCCGAGGACCTCGCGCGGTACCGGGAGAAGTTCCGCCGCCGTCTACCGGAGTCGCTGGACGAGCTGCACGGGCCGGCCAACGGTGTCGTGGAACTTCCGCTGCACATGGCCTGGTCCGGGATGACCTCATACGACTTGGACAAGCCGCGCCAGCGTATGGGCCTGTACCGCACCGTTCTGCACGAGGGCCTGCACGACGATCTGCCCCGCTACCTCAACCGGGATCTGCTCCTCGACCTGTGGCCGGTGCTGCGCACCCTCGTCGGTCGTACCGTGCGGACCGTGTGGGAAGACGCCTTCCCCCAGCTCGCCTCCCGCACCCGGGCGGCTGCGTGACGGACATGCCGGAGCTGCACACGCGGCTCCTAGCGGATGTGATCGCGCTCGGTTCCCCGTATCCACTGGTTCTCACCGGTGGATACGCCGTGCGGGCACACCGTCTCGTGAACCGCCCCAGCCAGGACCTCGACGTCGCCACCGAGAACCCGGCGCCCATGGCCGACATCGCCGCCACGCTCCGCGCCGGCCTGGAAGCCCGCGGCTGGAAGGTGCACGCGCTGGAGACCGCCCCGCTGTCCGCCCGCTTCACCGTGTCCGACCCGGCCACCGGGCAGGAATGCGAAGTCGACATCCTCAAGGAGATCTTCTGGCGGCCGGTCGCCCAGAGCCCGTACGGGCCCGTCCTCGCGGAGGAGGACGTGATCGGGACCAAGGTCCGCGCCCTCGCCGACCGCGGAGCGCCCCGCGACCTGATCGACGTGTTCGCAGCCTCCCACCGCTGGACCAATACCGAGCTCGAGGAGTTCGGCCGCCGCCACGCCCGCGGCCGCTTCGAGCTCGAGGACCTGCAAGCGAACCTCACAGGCGCCGAGTGGACCGACGATGAAGCCTTCGCCGCCTATGGGCTCGATGACGCGGCCATCACTGCTCTCCGCGCCTGGGCCGTGGAGTGGGCCGACGACCTCGCAATCCGCCTCCTCGAAGAGTCCGATGATCCGGACACCTCTTGAGCACGTGGATGAGATCACATCTGCAGGTGATCAGAGCAAGTGTCACGAAATGAGCAGATAGGAAAGCTGTCAGTCGCCGGCTTCTCCCACAGCCTCGCCGTGTCCGGTTGGCTACCGGTTGGGTGATTGTGAAAGACGACCGGCCGCCCGGACATGCGGGCGGCCGGCGGTGTCACAACTGTCACACCCGGAGTTCGGCGCACTGGCGCAACAGCGGTTCCAGGCGCAGTTGGGTGTCCTCGCGGTCAAACACCTGGAGGGTTTCGAGGCAGGTGACGATCCAATGGGCCTCGTCCTCGTCCTCGATCCGCACCGCCACGGCAGTCACCGCATTCTCCAAGTCGAACGAACCGTCTTTGAACTCGTCATCGAGCGCCCGGTACCCGGTTGTGAGGAGCGGGTCCGCGTACACTCCGGTCGCCTCAGCGAACGCACGGGCCTCGGCCCGGTCCGTGCGCAGGTCGGCGAGGCGGCGCAGCGCCTCATCGGGGTCGTTCAGTTCGTTGTGCAGACGGTGGGCCCGGTCGACCAAGAGAGGCCAGCCGCCGGTCAGTTCGTGGAGCCGGTCCAGGCGGTCCTCAGTGTGGAACATCTCGACGCGCTGGGCCCAGCTGTACAGGCTGCGGCGATCATGGCGGCGCAGCACCACGGGGGCCGCCGAGATGGGTTCGTCGCCTGTCAGTAGGGTGCGCCACAGGCCCAGTTGGGTGATGTCGGTGACAAGGACAACCGCGCGGGTCACCCCGGGAGTGGCGGGCAGCTGCGTCTCGGCCAGGTCGACGGACTCCCGGCAAGCCTCGGGCCGCGCGGGGTAGCGGGCGAAGTCACTGATGATGACGCGCCGTTCACGCGGCACTCCGCCCACGAGCTCGTGCTTGTAGACACTGAGCTTGCCGACGGGTGGCAACGTCCAGTCGGCGATGCGTCCGGCGATCGTCCGCAGGGTGTCGCCGACGTCGGTGACACCGGTCGCGGAGGTGCCGAGAACGACCCTCGTCTGGTTGGACCGCTCGCCGAGTAGGTCGTCGAGCTGGGTGATGGTGAGCGGTGCCGGTCGACCGTCGGGCAGTTCCGGACGGCCCTCCTGCACGATGCTCTCCTGGAGGTCGCAGTCCTGCTCGGCCCTGAGCAGACGGGCTTCCACCTCGTGGGAGCTGCCGATCATGCGCAGGGCGCTGGGGCCGCGCAGATGCCAGCCCAGACCGTCGTGGTTCGGGGCAAGGATGCCGAGGCCGACCATCTCGGAGAGGTAGGCGCGGAAGCCCTCGGTGTCGAGCTGCTCGAAGCCTTTGCGCCAGTACGTCTCGCACTCCTCACGCAGTTCGGTGTCGCTCAGTCGCACCTCCAGGCCACGGTGGCGGGCGTGGTACGCCAGCACGTTGGCGATCACGTCGTAGCGGTGGTCGAGGCTCAGCGTGTCCTTGAAGGCGGCCGAGATGCTGTCCCTGAGGCCGGTGTCCGACTCCACGACCTCGATGTCGGAGAGCTCCACCGCGTACGGGGGTTCCTTGGGTCCCTCGGGTCCGCGCCGCGCCCGCTTGCGGTGCATCACCTCGACCAGCCGGTGCCCGAACATCTGGAGCAGGAACGGCTGGTAGGAGCAGTAACCGAGCACCCGGTTGACGAGGTCCAGGTCCAGGAACTCGAAGCCGAGCGCCCGCATCGGCTCGACCAGCAGCTCGGCGGCGAACTGGGGGGCAAGCGGGCCGATCACCTTCGGGGTCTGCGCGAGGTGGCCGAACGGCCCGTTGCTCGCGAGCTTGGAGAACCGCTGCACGGAGTGCAAGCCGGCGAAAACGACCTTGGCGCGGTCCTTGGTGTCGTCCCCGAGGCCCTTGAGCTTCTTGGTCTGGTTGAAACGGGGGGCATCCGCCTCGAAGAACTGGTCGCACTCATCCAACAGGATCAGCAGACGGCGACGCGAGTCTCCTTCGGTCCAGGCCTGGATGCCCGCACGCACCCGTTCGGAGATGTCCTTTGCGGGCCTGCGGCCCTGGGGACGGCCCAGGATCTGCGCCTCGGTCAGCTTCCTGTCCAGCACGCTCCACAGAGCCTCCGGCCCGAGCGAGCTGCCCTTTCCGATGTTCTCGTGGTCGAGGTTCACGTACACCGTCTGGTAGTAGCCAGGGCGCTGCTCCATGAACCTGTCCCCGGCGTCCGCGAGCAGGGCCGACTTGCCGAGGCCCCGTCCACCGAAGATGACCTGGGTGCCACGCGGGTCGAGGATGCTCTTGCGTTCGGCGTCACGGCCGTAGAACATCTCGCCGCCGATCCGGCCGCGCTTCTCCCTGATGTACGGGTTGACGCCGGAGAACGGCAACAGGATCTGCGTGGCGGTGCTGACCTGTCGGTTGCCATGGGCCGCGAGATAGGCGAGGGCCGCGTCGTCCACCACCAGCAGCGGCTGCGACAACCGCCCTGAGCCGACAGCGAGTTCGACGCGGGCCTCACGGCTCAGCGTGCCGAAGTAGACGACGAGGAGACCCGTTCCGCTAGTGTCGCGCTCCGCCCAGCTCATGACGACCCTGGCGGGCGGCCGACCCCACACCATCATCACCCGCAGGTTGCCGCCCTGCTCCCTGATTTGCGAGCCGAACGCCGGCGCCTTCGCCCTGCCGTTGATCGCCACGTCGGTCGCTTCGAAGAGCCGGTACTCGCGCCGGTGCTGAGACCGCTCGTCGAGCGGCCGGGCGCTCTTAGCGTCGTAGCCGAGAAGTTTGAGGAGCGGCGGCACCCGCCGCGTATAAGCCACGTGTAGCCGGTCCTTCGGCTCGGTGGTACCCATCACCCGCCACTCGTCGAGGGCATCGGCCGCCAGTGCGGCCTCGTCGGTGGACAGCGCGCTGTAGTCCAGAACCGGGATGGTCGGGTGTGTGCCGCAGGACCGGACGAGTCCGACGAGGTCACGGTCGATGCCCCCGCGCAGGCCGTCGGGCACGGCCGGGAAGAACTGGGCCAGATACGACTCACCGTTCTCAATCTCCGGGACGTCTTCGCCGATCTCCAAGAAGTAGACGAGGTCGGCGGCGGTGGCCAGGTCGTTCGTCTCCAGGCGCCGCAGCACCTGGGCCCGCTGGTCCGCTGTAGAGTCCAGGACGTCGAGCCTGGCCCGGATCCGGTCGGCCGCCTCCCGCCTGAAGTCGGGCAGGCTGCTCCGTACGGTGTCGAGTCCGCGTCGTACGGCCACCAGGTTGTGCGTGTCGGCGACGTCGAGTCGCTCGCGGGCGTCAGCCAGCAGCTCCTGCAGACGCAGGTCCTGGTCGTCGGTCACAGCGCCGTCGGCCTGAGCGCGGTGCAGCTCGGCGACGAGTTCTCCTTGGCCGCGCGGTTGCCGTCGGAACGGTCGCCGCGGCGGGTGCCGTCAACCGCCAGACACCACTCTTTGACCAGGCCGACCGCTCGTTCCACGAGATGCACCAGGTCCTGCCGCCCGGACCCCTGGAGCGGTTTGCCGCTGGACGAGCGGTGCTTGCGGTCCATATGGTCGATCTCGCTGCTGATCTCAGCCAGTTTCGACAGGCGTTCGGCCTGCTCACGTGTCTGCGCCACCCCGTCACGGTGGTCGCGGATCACGGTCGTGAGCAGCGATCCGAGCAGCCCGTCGTCGGCCAGCCAGCGCTTGGCGATCTCCGTCGCCCGCGCGAACCGCAGCCTCGGCGGCGCGAGCAGGGCACAACACTGCTCATGCAGCTCCCGCAGCCGGGTCTCCGTCTCGGCGATGTCGGCGATGACCAGCGGGGAGGCGATCATCAGGGCTCCGCTGAGGGCACGGTCGGCTACTGCGGCAGCCGCCTCCCCCAGCCGTGCCGGCAGCCGGGGCACCAGGGCCTTGAGCTGGGCACCCGCCAGGTGGTCGCCGGTGATCAGCGCCGTACGCAGCAGGGCAGGCAGCAGGAGGAGTTCACTACCCTCCGTGTCACGGCCCGCGTAGGCACCGTACTTCTGGAGCAGGTCCGCGGTCAGCCGGGCACTCTGGCTGTCACCGGAGGTGAGCAGTCCAGCGGCACCGGCGAGGCGGAGCGCCGCCACCTGCGGCTCAGGATGGCCAGCGACGCCCGCGACATGGTGGGCAAGTCCAAAGCGCCGTTCCACGATGAGCCGCGTCAGAGCCCGCTCGGTCGCAGCCTCGTCGGAGTCCTCGTCCGTGGCGGGGGTGGAAGCGGTCTCCGGGGGCTGCGGGCCCTCGTTGTGCGGTGCGGCGGGAGCGAGCGCGGGTGCGGACGCCGAGACCGACGCCGCCGGGGATCCCGCGCCCGAATCCAGGGGTGGTGCGGTGGCGTCGGTAGGGGGTGCCGCAGCCTGTGCGTCGTCGACGTCGAGCGGGCTGAAGGCCGTTGTCAGGTCGGGCGCAGAGGCTCGCGTTACGGAGACGGGGCGGGGCGCGGTGTCCTCGGTGGAGTGGTGGACGGGCTCCATCGCCGGGCCCTCGTCCCTCAGCTCGGCCGACTGTACGTCGCCGTGCTCCCCAGTGGTCTCGCCCCCGGCAGACTCGATGGCGCCCGCCATGTCGTCGTCGGCGCTGTTCGCCTCGACGGGTTCGCGGGAGACTCCCTCAGGATGCGACAGCGTCAGTTCAGGGGCCATGACCGCCGCCATGGCACACGCGGGCAGCACCCGCACGACCTGTTCCTGCAGGGCCAGGATCTCCGTCGCGGCATCTGCCTGTCGCCCCAGCCGGATGAGCCGCGCCAAGGCGTCGAGCGCAGCGCTCTCCTGCAGTTGCGTCTCATCCCACACCGGTGCGTCCAGCAGTCCGCGGGCCGCTTCTCGCACGGCCTCGGCGGCAAACGCGGCGGAGCTGTTCGGGCGGCATGCTACGTCCAGCAGTTCCCGCGCCGTCTCCCGAGCCTGGCGGTCACGCTCGTGTGCTGCCCGGTGCGCGCGTGCGGCATGCGTCATGTCCTCGAGACGGCGGGGTACCCCCTCCATCCCCGCCGCACAGAACACCGCGTCGGCGCTGTCAAAGACGGCGACGAGAGCGGCCAGCGTGGCCAGATCCTCTTCATGAGGAGGACGGCCCTCCGCGACCGCACCGGTCACGTTCTCCGCGGCTTGCCGGGCCAGCGCGAGGGCCGTCTCCAGTTGTCGACAGACCGTCTCCGGGTTGGTCCCCGGCTCGGTGCGGGCCTCTTCGGGTGTTGTCGGGGCCACATCGTCCGAGATGCCGAGGTCCGGTGCGGCGGTCCCCGTGGCGGGGGTGTTCGAGACCGGCTGGTCGGCGACCGCATTGTGCTCGTGCTTCCGGCCGTCCGTGGGCAAGCGCTCCGGTTCCTCCGCTGCGCTGGAGAAATCTGGGTACGCCGCCGCGATGGAGCGGGCCTCATCGGCCACGGCGGCGAGGCGCGTGGTCTCCTTCTCGTCGGCAGTTGCCGCGAACCAGTCCTGGTCAGCCGCCCAGGCAAGGAGGTGGGCGTCGCCGACGGAGGCGTTGCACCAAGCGAACAGCGTGGCCCGGACCAGCGTCGCACCCCACCGGGAAACGGGGTCGGACACGGTCTTGCCGTCCTGCGGGAGGACGAAGGCGACTATCTGGTCCATCACAGTTATGGTGAGGTCTTTGATACCGCACGTGCAGGTGTACTGCCGGGCTTCGCGCCGAAGCCGGGCGAGAACGTCCCGGCACAAGGCGTTGCCCGCCCGTCGAGGGGCCGCCATACGGATGCCCAGGCTGCCGAGCAACCTCTGCCGGTTCTTCGGCGGCAAGGAGTTGAAGGCTAGTTCCACCATGCCGACCGTGAGGTCGTTGAGCGCGGCGGCAGCCGGGTGTTCCAAGGCGTTGAGCGCGGCGGCCAGTCCTTCGAGCTGTTCGGCCGAGACGCTTGACGGGGACAACGGCGGCCCCGCGATGACGAGGTAGCGGTCCTGCATGTACGCGTACTCCGTTTTCTGTGGCTGGTCCTGCGGGATTCAGCTCGCTCGACGCCGAGGAGCCTGGGAGATGGGAACGGGGCAACAAAAGAAGGGGGGTAAATCCCGTGCGTAGGCAGAGGTGTTGGGGATCAGCAGCCGCGCGTGTGCTCAGTGACGAACGTGTAGCCGTAGGGCAGTTCCCAGCCATCCGCCTTGCCGAGCCTTCGGCAGTGCTCCCGAAAGGCCGCTCGCTGCACTTCGCTGGGTGAGCAACCCGGCCGCAGGCGGCGCAGATGGCCAGGGACGAGCTGGACAGCACCCCGCTCCCGACCGCCCGGTTCTGCGCCGCCCCATGGGCGTATCACCCGTCGTCGGACGGGGCGGTAGCCGATGAGGGGGATGGTCGGCTGCCCGTCGCGCGCCGGGTAGTGCGGTTGACCCCAGACGTCTCGGCTGCCGAGAGCAGGCTCCAGGAGCTGTTCCCCGAGCAGTTCCGCGACCGCGGATTCCAGGGCGGCGGCCTGGGACCGTCCCGGCCGGCACCCGTAGACCGCAATCGGCAGGACCGAACGGTCCAGCAGGGCGTGACCGTCCAGGGTGAGCAGCCCACACCGGCGTACAGTCCGCATCACCAGCTGCCGCGGACCGAGTCCGGCCGCGCTGTCTCCGTGGCGGTCGCTGCCTGGAGCGTCCTCCCTGGTGAGCACACGAGGGTCGTAGCAATGCCCGATCACACGGTCGCCGACCTGCACCGGTTCCTCGAGCCGCGTGGTGGCCAGACGGATCACCGTGCCGCCGCAGGGCCAGCGCAGCTCGAGCATCAGGCCGGGGAGAAAGTCGCGGGGCCAGGTGACTCCGGTCAACCGTCCCGAGTCCTCACCCGGTTCGGCGGTGACCTTCTGAACCACCTCGTTACCCCGCAACGCCTGTCCAACGTGATCGAGTTCGAGGCGTGCCGTAGGGCAAGGGCCGTGAGTCAGGCGAAGTTCACGTGCGACATACGGGTGCAGCGGGAACCAGCCGTCGACGAGATGGGCCAGCCGCAGGGGCGATTGCCAGGCGATCTCATTCGCGTCATGCCGCAGGAGTTCGTTGAGACCGAGGGAGGCATCGTCGGCAAGGGGTAGATCTACGGGATCCACCTCCTCTTCCGGCTCCGGTGGCGCAGGCAAGGTGGAGGTCCAGCCGCGTCCGGCCGGAGCCAGCGGGTCACCGGGGGCCTCTGCACCACCGGGATAATGGGACCGCCACACGCCTCCGCCCTCGAAGGCGTCGTCGAGTGTGATCCGGGAACCGTTCTCGAACAGACCCTGGTCGCTGTCTCCCTGGACGACGTCGGCGAGTGCCACATTCGCCTGGCACACTGCTGCGGCGTATCCCACTCCCCTGAGCGGTTCCGCCGCCCCGGGGAACCCTCGAAGCCGCGGTCCGACGGCTGTGTACGCGGTGACCACAGCGGTGAGACCGTAGCGCCGGCTCACCGGGGTGGCCGCGTGTTCCACCGCTGCCGCGAGCGACCTGAGGTCATCGCCGCCCAACGGTCCGGTGTCCCGCCAGCAGGCCGCGAGGGAGGCCCGGGTCATCGCGTAGTGACCCCATGTACGCAACGCCGCACTGGAGTTGAGGACACCCCGTACCGTGTCGAGGAGACCGAGCAGCCCCGCCCGCAGGTCGTCATGGTGTCTGCCGCCCACCAGCGCGGCAAGGGATACAGGAACGAAGGGACTGAGCAGCTGCTCCCGTGCCGTCGTCAGGAGATGCTCCGTATAGGCCGTCAGCTCGTCGCGCCGGGCCGCCTCCGGCGACGGGTAGCAGACGTCGACGACAACATGCCCGTCCTCGTTGATCCAGCGCTGGCGAGTGCGCAAGCGGTGGAGCTGGGCCGGCGACAGGCTCAAGGCCGGGCCGAAGGCGTGGAGATCCGGGACCAGGAGCTCCCTTCGCCGTGGCACGGCGTCGTTTCCCGGCCTGCCCGGGCCCTCGGCGCCCACCGGCGCCCCCGACACCCAGGCCGGTACGTCACCAAGGGCGCCCACTTCCGGGTGGGCGCCCTCCCGGTGGACGATCTCGGCGTAGAGCGGGTCCGACCCGGTGGCGACACACACCATGGCACCAACCGGGAGCATGGGAGCGCACTCGCCGAAAGTGATCACGGGGAAGTCGTCGAGGCACAGCGGGCTGCCGCCGTAGCCGTCGCCGCCGAGGTCATACCCGAAGTACACTGCGTTGAAGGCGACGGTGGTGTGCACCGGCGCCGGGCGGGCCGCGACAACCGCTTCGAGATAGCGCCGCAGCCGATCCCGTTCCTCGTCGGGTACGGCGTCGTAGCCCTTCGTCATGTCAGAGGTCAGCAGGGCCCTGTCACCGTACGGATCAGGCACCTGCGTATTGTCGCGATGCGTCGATGACGCCTCCGGCACCCCACGTTCGCCAACCGGTTCCGATACATACGGGTCCCCACCCATGGCACCTCCGCCGCACTTGAGGCCGCCGCGGTCTGACGTGCGGTAATTCACGCAGACTATGCGACCTAGAGCATTCCGGCAGCACTTTCGCCACTTTGCGCTGGTTGGCAGTGGCCCACACCAGACACGCCCACGCGCCGGCGTCAGACTGAGCTCAAACGGCAGGGCCTGAGCGGGCCAAGGTGCACTGCAACCCACCTGGCAAGACCCTGGGACAGCGCCGCCAGGCCAAACGTTCCGTCAGAAGCGGCATCGAACGAGCGGCATGCATCACCAGCTACCCGTGCAACGTCTACACACAGCAGACACCTACGCTGTGCCACTCCTTGAAACAAAGCCACTGGCCGGCAACGTCACACGGCAGGCGTAGGAGATTCAGCAGCCGGTCGACAAGCATCGCTGGCCTGGGAAGCTCCGTGACAGCGTCGATCTCCGCCAGTCGCAGGCAGTCACCACGACACGCTTGCACGCTGGCGCAACACCAGCCCCATCGCATCCGCATGAGCTGCACAGAGCCCGAAAGACCGGCTGGGACTTTTCTGGGACTTCCGGCCGTATCAACAGGCACGAGCATGCAGCAGTCGAAATTCCATATCCCCAGGTCAGCGACCTGTAGCCGCCTATCGCCGCAGGTCACCGGGCTCGCCGATCTCTTCCGGGACATCTGAAAGTCTTCAGACACAACGCCGCTACGCCCCTCCTGACCTGTGTGTACGCGAGCCAGGAGGGGGTTCGGCTGCGCCTGTGGGACTTCTCAGGGACTCGGAGAGCGTTCACCGATCCTCGAGTGGGCTGTTGGGGTCCCGGAGCGTCGAACGGGCGTCATGACTCCCGATGGGGACAGAGCTCTGCTCGGTAACGGATCGGTACTCGTCCAATCTGCGCCCGCCGCGCTCTCAACATGCGTCTCAGCGGGGCCCCGGTCCAAGGTCCATGAGCAGGTCGTCCAGCACCGTTTCCTCCTCGACCCGGACACGGCACTCGGCGAGAGCGACGGCCAGGGCAGGGTCCCAGGGAGTTGTGGCGGGCGGGCCCGCCAGGTCCGGGGCTTCGGCCACTGCGGTCACTGCTGCTCGGTAATCGGCGGCCGTGTAGCGCCACGGCCGCCAAGGGACGCTTCGCGCCAGTGCTGCGGCGATGCGCACACCGCCCCAATCGAAATCGCCGTGGTAGAGAAGGCGAGCGCCCCGCATGGACAGGTCGCGCAACAAGGTGAGCGCGGCGGCCGACGGTTGCCCCTGGAGGCACACCATCGGCGGGCACGCCGGGCCGAGTGTGTCGGCGGCGGCGGACAGCACGGCCGGGTTCTCGCAGATGTGAACGGTTCCCGTCGTTGGAAGGGAGGCAACCGGTACGTGACGGGTGAGGGAGCGGAGCGTCAGCACAGCCGGCTCCCCCGCGTCGGCCATCCAGTCGAGGGCTGGAGTACCGCGCAGGTTGAGGGTGAGGACGGTCGATGACAGGTCGTCCTTGAGCAAGCCCGCCGAGGCCCATGCCTCCCGCCGCCACTGCGCACCGGAGCCGTCGGGGAAGCCGGTGAGGCAACGGATGCCGGACAGGACGAGAGTGGCGAGCGGTGTCCCCTCGTCCAGGGCGTGGGCGCCGGAAAGGTTCCGTGCCGCGAACGTCGCCCGCGATGTCGGGGGTGACGCGGGCAGCGCACGCAACGCGCGCACGGCAGCCTCCACCAGGGGGCCCGCGGCCTCCGGTGTACGGGCGAGGCGCCGTACGAGACCGTCACTGCGGATCCGCTCGGCCCAGTGGGCCAGCTCCGCGTCGAGGATGGCGAGCGGGGCGTACGCCTCCTCCCAGGCCCGTTCCTCCCTGTCCCGTTCCTCGGCGTGGAGTACGACCGGGCCGGTGAGGGCGACGACGGCCACCGCCAGTCCGTCGGGGCTGACACCGGAGCGACGCAGGATCTCATCCACGGTGGCGAGGCGAATGCTGAGGGAGCCACTGGATCGTGGTGCCCGTCCCAGCAGGCGTTCGGCGGAGCGCCGTTGAAATGCATCGGGGTCGGACAAGGTGACGGAGCCGGTGAGCGGCCGGCCGCGTGCCATGCGCTGCCGCACGCGGTCCACGAACCAGGCAAGGCCGGGATCGCCGAGCAGACGCCCGAGACGCTCGGTATCGACGTCCGTTCGGGCTTCTCCCGATGGCTGCGGGGCCGGCACCGCGTCCGCGATGGCGTCCGGCGGTGTCGTGTGTCCGGCCGCCGCCCGGCTTCCGTCGCGGTCAGCCGGGATCGCCGAACGGTTCACGTCCACAGGGACCCCTGTCCGCCGGCGCCGTCGACGACGACGGTCCGCCCTGGCTCACCGAAAGGACGCACCGGCCCGTCGGCCCCCTCGCCGGAGTCACCGGCACCGGCAACCGCCCCGACCGCGTCCGGCCGGGCGCCGGGCTCCGTGCCGCGCCGCCGTTCGCTGCCGTCCCATTCCCACCGCGTCACCAGTACGGCGTCGATGTCGTCGACGCGGGAGAGCTGGGCGATGGCGATGCCCGGCACCTGCGGGTAGCAGGCCCATTCCCGTTCGCTGGTCATGACGACGTCGAGGTCGAAGGCGCGGAGCAGACCGAGGCACTTGGCGCGCGAGTCGTCGTCGACGCCGGCGAACGCCTCGTCCAGGGTGACCAGGCGCGGGGCGTGCGCGCCGCCCGCGCTCGCGTAGTGCGAGGACGCGGCGGCGAACAGGGGCACAGAGGCGGCCAGTACCCGCTCTCCTCCCGAGGCGGGCCCGGTGGCCGGCACCCACTTGCCATGCTGGTGGCGTTCGACGCCGAACTCGTGCCAGGACCGGTAGTCGAGGGCGGCGGTGAGGTCCTCCAGCCAACTGCCGGCGCTGTCGTCGGCCTGCCGGTGGGCGATCTGCTCCTGGAGGAACGCGCCGACCGCGGCCCGGTCCTCGGGCGACCATGCGTCAGCGGACTGACGCAGCCGTTCACGGGCCTGGGCCAGTCCCTGCGGGGCCCGGCGGGACGCTCTCCACACCAGCCGCAGCTTCATGCCCGTGGAGGTCGGGCGCTCCTCCAGTTCCCTGTTCATGGCGGCCACCTGCCGTTCGGCTGCCCCGATCAGTTCCTGGAGCGTCCCGGCGACCTCGGTGATCAGATGGGTCTGGAGGATCTCGCGTTCGCGTGCGGACAGGATGCGGGTCAGTTCCGCGACCTCCACGGCCAGTGCCTCGGAGAGTTCGGGCACGGCCCGTTCCCGGCCCTGGTAGACGATGTCGACCCGCATGCCGTCCTCGCTCGGGCGGGCGGTGGCGGTGTGGCCGTGCCGCGACAGCGCGTCCTGGAGCCTGCCGAACTCCTCGCTCAGCCGCTTCTGCACGCGCTCCCATGCCGCGTCGGTGTCATCGATCGAGGAGAGCCGTGACTCCACGGCCCGCGCGAGGGCGATGGCGGGGGTCGCCGCCCATGGTCCTCCGCCGTCGTCCGGTACGTCGATGTCGGGCAGCGCGACGGCAAGCAGTCCCGTCGCGGCGAACCGCTGGAGCGCCGCGACGGCTTCCTCACGCGCGGCGGTCGCCTCGGTGACGTCCTCGGCGAGCCGCTCGATGCGTCCCTCGGCGCGGCTGGCCCGCCGGTCGGCGTCACCGTAGGCCGCCGAGGCCTGCCGCTGTTCCTGCTCGCAGATCCGAGCCGCCCCGGCCGTCTCCTCCAGCTGCCGCTGGAGCTCGGCGACGGCCGCTCCGACGGTGGAGCGGAGCGTCGTGAGGTGTTCGTCCGCCGCCGCGGCCACCCGGGCCGCCTCCGTAGTGCGCTCCGCGAGTTCGGACACGAGGAGTTCGGCCCGGTGGGTCTCCTCCTGTTCGCCGGTCACCGCGCGCTCGGCCTCCGCGCGTTCGCGCAGTGCGGGCCACAGGGCCGCCAGGAGGGCGGTGTGGTCGGCGAGCGCCTGGCGTACGGCGCCCAGTGCCGTGTGGTCGGTGGGGAGGTTCAGGGCGGCCGCGGTGTCGGCGAGTTCGGCCGCCGCGCGGTCGGCCCGCTCCGCCGCCGGAGCCAGTTCCGCGGCCCTTTCGTCCCGCCGGGCGCGGGCGCGACGGACCGCTTCGGCCGCTGCGGTGACGCGTGCGTGGGCGTGCCGCAGGTCGTCGTCGCCGGGCAGTGCGGCGAGTTCGGCGTCCAGCACGGCACGGCGCCCGGCCACGGCGCGGGACTCCTCGGCCAGTCGTTCCCGCTCCGCCGCCAAGCCGTCGACCTCGGCGCGCAGTTCCCCGATGCGGACGCGACGTGCCTGCTCCCGCGCTCCTTCCCCCACGTACTGGGCGCTGTCCTTGGCCCAGCTTCCGGTGAGCGCCCCGACGCGGAAGCGCCCGTCCGCGCAGACCCAGGTGTCGTGGCCGCCGGCCTCCCAGGAGGCCTCCCCGGGCCCGTGGCCGTCCGCGGCCAGCCCGATCGAGGCGAGCAGGCGCGCGACCGTCTCCTCCCCCACGGCGGCGGCTCCCGCGTCCGCGGGGTCGACCGCCGGGCACAGCGCGCGGTCGAGGCCGGTACCGCCGAGCAGCCCGACCGGGTCGAGCAGCACGTCGTGGCCGTCCGCCGCGACCGCGGCGCCGTCCGGCCGCACCCAGGAGTCGAGGAGCCCCGACGCCTCCAGCGCGGCTTCCAGCCCCGCGCGGTCGGCCTCGGTGACGTGCGGGCGGAAGTCGACCAGCCGCCACAGCGGAGCGCCGCGGCACCCGTCCCGCACGCCGGGTGTGCGCGTCGGGGGAGCCGCAGGGCCGCGCTCCCCGCCCGTTTCCAGAGTGGTCAGTTCCTCCGCCGCCAGCCGCTGTCGCTCCGCCCTCGCCGCCTCGCGGTGGGCCAGTCCGGCCGCCCGGTCGGCCAGGCGGGAGGCGGCGGCGCGATGCGCCTCGCTCGCCGCCGTACGGGCCGGCAGCGGGCCGTCCAGACGGCTGGCCCAGTCCTGTACGGCGTCCAGGACCCCGGGCAGCCCGGGCACCCGCAGCTCCACGCATCCGGAAAGGTGCTCCCGTACGGCTGTGACCAGCGCCCGCCCCGCCCGGGCGACGTCCTCCTCCGCCCCGGCCAGCCGCTCCTCGCCGTGCACGACCTCTTCGTCGGCCTCGTCGACGCGCAGCCGGGCGGCCCGGTGACGCTCCTCGGCCTGCTCGGCGCGCGTGGCGAGTTCCGCCACGTGCTCGACGGCGCGCCGCCTGCTCGCGGTCGCCTCGTCCGCCTCCCGGCGCAGGACCGTGTCGGGGGCTCCCTCCGTCCCGGGGACGTCGAGCCGGGCCGCCGCGGCGCTCTCGGCCACCCGGTCCCGGATGCCGTCCAGCGCCTCCCGGGCGGCCGTGAGCCGGTTGTCCGCGGTGGCGAGACGGCCCAGGGCCCGGGTGTGCGCCTCGGCCGCCGTACGCCGGTCCGCCTCGGCCCGGTTCAGCTCCGCGGCCGTGCGGGAGGCGTCGTTCGCCGCCCGGTCGAGCGCGCGGGCGTCGCGCATCTCGGGCCGGGACCGCAGCGTGGCGTCCTGGGCGGCCAGCCGCGCGGCCCGCTCGTCGAGGGCGGCGCCCCTCGCCCGGGCCTCCTCGCGGTCCGCCACGGCGCGGTCCCGGTCCGCCTGGGCCCTGGCGAGTTCCCGTTGCAGGTTCTCGTACCGGGCGTGTTCGCGGCGGGGCAGGCGGGCGCGGCGCCGGGAGGCGAGGCGGGCGTAGCGGCGGTAGTGGTCGAGGAACGCCGAGGACGCCTCTTCGGCCTCGCGGGCCGCCCGCAGTTCCTCCTTCTCCTCGTCCAACGACCGGAACGCCTCCGCCGCGTCGGCGACGACCGCCTGGTCCATCGGCGGCAGCGCCTCGGTCAGCGCCCGGGACAGGGCGGCCTCGCTGGGCCGCTTGGACAGCTGGGGCTGGCGCAGCTGGATCAGGAGGTCGACGAGGGCGCCGTAGCGCCGCTCCCCCAGCCCGAAGAGGGCTTCGTCGACCGCCCTGCGGTAGGCCTTCGCCGTGTCGTACACCATGCCGTGACCGCCGACCGCCTCGGCGAGCCGGTCCCGGGACAGTGCCGTCCCGGTCGCGTCCAGCAGGTCGAGGCCGGCGCCGATCCGCTGGTCGGTGACCGCGAACCAGTGGCGGGCGATGCCGCGTCCGGCGACCGCCTTCAGCCCGCACAGCAGCGTGCGGAAGTGGGCCTCGCCCGTGGTGCCGTCGAGCCGTCCGAACTCGATCCAGGTGTAACCGAGCCGTTCGGGATGCGGGTGCGCGCCGCCCAGGAGCAGGTTCCACTCCATGCGCTTGCCCGGGTCGCCGTCGGGTTCGACGCGGCGGGCGGAGAGGTCACCGTCCAGGAGGAACGGCAGGGTGAGGGCGAGCACCTTCGACTTGCCGGTGCCGTTGTTGCCGCGCAGCAGCAGCCGGCCGTCGCGGAACCAGAACTCCTCGATGTCGTAGTGGAACAGATCGACGAGTCCGATGCGCAGGGGTCGCCACCGGCCGGGCGCGGGAGCGGGGAGCGCGGGCCCGGAGGACCAGGGGCCGGGGAGCGCGGTCACGGGGCGGTTCACCTTTCGTCCTGCACGGGCTGCACGGGTCGCTCGGGTTGCTCGGGTTGCTCGGGTTGCTCGGGTTGCTCGGTCGTGGCGGGCCGGCGGGCCCGTCCGGGTTCCCTGACGACGGGTTCGCCGACCGCGTACCGCGCGAGGGCCGGCCGCGGTACGACGCCCCGTTCGGTGCGCTCCGCGAGTCCCAGCGCCACCAGCTTGGTCAGCGCCTGCTCGACGAGTTCGGGCTCCGCACCCGGTTCCCTCGCCGACTTGGACCAGAACCCGCCGTGCTCCACGGCCAGTTCCCTTACGCGGGCCGCCAGTTCCGCCGGTTCCACGGGCCCGGCCGCCCGGGCCAGGTGCCCCGCCAGCAGCAGGGTGATGTGACCGTGGGTGCCCTGTTCCGGCATGCGCGTGTCCGTGAGGTCGTCCATCGGGTCGACCATGGCGATGCCCTCGGCCCGGATCTCCGGGACGAGTCCCGTCAGTTCGTTGATGCGGGCGGTGATGAAGCCGCGCTGCCGGGTGAGGTAGGCCAGTTCGTCGTCGGTCAGGTCGTCGTAGTACAGCACCGGGTCGTCCAGGAGGATGCGGGTCAGCTTCCAGCGGACCGCCCGGAACCTGAGCTCGTCGCTGTCGAGCGCGGTCCACGCGGTCATCTCCACCAGGCGCTCCTCGAACCCTTCGGCCTCGACCATGGAGGGGCCCCGCAGGGACGCGGGCATCCCGGCCAGCACACGCCGCCGCACGTCGTACAGCACGTCGCCCGATCCGCTGACGTAGGCGTCCTCGTCGCCGGCCACCCGCCGCAGCACCCCGAGCCGCAGCAGCAGGCGGACGACGGCCGCGAGGTCGAGGCGCTCGTCGCGCCGCTCCAGGGTGAACGTGATCCCGGCGGCGACGAGTTCGGGATCGGCGGCGGCCAGGACGACCTGCTCGGCGAGGCGCCCGAGCGCCACCTGCGACTCGCCCCGTTCCAGCGCGGCCAGGGCCAGGCAGAGCAGGACGTAGCGGCGGCGGGTGAAAGGCAGGGCGCTGCGGGCGGCCTCGCGCGCCGGGTGCGTGGCGTCGGTGAGGGTGCCCGGCGTCTTGCGCAGCCGTGCGGCGTCGGCGTCCGTGCGCAGCGTCCAGCCGACGTTGCGTTCGAACCACTCCCGCAGCTCGGCGGTGTGCCGGCGCACCAGCCGGAACTCGTCGGCGTACGGCCCGTCGGCGGTGAGCAGCGGCTCCTTCAGCAGGGCACGTGCGGCCTTCTGGAGGTCGGCCTGCCGCTGGCCGTCGAGGACCTCGGCGAGGGGGCCGCTCATCGGTCCTCCGCGAGCTGGGGAGCGGCGTCCCGTCGGGGGACGGGGATGGGAACGGGTGCCGGTGCCGGTGCCGGTGCGGCGTGGTCGCCGTGCCCCGACGTGAGGTCGACGATGTCGATCAGGTGGTCGGGGCCACTGAACACGCCGTCGGGGGTGCGCACTTCGGCCGTCGATCCGTCGTCGAGGGCGGTCAGCCGGATCTCCATCGAACCGTCCCCGCTGGTGGCCGCGGTGGTGGTCGTGCCCGGCCGCCAGGTGGCGAGCGCGTCGCCGAGCAGCCGCAGGAACAGCTGGAAGGCGTGCGGGTCGAGTTCGCCGAGCCGGGACAGCCGCACCGGTCCGCCCGTCACCAGGCGGTCCCGTGCCCGCCTGGTCTCCTCCGTCTGCCGGGCGGCGATCTCGGCGAGCCGGCGCTTCGCCTCGCCCCGGTCGGCCACCTTGCGCGGTTTACCACGCCGCTCGTAACTGCCCGTACGGCGCAACTGGGGGCTGATCCTGAGCGGTCGCGCCTCGCTCCACGGGGTGGCGGCGGGCTCCGGGGAGGCCGTCCGTTCGGCGAGGGTGTCGGCGTCGACGGTGAGGTGCCGGGAGGAGTGCAGCCCGAACGCCACGCGCCAGAGTCGGTGCCGTGCCGCGTCGTCCGGCGCCTGGGCGAACCAGCGCGCCAGGGTACGGAAGTCGGCCGAGCGGTCCGAGCGTCCGGCCCGCCGCTCGTTGAGCTGCCGTACGACGGCCAGGAGCTGCGGAATCGAACCGAGCGCCCGCCCGCGCAGAAGCCTGGCCTGCGACTCCCGTCCCTCCCCCGACACGAACCACTCGGCGAGCCCGGACCACCGCGCGGCCCACCGCTCGTACGCCACCGCCTCCGCCCGCTCGGCGTCCTCGGGAGCGGCGTCGGCGGCCTCGCGGGCGGCGGCCAGCCGCAGCAGCGGACCGACCCGCTCCTGCTCCTCCAGCTCCCCGATCAGCAGGGCGATCCGCCCGCCGAGGGTGATGAGGTCCTGGATGAACCGCTCCAGGTACTGGATCAGCCGGTCCTTGTAGGCGAGGAACGCCTCGACCTCGATGTCGTGCAGGTCGATGGTGCGCTGGAGCGAGCCCATGAAGGCGCGGGCGTTGTCGGCGAGGTCGGTGAACCGCGCCGTCAGCACGGACAGGGCGACGTACGTCTTGGCCGGGTCGGGCTCGTCCTCCGCGGCGATCACCAGGAGCGCCCGCAGCTGCGTGACGATGTCGTGCAGCGCGACCGCCTGGAGTTGGCCGCGCCGCCCCAGCACCTCGTCGTACGTCCCCAGCGCCGCCTCGGCCGCCTCACCGGCCCGGGTGAGCTGGTAGATGAACCGCCTGCGGTAGAAGTCCTCGACCGCCGTCACCCGCGCGTGGTCCGGATCGGCCCGCAGGTTGCCCCACTCCACGAGCTTGTCCAGCGCCTGCGTCACCGCTTCGAGGTCGGCGGACCTTCCCCCCGCGTCCAGGGCCGCGTACACGTCCTCCGGCCGCAGATGCACCGCGAACCGCTCCTTGGCGGCGAGGAAGGCCCGCATGACCTGGCGGTAGAGGGAGGCGTTGGGGGCGGTGAGGTGGGCGAACGGAGAGTAGTCGCTGGAGGTCATCTCGGCACATTCTTCCACCACGTCCGCAGGCTCACCTGGGAGTTGCGAACACGCACTCCGCCCAGACCGTCTTGCCCGGGCCTCCGGGCCGGAGGTGCCAGCCCCAGCGGGCGGCGAGCGCCGCGACGAGCAGCAGCCCTCGGCCGCCGGTGTCCTCGGAGCCGGGGGCGGGCAGCGCTTCCGGGTCCGGCGGCGTGCGTTCGGTACGGGTGTCGGTGACCTCGATCCTGACCGTGCGGGCGGGTGCGCTCACGTGCAGGAGCAGATGGACGTCCCGGCTGGGGACATGTCCGTGCCGTACGGCGTTGGCGGTCAGCTCGCCGAGGACCAGCACGATCTCTTCGTGCGGGCCGGTGCCGTACCGGGATGCCCCACGCGTCCAACCGGTGCGCGGCCAGTCGGCGGGCGAGGCGGGCGCCCCGTGGGGTGGAGGTGAAGCGCATCTCGAAGGTGCGGCTCAAGTCAGCTCCACGATATGAGGGTTGGGAGGTGTCGATGGGGCTGGGGAGTTGGTTCGTCACGCCGACAACGGTCTCCTCGGTCGCGTAGCGTGACCAGTGGTGACGCACCGACGCGGCCCGTTGTACGCGCCGTGGTGGTACGGGTACGAGGTGCGCGGCGTGACGAGACCGCCGGGACGGCGTTGGGCCAGGGAGGTGGCGATGACCGAGGGTACGGATGAGGGGGCCGGGACCGTGGTGGCAGGCGACTCGGGACAGGCGATGGCGGACACGTCCGGGCAGGCCGTGGTCATCGCGTTCGGGCAGACGATGAAGACGCTGCGGGTGCGGGCGGGCCTGGAGCGCGAGGAGTTCGGACGGCGGATCGGATACTCGGCGTCCACGGTCGCGTCGTACGAGCAGGGACGGCGGATCCCCTCGCCCAGGACCATCGAGCGGGCGGACGAGGTTCTGGACGCGGGCGGGTTGCTGACGGTGTGGAAGGAGCAGGTGGAGCGGGCTCAGTATCCGGTGTTCTTCCAGGGGATGGCGACGCTGGAGAAGGAGGCCGTTGAGCTGCTCGCGTACGACACCCACGTTCTCAATGGTCTGCTCCAGACCGAGGAGTACACGAGGGCGGTACTCGACATGCGCCGCCCGGTCCTGGACCAGGAGACCGTCGAGCAACGTGTGGCGGCCCGGTTGGCCCGGCAGGACATCTTCAGCCGCTGGCCCGCGCCGCTACTGAGCTTCGTGCTCGAAGAGGCGGCATTGCGACACCCCTGGGGAGGCAAGACGGTGCACCGGGGGCAGTTGGAGCAACTGCTTCTGATTGGCGAGAAGCAGAATGTCGAGATGCAAGTCATGCCGACAGACCGCGAGTACAACGCTGGCGTAGATGGCGCGTTCACGGTAATCACACGCAAGGACGGAATGAGGTTCGTCTACACCGAAGCCCAGGGAACCAGCGCCCTCCAGACCGAGCCGGAGCAGACGACTCTCGCCGCCGCCCGCTATGGGATCATCCGATCGCAGGCTCTCCCCTCGCGAGAGTCGCTCGACTTCGTGGAAAGGTTGCTGAGATCGCTATGAACAGCTCTGAGTCCTCGGCCGTCGAACCCGGTCTTTCTTGGTTCAGGAGCAGCTACAGCGGGGCCGAGGGTGGTCAGTGCGTGGAGGTCGCTGCCGATACGGGAGTTGTGCACATCCGTGACTCCAAGGCCCTGGCCGGACCCGTCATCCGTGTGTCACGTGAGGCGTGGGCGGGGTTCGTCGGGGAGGCCTGACGGTCGTACGTCAAGCGTGAGCCCTGCCGCCCGACCAAGGACGGCAGGGCTCACGCACGCCGCCAACTCGGCAGGCTCGGGCTCGGCTTGCCGTACCAGCTGATGCGCAGGGTGTCGCGGGCGCGGGCGGCCGCGACGAACAGCGGTGACCGGGCCTTCAGTTCCTCGTGGGTGACCCGGCCGACGAAGGGCTGCGCGAGGCGGACTTCGGCGCCTGGGAAGGACTGACGTTCGCCGAGGTGCGCGAACGCCACCCGGACGAGCCGGCGGCGTGGCTGGCGTCGCCGACAGCGATACCGGGCGGCACGGGCGAGCCGTTCGAGGCGGTGACGCGCCGGGTCGCGCTGTCACGGGACAAGCTGCTGGGGCGGTACACGGGGCGGACGGTGCTGGTCGTCTCGCACGTCACGCCGCTGAGGACGCTGGTCCGGCTGGCGCTGGGCGCGCCGCCCGAGTCCCTGTTCCGGATGGAGCTGGCGGCGGCTTCGGTGTCGGCGGTGGCTTATTACGGGGATGGAAAATACGTCGGTGCAATTGCTGAACGACACGTCGCATCTGCGGTGGGTTCCGGCTGATACTCCTCGCAAATCCGGGTCGAGTTCCGCGACAGCGCCGAAAGACCGGTCGCGGTACCGGGACGGGGCACACGTCGGCGGGACGGCCGGGCAGGGCCGTCGGGCGTGTCTCAACTGTTACTGGTCCGCGCAGGTGGGCCTTGACCGACAGGCCCGGGGCAACGTATTTTCGAGCGGACCGACTCGTGAGCTGCTGGAAGGAGGCGAAGTCGGATGTCGATCATCTCCGACCTGCATCGCCTCGCTCAGCGGACCGTCTGGGTCCCGGGTCGTGTAGCACACGGCTGCTGAACAGCCCTCTTCACCGGCGTGCCCGATTGCGGCCCCGGTTTCTTCTCGTCTCTTCACCCGCCTGCGGCACGTCGTTGCGTGCTGATTTCTGCTTCGGGTTCTCACGCTTCAGCTTCGCCACCGTAAGAGAAAGCCCCTGAAATGGCGACTAGGACAATCTGTACGACCGCGCTCCGAAATGAGGATCTGCCATGGTAGCGGCGCGGATCACGGTCAACGGGAAGACCGCACCGATCTCCCCTGCCCCACCCCACACCACGGTCCTGGATTTCCTCCGTGAGCGTGGCCTCACGGGGACCAAGGAAGGCTGCGCGGAGGGCGAATGCGGTGCGTGTTCGGTCCTGGTGGCCCGCCCCGGGGTGAACAAGCCCACTGACTGGGTGGCGATCAACGCCTGCCTGGTGCCGGTCGCGGCCCTCGACGGTCAGGAGATCGTCACCTCCGAAGGCCTCGCCACCGCCGGCGAGCCCGGTACGCCGCCCACGCTGCACCCGGTGCAGGAGGAGATGGCGGTCCGCGGCGGCTCCCAATGCGGTTACTGCACACCCGGATTCGTCTGCAGCATGGCCGCCGAGTACTACCGGCCCGACCGCTGCGCGCACGCGGACTCGGCCGACAGCGCCGACGCCGAGCACGGTCCGAACGGTTTCGACCTGCACTCGCTGAGCGGAAACCTGTGCCGCTGCACCGGTTATCGCCCGATCCGTGATGCCGCGTTCGCCGTCGGTACGCCCACCGGGGACGACCCGCTGGCGCGGCGTCGCGAGCAGTCCCCACCCGAGCCGGTTGCCACCGAGTACACCCGGGACGACAGCGCGTTCCTGCGGCCGGGCACCCTGGGCGAAGCGCTCCAGCTGCTGCGTGAGCGGCCCGACGCGGTGGTGGTCGCCGGAAGCACCGACTGGGGCGTGGAGGTGAACATCCGTTCCCGCCGGGCGAGTTGCGTGGTCGCCATCGACCGGCTGCCCGAACTGCGGGAGCTGCGCGTCGAATCCGACCACATCGAGATCGGGGCGGCGCAGACGCTCACCGAGATCGAACGCCGCCTCGACGGCAGCGTCCCGCTGCTGGCGGAGCTGTTCCCGCAGTTCGCGTCCCGGCTCATCCGCAACGGTGCGACCCTCGGCGGCAACCTGGGTACCGGCTCCCCCATCGGTGACAGCCCGCCGGTGCTGCTCGCGCTGGAGGCGTCGGTGGTGCTCGCCGACGCCGACGGTGAGCGGGTGGTCCCGCTGGCCGACTACTTCACCGGTTACCGTCAGAGCGTGCGCCGCCCCGGCGAGCTGATCCGCGCCGTGCGCATCCCGCTTCCGCTGTCGCCCGTCACGGCCTTTCACAAGATCGCCAAGCGGCGCTTCGACGACATCTCCAGTGTGGCGGTCGCGTTCGCGCTCGACATCGAGGACGGGATCGTCCGCAAGGCACGCATCGGCCTGGGCGGCGTGGCCGCCACCCCGATCCGTGCCCTCGCCGCCGAGGCGGCCCTGGAGGGCAAGCCGTGGGTGACGGAGACCGTCGAGGCCGCGGCGCAGGTGCTGCAGGCCCAGGGCACGCCGATGAGCGATCACCGCGCCAGCGCCGGCTACCGCGCCGCGATGCTCGGCCAGAGCCTGCTGAAGCTGCACGCACAAACCACTGAGGCGGTGTCGTCATGAGCCATCTGTCCGAGCGTCCCGAAAAGCCCGTCGTCGGCGTTTCCATGCCGCACGAGAGCGCCACCCTGCACGTCACCGGCACCGCGCTCTACACCGACGACCTGGTCCACCGCACCAAGGACGTGCTGCACGCCTACCCGGTCCAGGTCATGAAGGCCCACGGCAGGGTGACCGCGCTGCGCACCGAGCCCGCGCTCGCCGTCCCCGGTGTGGTGCGCGTCCTGACCAAGGCCGACGTGCCCGGTGTCAACGATGCCGGCATGAAGCACGACGAGCCGCTGTTCCCCGACGAGGTCATGTTCTACGGTCACGCGGTCGCGTGGGTGCTCGGCGAGACCCTGGAGGCGGCCCGGCTCGGTGCGGCGGCCGTCGAGGTGGAACTCGACGAACTGCCCGCTCTGGTCACGCTGCAGGACGCGATGGCGGCCGAGAGCTTTCACGGCGCCCGGCCCATGATGCTGGCCGGCGACGTCGACGCGGGCTTCGCCGACTCCGCGCATGTGTTCACCGGCGAGTTCCAGTTCTCCGGTCAGGAGCACTTCTATCTCGAGACGCACGCGGCGCTGGCCCAGATCGACGAGAACGGCCAGATCTTCATCCAGAGCAGCACCCAGCACCCTTCGGAGACCCAGGAAATCGTCTCGCACGTGCTCGGGGTGCCCGCCCACGAGGTGACCGTGCAGTGCCTGCGGATGGGTGGCGGCTTCGGCGGCAAGGAGATGCAGCCGCACGGGTTCGCGGCCGTCGCCGCTCTCGGCGCCAAGCTGACCGGCCGGCCGGTCCGGTTCCGGCTGAATCGCACGCAGGACCTGACCATGTCGGGCAAGCGGCACGGGTTCCACGCCCAGTGGAAGATCGGCTTCGACGCGGACGGCCGTATCCAGGCCCTGGACGCCACCCTGACCGCGGACGGCGGCTGGAGCCTGGACCTCTCCGAGCCGGTGCTGGCCCGAGCGCTGTGCCACATCGACAACACCTACTGGCTTCCCAACGCGCGCGTCGCCGGTCGCATCGCCAAGACCAACACGGTCTCCAACACCGCCTTCCGCGGCTTCGGCGGACCGCAGGGCATGCTGGTGATCGAGGACATCCTGGGCCGCTGCGCGCCGCGACTCGGCCTGGACCCCGTGGAGTTGCGGGAGCGCAACTTCTACCAGCCGGGCCAGGGCCAGACGACGCCGTACGGGCAGCCGGTCACGCAGCCGGAACGGATCTCCACCGTCTGGCAGCAGGTCAAGGACCACGCCGGCATCGCCGACCGCAAGCGCGAGATCGCCGCCTTCAACGCCGCGCACCAGCACACCAAGCGGGCGCTTGCGATCACCGGCATCAAGTTCGGCATCTCGTTCAACCTCACCGCCTTCAACCAGGGCGGCGCGCTGGTGCTGATCTACAAGGACGGCTCGGTCCTGATCAACCACGGCGGCACCGAGATGGGCCAGGGCCTGCACACCAAGATGCTGCAGGTGGCCGCGACCACGCTGGGCATCCCACTGCACAAGGTTCGGCTCGCCCCCACACGCACCGACAAGGTGCCCAACACCTCGGCCACCGCCGCCAGTTCCGGCGCGGACCTCAACGGCGGCGCGGTGAAGAACGCCTGCGAGCAGTTGCGCGAGCGGCTGCTGCAGGTGGCCGCCACCCAGCTGGGGGCGAACGCCTCCGACGTGCGCATCGTCGAGGGCGTCGCGCGCGCCCTCGGCAACGACAGGGAACTCGCCTGGGACGACCTGGTGCGTACCGCGTACTTCCAGCGCGTGCAGCTGTCGGCGGCCGGTTTCTACCGGACCGAGGGACTGCACTGGGACGCGACGACGTTCAGGGGCTCGCCGTTCAAGTACTTCGCCCACGGCGCCGCCGCGACCGAGGTCGAGGTGGACGGCTTCACCGGCGCGTACCGCATCCGGCGGGTGGACATCGTGCACGACGTCGGCGACAGCCTGTCCCCGATGATCGACATCGGTCAGGTCGAGGGCGGCTTCGTGCAGGGCGCGGGCTGGCTGACGCTGGAGGACCTGCGCTGGGACACCGGTGACGGGCCGCACCGCGGCCGGCTGCTGACCCAGGCCGCCAGCACCTACAAGCTGCCGAGCTTCTCGGAGATGCCCGAGGAGTTCAACGTCACGCTGCTGGAGAACGCCACGGAAGAGGGCGCGGTGTACGGGTCCAAGGCGGTGGGTGAGCCCCCGCTGATGCTGGCGTTCTCGGTGCGGGAAGCGTTGCGGCAGGCCGCCGCGGCGTTCGGGCCGGCCGGCGTCAGCGTGGATCTGCCCTCCCCCGCGACACCGGAGGCGGTGTACTGGGCGATCGAAGCAGCCCGCAAGGGCGACGCACAGCACGACGGTGACGCCGGCGAGGACAGCGAGCTCCGCACCGGCATCAGCGCTCTGAGCAATGCCTGACATGACCTGGGTGGCCGCGGTCGCGCGGTTGCGGGCCCGCCGGGAACCCGGCGTGCTCGTGACCGTCGCGACCGTGCGCGGTCACGCGCCCCGCCGCGCCGGTGCCAAACTCGTCGTGGGGCAGTCCGGGACGTGGGGCTCGATCGGCGGCGGCAACATCGAGGCGGTCGCGATCGACCGGGCCCGCGAACTGATCGGCACGCCCGGTCCGGAGCCGGAGCTGATGGAGTTCGCCCTCAACGACAAGGTGACCAACCGGCACGGCGTGCAGTGCTGTGGCGGAGCCGTCACCGTCCTGCTCGAACCGCTGCCGGTGGTGCCGGCGGTGGCGGTCTTCGGCGTCGGTCACGTCGGACTGGAGCTGGCACGCATCCTGGCCCGCCACAACCTCGATCTGCACCTGATCGACACCCGCCCCGACATGCTCACCGACGAACGGCTCGGCGTGCTCGCGGACGCGGTCGCGCAGGTCCAGGTGCACCACACGCCACTGCTTCCGGAGGAGGTGCTCGAGGAGCTGGCGCCCGGCACCCACGTCCTGATCATGACGCATGATCACGCCGAGGACGCCGCACTGGCCGACGCCGCCCTGCGCACGGCCGGTCTCGGCTCGATCGGATTGATCGGCTCGGCCGCCAAATGGGCGCGGTTCCGGCACCGCCTGGCCACCGAGGGCGGCCATGACGCCGCCACCATCGACCGGATCAAGACCCCGATCGGACTGACCGAGATCACCGGTAAGGAACCCGCCACGATCGCGGTGAGCGTCGCGGCGGACCTGCTCCGGACCTTCGAACAGGCCCCCCACTGAGCGTCGCCGATCACGGTTGCCGCGGCCACGTACACGCCGGTGGCCGAGGGCGCGTGAGGTGGCACGGGCCAGGCACGTCAGCCCGGTACAGCACATCGGCACCGCCGGTCGGACCGGAAATTCCCAGGCCGTGGGTCACCTCGCCCACGTGACCTGCCGCGGGTGTCCGGCCGTCGACCGGGAACCGCGCCTGCCGCGCGGCCGGACACACGACGCCGGCCGCCGCCGACCAGCCGGCCGGGGACAGCCGCCGGCGTCCGCGACCAGACCGGAGCGGGCTACGGCGGTGATCGAACGGTTCCGGACCGCCGGGTCGCAGGCGGCCCGGGTGGCCACCGACAAGGTCCGCGGATCCGACCCGAAGCCGCGGGCTGGACAGCCATGGCATCGGCTCCGTACTGGCCGCACCGCTCCCCCCGGCCGGCCACCGGGACCCGCCGGTTCCGCGTCGACGCCGCGCGGCCGAGAAGCTGCCCGAGCGGGCCCGGCGGCGGCCGTCGGCCGGCCCCGGCGCCACAGGCCGACGCCGTGACCGGGGGGTGAGTCCACCTCGCCGAACCCGCCCGCGGCCACCACCGGTCACGCATCCGCCGCAACCGCCGCGCCCGTGAACGGGCCTTCCACCGTTGCCACTTGCCACCCTGGCCCGGGTGCCCGGTCCAGGAGGCGGCTGAGGGAGCCCTCGCAAGCCGGCAGGGGAGCCTGGCCGGGCTCGATCACCACCAGGTCCGCCGGTACCGCTCCAGGCCCCGCTGGGTCATCCCGCCCATGCCCGCCCATGCCGAGGCCCGTGGCATCACGCGGACGGTCACTGTCTCCACGACGGAAACCCATCGGCCTCGACCACGCGTGACATCACACCGACCAACAGGGACATCACGACGGACAGGCCTTGTGGAAATCTACGAAGAGGCGGTCCCAGCCTGCGGGGCTTTCATGTCTTCCCCCCCTAGCTGACTCCCCTCGGTTGGCTGTGTACTCCTCACACAAGTTGCAACGAGTCAAGCAACGAAGCAAGGGACGAGTGCCGTGGACCGACCCGCCACAGGGGTGGAAGCGCCGGCCGCACGGATGCGGATCGGCGAAGGCGTGCCTTCCACCCGGATCATCGAGGAACTCGGCGCTCGACTCTCCAGCCTGCCCATGGGTTCCGGGACCGTGGTTCGAGTGCGGTGTCCCGCACGGGCAGAGCAGCCGGGGAAATCCCCACCGTATCCAAAAGGAGTGACCGTGACCGCGCAGACCGAGGAAACGAGCATCCAGGAGCTCAAGCGCGCCTGGATGGAAGAGGCGATCAGGTTGGCCACCACCAGCGTGATGAACGGCGGCGGTCCGTTCGGCGCACTGGTCGCCAAGGACGGCGAGGTCGTCGCCTTCGGGAACAACCAGGTCACCGCGACCCTGGACCCGACGGCGCATGCCGAGGTGAGCGCGTTGCGTGCCGCGTGCAAGGAACTGGACACCTTCTCGCTCGAGGGCTGCGTCCTGGTCACCTCGTGTGAGCCGTGTCCGATGTGCCTTTCCTCCGCACTGTGGGCGCGAGTCGACGGAATCATCTACTCCGCCGATCGGCACGATGCCGCGGTGGCCGGTTTCGACGACCGCAAGTTCTACGACCTCTTCGACAAGAAGCCCCAGTCGATGTGGCCGACGCGGGTCGAGCACCTGGACCTGCCGAACCGTACGGCGCCGTTCGACGCGTGGCTGGCCAAGTCCGACCGCATCGACTACTGAGCCCGGTTCACCGCGCGCCGGCGACGACCGATGCCCCGGCGGGCTTCCCTCCGGGCATCGGCGTGCTCAGACGCACGCGGACACCGTCAGCTACTTCGATCCACCCTGGCGCGTCACTGCTCATCGAGGGATGCCTGCCGGGCGAGGAACTCTTCGAACGCCGCCTTCTGCTTCGGATCCATGAAGCCTTGGCGGACATCGCGGGCCTTCTCCTGGAGCCAGTGCGCCTCGTCGGGGTCCAGTAGCTCGGCGACCACCACGCCTTCGCGAGCAACCGCCGTGCGCCCTCCTACGCGACGACGGAAGAGCGTGAACGCCCCGAACTCCGCTGGGTGGGCCAGTTCCGGCTCCTCCGCCACAGCCCGGTACTCTTCCCCAGCGCCACTCGCCGGGTAGGCGGTGGGGGCCCAATGCTCCCAGAGCGCCAGCGTGGCCGCGGGCACCAGTACCGCGCGTTCCGCCTCGTCGCGCCCCTCCCACATGAACGTGACGGTGACGGGCTCGCCGACCGCCTCGGCCAGCCCGAGCACCCTCTCCATCTCATCGTTGACCGGGTAACCCACCACCACATCGATCTGAATGCCCATGGTGCCCGAGGCTACCGGCCGCTTCCGACAAGGCGATCTCACCGCACACCGGTGCCGGATGACGTCTGGTCACGCGGGCCCCTCACCGGTCCGGCGGAAGTCCATGGTTGCGGCAGGTGATCCGTACCATCGGACCATGAGCGTGTGGACGAAGAGCCTGGATGCGGCGGGGGTCCGGGAGCCGGGGCTGCGCGGGGACTACGACGACCAGCGGCAGCTGGTACGAGGTTTCCGGCGTACCGCGTACCTGGCGGCACGGGCGCTGCTGCCCCGGCACCTGCTGCCGCACGTCATAGCCGCGACAGCCGTGATGCACCACGGCGACAACCTCCTGGACACCGGGCCCATGCGGCAGCGCACGGCGGCGTGGGCGTCCTGGGAGCAGCGGGTACGGGACGCGCTGCGGACAGGGGAGAGTGACGACCCGCTGATCCGCGCGCTCGTGCACACCGTCTCCGCTCATCCCCGGCTGCGTGGAACCGTGGAGACCTACCTGTCGACCGGGACGGCCGAACTGCACTTCGCCGGCTTCCCCACCGAGGCCGACTTCCAGACCTATGTGGACGCCTACTCCTACCCGGCGTTCATGCTCGTCGCCGGCCTGCTGGCGCCGGAGGGCGACGATGCGCGGTACCGGGCCGCGTGCCGGACGTTCATCGAGGGCAGCCAGCGGCTCGACTTCGTCAACGACCTCGCCGAGGACGTGCGGGAAGGGCGCGTGGGCATCCCGGTCGCGGCGATGGAGTACTTCTCGGTCACCGTGGACGACCTGGCGACCGGGGCCGGCGGGACGTCCGTGGCGCACCTGGTGGCTGATCAGGTCGCCGCCACCCGCGCCTCTTTGCTGGCCGCCAGGGAGCTTCCGTCGCTGACCCCGGCACCGGGCCGGCGGCTCGTGGGTGCGCTGGTCGAGATCGAACTGCTCACCGCGGACGCGGTGCTGGCGCGGGGCGCCGGGGTGCTGCGCGGTTCCGCGAGTCCGCCGCGCCTGAGGTCCCTACGCGTCCTCACGCGCCGGTACTGAGACCTCGGCGGCCGGTGCCGGGGTGCGGTGCGCCCACGGGATCCAGATCGCCGTCAGTGTCACGGTCAGGGCCGAGGCCGCCACCGTGGCCATGCCGAGGGTCAGGCTCGCCGCGGTCGCGACGAAGCCGATCAGGGCGGGACCGCCGAGGAGGCCCGTGGTGCCCATCGCGGCGACCAGGGCCAGGGCGTCCGGGCCGCGTTCGGCGGCCGCGACGTACACGCACGGGGTGACGGCGGCCGCGCCGAGGCCGACGCAGGCGAAGCCGAGGAGCGTGGGGACGACCCCGCCGGTGAGCAGCGCGAGGGCCAGGCCGGCGGCGGCCACGGCGCTGCCGGTGCGGACCACGCGTCCGTCGCCCCAGCGGGTGCGCCAGCGGTCCGCGCGCGCCCGGGCCAGCAGCATCATCACGGAGACGACCGCGATGCCCAGCGGGGCGACTGCCGGGGACGCCTTGACGATGTCCTTCAGGTAGAGCGTGGACCAGTCGTTCATGGCGCCCTCGGTGATCGTGCCGAAGGCCATCGCACAGCCCATCAGCAGGGTGGTACCGGAGGGGAGGGCCAGGCGTCCGCGCCGCTTCGGGGTGCCCGGGCTCGCGGGCCCGGTGTCCGGCTCCGTCAGCAGGCCGGGACGGGCGCCGGCGAGCAGGAGCAGCAACAGGGCCCCGGCCACGGTGAAGTGGGCCCCGACGGACGCGGTCAGGGTGGTCACGCCGGAGGCCAGCAGGGCCGCGGCGAGCAGACCGGCGCTGAACGTGGCGTGCAGCTGGGACATGGCGGTGCGGTCGTAGGTCTTCTCCAGTGCGGCGCCCTGCGCGTTCATGGCGACGTTGAGGCAGCCGACGGCGACCCCGTCCGCGCAGACGGCGAGGAGGGCGAGGGGGTAGTTCGGTACGGCGAACAGCGCGGCCAGTACGGCGACGAGGCAGAGGGCGGAGGCGAGGGACAGGCGCCGGGAGCCGAGGCGGCGCGTCAGGACGGCGACGAGCGGGAAGGAGGCCGCCGCGCCGGCGCCGCAGGCCATCAGCAGCAGGCCCACCTCGCCGGCGCCCAGGTCCAGCCGGGTCTTGAGCGCGGGGAGGCGGGAGACCCAGCTGCCGTACTGGAAGCCGAGGAAGCAGAACAGCGCCGCGATGGACCATTTGGCGCGCTGGAAGGAGGGGGTGGGGAAGCCGGGCATCAGACCGCTCTCCGTCCTTCGCGGGGGCGGGCGGCGGCCACCTGAGCCGACATGTAGACGGCGTCGCCGCCGTAGCCCGGCGGGAGGACGGCCTCGTGGTGGGTCTGGTAGCCGTTGGCCCGCCAGAACGGCTCCTTGCCGGCGACCGCGATCAGCGACATGGTCTCGAAGCCGCGGGCGCGGGCCGCCTCGGTGAGGTGGCGCACCAGCCGGGTGCCGAGGCCGCGGCGCCGCAGGGGTGCGCTGACGACGAGGTCGTGCAGGTGGAGGTTGGCCGAGTGGTGGACGACCTGTTCCGGGCGGGACAGGTCGGGGCAGCGGAACCTCGGGTAGGACAGGGCAAGGACGTAGCCGGCGAGCCGGCCGTCGAGGTCGAGGACGAAACAGGTGCCGGCCGAGGCCCGGGCCCGCGAGCGCAGCATCTCCTCGCCCTCGGTGAGGGAGACGTCCGCGTACGCCTCGGTCTCCAGGGCGGCCAGCCTCGGCCAGTCGGCCTCGACGATGCCCCTTATGCGCATGAGGTGTCCCATTTCAGTGCCGTTCTTCGGGGGCGAGGGGCTCGCCGGTGCCGCGTACGGAGGTGCACGGCAGCGGGCGGATGCCGTTGAAGCCCTGGGTCATGTAGCTGGTGGCGTAGGCGCCGGCGGAGAGGATCCAGACCGGGTCGCCGGAGGTGACGGACCGGGGCACGCGCACCGGGTACCGGCCGCCGCCGTAGGCGTCGTCGCTGTCGCAGCTGGGGCCCGCGACGATCGCGGGGACGTGGTCCCGGTCGTCGGGGTGGCCGGGGAAGACCAGCCGGTGCGTCAACTGGTCCATTTCGTAGAGGCCGTTGAACTTGCCGCAGCTCAGGTAGAGCCAGTGGCCGTCCGCGCCGTCCGGTTGCCGGCGCCGGGTGAGCCGGGAGACGTGGGCGCGGACGGCGCCGTGGTCGGCGACCAGGTGACGGCCCGGCTCCATGACGAGGGCGAGGGGCGCGGAGGTGAGGCCGCGCAGGCGGTCCATGCCCTCGCGGAGCACGGTGAAGATCTTGTCCAGGGGCGGTTCGAGGAGGTTGCCGTGGCGGTCCCGGTAGCCGAGCGCGGGCAGCCCGCCGCCGAGGTTGACGTGGTCGGGTACGATCCCCCGCCCGGCCAGCGCCGTCAGGGTCTCGGCGAGGGTGTCCAGGGCCTGTTGCCAGGCCTCGCCGGTCATCTGCTGGGAGCCGACGTGCACGGACAGGCCCGCCGGGGTCAGGCCGGCCGCGCGGGCCGTGGTCAGCACGCGGACGGCGTCGGCCGGGGTGCAGCCGAACTTGCGGTTCAGGCCCCACAGGGCGCCCTCCCCGCTGGTGGCGAGGCGGCAGAACACCCGGGTGCCGGGGGCGTGTTCGGCGATCGCGGTGACGTCCTCGACGCTGTCGGTGGCGAATGCGCGGACGCCCAGCCGGTGTGCCTCGGCGATGTCGTGGTCGGACTTGACGGTGTTGCCGTAGTGGATGCGGTGGATGGGGGTCCCGGTGCGCAGGGCCTGGACGATCTCGGCGGGGCTCGCCGCGTCGAAGCCGGCGCCCCGGTCGGCGAGGCACCGCAGGACGTCGTCGACGGGGCAGGCCTTCAGGGCGAAGCGGACCTGGAGGCCGGGCAGTTCGCGGAGCAGGGTGTCGTACTGGGTCTCGATGCCGGTGAGGTCGTAGACGACGCGGTCGCTCCGCGCGGCGCTCAGTGCGGCGGCGAGGGGTGCGCTGATGCCTCCGCCGGGTGGTGTGCTGGTCTTCACGCCGGTCCGTCCCCGGGGGCGAGTGCGGTGGTGCGGGCAGCCTGGACGAGCGCCGGCCAGGCCTCGACGAGGTGGGCGAAGTCCGCGATGTCCTGCTCGGCCTCGTCCAGCAACCGTTCCCGTTCTGCGGCGAGTTGTTCGGCGAACGCCGCGTACCGGCCGCCGAGCTTCCGGTACGCGGTGTCGACCCGGTCCAGTCGCCACTCGTTCTCGGCGCGGTCCAGCCGGGTGCTCTCCCGCAGGAGGCCGGTGACCGCGTCGGGGCGGACGTGCTGCGACTCGTCCAGGAGCCGGCCGCCCTCGGCCGCCATCCGGTCGTAGACGTGGTGGAAGTGGAGCATGGACAGCAGGAACTTCACGAACCGCCGCTGGTAGGCCGGGAAGCCGGTGTCCGTGCGGCGTTCGGGGGTGTGGAAGTTCTCGATGTGCCGGTTGTGCAGGATGCCGGGCAGCCCGGCGTCGTGGACCAGGTGGAGGAGGAAGTAGTCGCTGCCGATGGTGTCGGTGGCGGGCGGCAGCGGGATCCGCTCGTAGACCGCGTGGTCGAAGGCGATGTTGCACATGTCGACGCGCATCGGGTCCACCAGGGTGAGCGTCGCCCGGTCGCCGGTGAAGGGGTCGGTGCCCGCGCCCGTGAAGGACTCCTCGACCAGGTCCCGTCGGCGCTCCTCCGGCCAGTCGCCCGGCGCCCAGAGGCCGACCACGTCGTGGTAGACGCCCTCGTCCAGCCGGCGTATCTCGCCGATGTCGACGGAGAGTTCGCCGATGAAGGAGGCTCCGGCCAGCGACACCGGGCGGTGGGCGTGGGCGGGGTCGAGGTCGGTGCGGGTGACGCCGGCCGCGACCTCGGCGGCGGGCCGGCCCAGCCACGGCAGCTCGTGATGGACGGGGAACACCGGTTGCCGTGAGTGGAGTTGGTAGGCGCTGTCGGAGTCCCGGCGATGCACGGACCGGCAGCCGAGCGCGGCGGCCAGCAGGAACGCGCGGTTGGTGCAGGCACCGTAGGAGACGGCGGCCGGCAGCATCAGGCGCAGCAGCCGGTCGGGCTCCGGCAGGCCTGCCGCCCGGACGACCCGGCGCAGGAAGTCCCGCTGGGCTTCCTCGCCGAGGTGGTGGACGGTCACGTGCCGAACCGCCGGGAGGCTGGCGACGACGCGTGCGTGCTCGGCGCGGGTGCGGTCGTCGGAGGAGTCGAGGATCAGCAGCTGGACGTCGGCGCCGAAGCGGCGGGACGCGTAGGCGGCCTCGTCGTGGATCGCGCTGAGCGTGGCGGAGCAGGCCCGGTTGGTGGGCAGGGTGAGGCAGATGCGGGGTGCGGTGACAGCCTGGTTCACCGTGCTGTCCCGTGGGTTTTCCAGGCGTCCAGACCCAGCAGCTTCCTGCCGAGCGGGTTGAGGTCGGCGGGGCCGTAGCGCAGGGCCTCCGGTTCCCGGGCGTCGCCGAGCAGGGTGGCGTTCCAGTCGGGGGTGGCCAGGGTGCGCCAGGACTCCACGCGGGAGTCGCGCAGGGCCGTGTGCTCCTCCAGGGCGGGCATCATCGACAGGTACTGGACGGCTCGGACAGCGTTGTCAGAGAGGTTCGGGGCCACTCCGTGCGCGAGCAGCCCGTTGAAGATCAGCAGGTCACCGGCCTGGAGGTCGGGACGGACCACCGGGAACTCGGTGCGGTCGGCGCCCGGACGGATCGGGTCACGGCCGGGTGGCTGGGCGACGCGCCACTCCTCGAAGCGGCGGAACAGCTCCGGGGCGCACTGGAAGCCACCGAGTTCGGGCCGGGTGTCGGTGAGCGCGATGATGCCCTGGACCCGCTGCGGGAGCACGGCGAGGGTGGTGTCGACGTCCCAGTGCAGTTCGATGTCGAAGCCCTCGTCGGTGGGCTCGATCAGGGAGCGGGAACGGCTGCGTATGTTGGGCGGGTTGAGGTTGAGCCGGTCCAGGGTGACCCACAGCTCCTCGCAGTCCCAGACGTCCACGAAGGCGTCGTGGACCCGCCGGCTCTGGCGGCTGTCCCAGATGAGCTGGTGGTGGTACGCCTCGACGAAGCCGTAGATGTAGAGGTGCTGGTCCAGCTCGGAACGGAACTCCGGTTGCGCGTACCAGGTCTCGGGGCGGTCGGGATCGAGTCCCTGGAACCGCCAGGCGAAGTCGAGCAGGGCCTTCGCCTCGCCAGGGGTGATGGCCTCGGGGACGACGACATAGCCGTAGGTCTGCCAGAAGGCGTGATCCTCTTCGGACAGCACCCTGAGGGGCCGTGTCTTCTCGATGTCACGCAGGGGCGTCGGGGCGAGGTAGGTCTCGCCGTCGGCGCTGAAGTAGGGGCGGTCGGTCGCCGCTCGGTGGAGGAAGGGGGCGGACGTCTGCATGCGATCACTCCGGGGTGTTGGTCGAGCACCTTCGGGTCGGACGTGAGACATGTGCCGGTGGCAAGCGCCAGGGCGCGAGGGGCCACCGGTTTCCCTGGTGGAAAGAAGAGGTCGGCCGCCCGCGGTGAGAGGCGGGCGGCCGGTGGGCCGGTGGGTCAGCCGGCGACGACGGCCTCGGCCGCCGCCATCGCGCAGACACGGGCGGCGCCGTAGGTGGCGATGTGCGGGGCGCCGCGCGGCGGGGCCTGCGGCAGACCCATCTCGACCACGACGGTGTCGGGCCGGGCGGCGAGCAGGGCGGCGAGGGCGGAGCCCATCCAGTCGTGCCGGTGCGCGTCGCGGACCACGGCGACGATCCGGCGGCCGTCGGCCGCGGCGAGCGCGGCGGTGCCCGCGTCGGCGCCGGTGAAGGAGCCGGACGTGCTGCCGGGCAGCAGCCGCTCCAGCTCGGCGGCCACGCCCCACGGGGTCTGGTCGCCGACGGCGATGTTGGGGGCCGGGTTGAACTGGGCGACGTACACCGGTTCGGTGACCGGCGCGGCCGCGCCGGCGCGGGTCACGGTCAGGGCGCGGCGGGCCGCGATCAGGCCGATCTCGGGGTCGGGGGCGGTCTTCTCCGCGGCGCCGCGCGCCTCGGCGGTCCAGTGGGCCAGCCGGCGCACCCGGGCCGCCGCGTCGGCGAGCCGCTCCTCGGGCAGTTCGCCCGAGCGTACGGCGGCCACGAGCGCGTCCCGCAGTCCCAGCACGGTGGCCTCGTCGCACAGCCCGCCGCCCACGCAGATGGCGTCGGCGCCGGCCGCGATCGCCAGGACCACACCGTGCTCCAGGCCGTAGGTGCCAGCGATCGCGCGCATCTCCATGCCGTCGGTGACGATCAGGCCCTGGTAGCCGAGTTCACCGCGCAGCAGGTCGGTGAGGACGCGCCGGGAAAGGGTGCCGGGGCGGTCCGGGTCGAGGGCGGGCACGAGGATGTGCGCGCTCATGATGGCCCGGGTGCCGGCGGCGATGGCCGCGCGGAAGGGCGGCAGTTCGCGGGCGTAGAGGGTCTCGGCGTCGACGTCGATGCGCGGCACGGCGTGGTGGGAGTCGACGTTGGTGTCGCCGTGGCCGGGAAAGTGCTTGGTGCAGGCGGCGACGCCGGTGGACTGCAGGCCCTCGACCCAGGCGGCGGTGTGCCGGGCCACCAGGTCGGTGCCCGAGCCGAAGGAGCGGACGCCGATGACGGGGTTGTCGGGGTTGGCATTGACGTCGGCGGACGGCGCCCAGTCGAAGTTGACGCCGCAGGCGGCGAGGCGCCGGCCCAGTTCGCGGGAGACGGCCCGGGTGAGGTCGGGGTCGTCGACGGCGCCGAGGGCGTGGTTGCCGGGGAAGGAGGAGCCGGTGCGGACGTCGAGGCGGGTGACGTCACCGCTCTCCTCGTCGATGGCGACCAGCAGATCGTCCCGCTCGGCGCGCAACTGGGCGGTCAGGGCGGTGACCTGGTCCTCGCTGACGACGTTGCGGCCGAACAGGGCGACGGAGGCGAGGCCTTCGCCGAGGCGGCGGCGCACCCAGTCGGGCGCGGTGGTGCCGTCGAACCCCGGCTGGAGCACCGCGAGGGCGTTGCGGGTGAGGGTGTCGCCCGCGGCGGAGCCGCTGCCGGATGCCGTGGTGGCGAGTGTGGTCATCGGGAACGTCATCCCTTCACGGCGCCGTCGGTCAGACCGCTGACAGCCTTGCGTTGCAGGAAGATGAAGAGGATCAGGATGGGCAGCGCGAACAGGGACGAGGCGGCCATCGTGGCGCCCCAGTCGTCACCGAAGGCGGTCCGGAACTGGGACAGCCACAGCGGCAGGGTCTGCTTCTCGTTGGCCTTGTTGAGGATCAGGACGAGCGGGAACTCGTTCCAGGCGGTGATGAAGCCGAACAGCGAGGTCGCCATCAGTCCGGGCGCGAGCAGCGGGAAGATCACCTTGACGAAGGCCTGGAAGCGGCTGCAGCCGTCGACCATGGCCGACTCCTCCAGCTCCTTGGGCACGGCGGCCACATAACCGCGCAGGGTCAGGATGGTCAGCGGGAGCACCATCATCGTGTAGAAGACGGTGAGCGGGACCAGGCTGTCGAGCATGTCGTTGTCGCGGACGATCATGTAGATGGCGATGATCATGACCTCCCAGGGGGCCATCTGCGCCAGCATGAACGTCACGATGAGACCGCGCCGGCCCTTGAAGCGCATCCGCGTGAGGGCGAAGGCCGCGAACAGGGCGATGACCAGGGAGAACACGACGGACAGGACGGTGACGGTGACGGAGTTGAGGACCAGCGTCCAGAAGTGGTCGGCGCCGACGGCCCGCTTGAAGTGGCTGAAGGTGACGTCGGTCGGGAACCACACGGGGTTGTCGGCGATGATGTCGCCGGTCGGCTTGAAGGCCGTGGCGAACATCCAGTAGACGGGGAACACGAAGCCGACGAAGAGGACGACGGCGGTCGCGTTGGGCCAGATACGGCCGAAGACCGAGCGCTTCACAGCTCGTCCTCCTCTTGCTTGAGCACCATGCGCAGGTAGTACGAGGTGATGACGAGCAGAACCATGATGGTGAGGAACGAGATCGCCGCGCCGACGCCGAAGTGCTGGTTGCCGACGCCCTCGACGTAGGCGTAGATCGGCAGGGTCTCGGTGAGGTGGTCGGGGCCGCCCTCGTTGAGGGCGAAGATCTGCGCGAAGGACTTGAAGACCCAGATGACCTCGAGGAAGGTCGTCGCGTACAGGAACGGCCGCAGGAAGGGCAGGGTCACGGAGGTGAAGCTCTTCCACGCGTCCGCGCCGTCCAGGGAGGCGGCCTCGTACAGTTCCCTGGGGATGGTCGTGGTGGCGGCGTAGAGGTTGATCGCCACGAAGGGGATCGACTGCCAGACGATCAGCAGGGTGACCACGGCGAAGGTGGAGAGCTGGGTCTCCAGCCAGTTGTGGTCGGCCATGGAGTGCCAGCCGAGCTTGTCGAGGACCCAGTTGACGACGCCGAAGCGCTGAGCGAACAGCCACTGGTAGACGGTGGTGGCCGCGATGACGGGCATGGCCCAGGCGAGGACGAGGCCCAGCATGAGCAGTAGCCGCATCTTCTTGCCGAGCCGGGCCAGCAGCAGTCCGATCAGGGTGCCCAGCAGCATGATCAGGACGACGTTGGCGGCGGTGAAGAAGACCGAGCGCTCGACGACGTGCCAGAACTCCGACTCGGTCAGGACGCCCCGGTAGTTGTCGACGCCGTTCCACTCGGTGAGGTGCTGGATGAGCTGCCGCGGGTTGAGGTTCTGGAACGACAGCATGCCGTTCTTGACCAGGGGCCAGCCGAGCAGGACCAGTGTGGCCAGCAGTGCGGGCAGCAGGAGCAGGTAGGGGGCGGCGGCGCGGCGGGACGGCGCCCGGGAGGTGCGGTCCTCACCTCGCGGCGGCACCGGCACCCGGGCATTGTGGACAGCGGGCCCCCCGGCCGTGTCCGTGCCTTCGGTCTGCACTGACATGAGTTGCCATCTCTTCCGTGGCCGTACGAACGATTTGCTCGGCCGTGCGCACGGGATCGGCGGTGGCGCGCACGGCACATGACAGCCGGGGGTGCCTGCGCGGCACCCCCGGCGCGGTCATCAGTTCTGCTGGGCCAGGCGCTTGTTGATCTCGCCCTCGACCTGCTTCGCGGCGTCCGCCGGGGACTTACCGTTCAGCACCGCGGTCATGTAGGACTTGATCGGGTTCGGGGTGTTCTCCACCGCGGCCCACTCGGGGATCAGCGGGGTGGTGCCACCGACAGCGGCACCGGGCGCGGCGGCCTCGGCGGCGCCGTTGCCCTTGAGGTTGCTCTCCAGGGACCCCTTGTTCGGGATGACACCGTTGAGCTTGGCCAGTTCGCCCTCGTACTGGTCGGACAGGGCGATCTTCAGGAACTCCTCGGCCAGGGACTGCTTCTTGCTGTTCTGGGCGACGGCGAGGTTGGAACCGCCGAGGAAGACGCCCTCGGGCTTGCCGGCCGTCTCGCCCGGGATGGTGAAGTAGCCGAGGTCCTTCTCGATGGCCTTGTTGGCCTGGATCGCGGTGCCGGCCTCCCAGCCCATGCCGATGAAGGCGCCGGTCTTGCCCTTGGCGAAGACGGTCGCCTGCTGCGGGGTGGCCTCGTCCTTGTCCTTGGGTGCCTCGGAGTAGGAGGCGTACTTCTTGTAGACCTCCATCGCCTTGGTGACCTTGGGGTCGCCGAGGTTGGAGACGTACTTGTCGCCGTCCTTCTTCACCAGGTCGGCACCCTGGCCGATGGTCAGGCCGTCGAAGAAGTACCAGTTCTGGCCGGGCAGGTAGAGCGGCTCGGCGTCGGTCTTCTTGCCGATGGTCTCCAGGTCCTTGAAGAACTCGTCCCGGGTCTTGGGGGTGTCCTTGATGCCGGCCTTCGCCCAGATCTTCTTGTTGTAGACGACGACGCGGTTGGCGAAGTACCAGGGGGCGGCGTACTGCTTGCCGTCGTAGACGGAGGACTGCGAGACCGACGGCGTCCAGTCGGCGCCGATCTGCTGCTTGAGGTCGCCCAGTTCGGCGAGACCGCCGGTGGCCGCGTAGGCCGGGGTCTGGGTGTTGCCGACCTCGATGACGTCCGGCGGGTTGGACTCGGAGAGGGCTGTGGTGATCTTCTGCTGGATCCCGTCCCACTTCTGGATCTCGAACTTCAGCTTGGCGCCGGTCTTCTTCTCGAAGGCGGCCTGGACGTCCTTGGTCCACTGCGGCGGCGCGGAACCGTCCATCGTCCAGACGGTGAGCGTCTGGCCCTTCCAGCTCTCCGGCCCCGCGTCCTTGCCACTGTCCTTGCCGTCGTCGCCGCCGCACGCCGAGACGGAAACCATCATGCCCGCGATCACGATCGCGGCCGCAAGCTTGCGCTTCACGCCACCCTCCTCAGGGATGCCACTTACCCCCCACGCCCTCGGCGGTGACCTGCGTACGACGCTGTTGCACGTAGGGCTCGGGCCTGGCCACGAATGGTGTAGACCAGTAACGTGGAGCTTGGCCTAGACCTTTCGGGGTGTCAAGGGTGGTCCGGGAAGCCGGTTACGGCTGTTACGAGAACGTCATCGGAGCCCGCCCGCCCCCTTCGCCCGGTCTTCGCCCGGAGCGTTCAGTTGGACTAGACCATAGGGCAGTTGGTCGCTATAACGGGAGCCCACCGACACAGCCGGGAAGGCAGGCATGACCACCGACGTCAGCAGCGCCCAGCCACGCAGGGGGGCGCTCGGCCGCACCGCGCGCGTGCCGAAGTACTACCGGATCAAACAACAGCTCCTCGCCATGACCGAGGCGCTGGAGCCCGGTTCGGCCATGCCCGCGGAACGTCTGCTCGCCGTCCGGTTCAGCACCTCCCGGACCACCGTCCGGCAGGCGCTGCAGGAACTCGTGGGCGAGGGCCGCCTCGACCGGATCCAGGGCAAGGGCACCTTCGTCGCCCAGCCCAAGCTGTACCGCACGCTCCAGCTCACCTCGCACACCGAGGACATGCGCGCCCAGGGCCTCACGCCCGCCTCGCAGACGCTGGACATCGGGGAGAGCCCCGCCGACGAGAAACTGTCGGGACTGCTCGGCATCGCCATCGGCGAGCGGGTGCTGCGCATCGAGCGGCTGCGGCTCGCCAGCGGCGACCCGATGGCGATCGAGACGACCCATCTGTCCGTGCGCCGCTTTCCCGGGCTGCGCCGCTCCCTGGGCACCTGTCCGTCGCTCTACACGGCGCTCGCCGAGGTGTACGGCGTCCATCTCGCGGAGGCCGACGAGACCATCGAGACCTCGCTGGCGACCCCGCGCGAGGCACAACTGCTCGGCACCGACGTGGGGCTGCCGATGCTGCTGCTGTCCCGGCACTCACGGGACGCGGAGGGCACCCCGGTGGAATGGGTGCGGTCGGTGTACCGCGGCTCCCGCTACAAGTTCGTGGCCGCGCTGCGCCGGCCGGACCTGCGCCTGTCCCCCACGGCGGTCCGGCGCAGAACCGCTCCACCCGGCCCCGAGGGCCTCGGCCTCACCTGATCCGCCGGGGACCGGCGGCCTGCCCCGGCCGGTCGGGCCGCGGCGGTGCGGCCGGCACCGACCGCCCGGCCGGCGTCCGGCCTCTCCCGGGAGGGGCCCGGACGCCGGCCGGGCGTGTGCCGCTCAGCCCTTGGCGTGATGGATGCCCTTGGCCTTTTTGATGCCCTTGGCGTGCTTGGTGCTCTTGGCGTCCTTGGCCTTCTTACTGCCCTTGGCGTCCGTGGTGCCGTTGGTCTTCTTGACTTCCTCGGTGCAGGTGGTGTCCTTGCCTTCCGGGGCTTCCATGGTGTTTTCGGTGTCCATGGTGTCTTCGGTGTCCTTGGTCAGCTTGACGTCCTGGTCCGCGACCGCGTGGAAGGTCGGCAGCGGCACGAGTCCCGTCGGGCGCGTCTCCATGAGCGCGGCCCGCACATGCGCCGTCTTGGCCTTGAGCGACTCCGACGAGACCGTGCCGCTGTTCTGCCAGTGGTGTTCGGCGCCGTCGCACCGGACGCCGCTGCCGCCGATGCCGTGCTGGACGTGGGGATCGGCCTGGCTGACCGAGGAGCTGACGAACACCGGCCCGGTCGCCCCGGTGCACCGGTAGGTGCCGGAGAGGGTGACCGTACCGTCGGCCGCGATGCGGCCGGTGGGGTCGACGGTGATGGTCTCGGAGGGGTCGGCGCCGGCCGGACCTGCGGCGGCGCAGAGCAGGACGGCGGCACCGAGGGCCGCGACGAGGGCGGGGCGTACGGGCATGGGGGGGCCTCCCGGTTCCGTGGGGTTGGGGGCCTCCACTGGTACCCGGCGGCCGCGCCGGGGGGCGTGACGTCACTCCTTCGGTGGCGGGTCGGTGGCCGCCGGCCCAGGCGCCCTACGGCAGTACGGCGAACCCGTCCAGCTCCACCAGCGCCTGCTCGTCCCACAGCCGTACGACCTCCACGACCGCCATGGCGGGGTAGTGCCGGCCGGCCAGGTCCCGCCAGACGCGCCCCAGCCGGCCGGCCTGGGCGCGGTAGTCGGCGACGTCCGTGGCGTAGACGGTGACCCGGGCGAGGTCGGCGGGGGTGCCGCCGGCCGCGCGCAGGGCGGTGAGCAGGTTGGCGAGCGCCTTCTCGAACTGCTCGGCGAGTGTGGTGCCGGTGACCTTGCCGTCGGTGTCGAGGGCGGTCTGGCCCGCGAGGAACACCACGCGGGAGCCGGCCGCGACCACGGCATGGGAGAAGCCCGTGGGCGGGGACAGCTCGGACGGGTTGACGCGCTCGGTGGTCACCGGGCCTCCCGGTCGTGGGTCGTGGCGTACAACTCCCTGGCGATGATGCCCCGTTGGACCTCGCTGGCGCCCTCGTAGATACGGGGCGCGCGCACCTCGCGATAGAGGTGCTCGAGGAGGTGGCCCCGGCGCAGGGCACGGGCGCCGTGCAGCTGGACGGCGGTGTCGACGACGTACTGCGCGGTCTCGGTGGCGAGCAGCTTGGCCATCGCGGCACGCCCCGGCACGCCGTCGGCGCCCTCGTCGTACGCCGTCGCCGCCGCGTACACCATCAGCCGGGCCGCCTCGGTGCGCAGCGCCATCTCGGCGACCTGGTGGGACACGGCCTGAAGGTCCATCAGTCTTCCGTCGAAGGCCTCGCGTCGGCGTGTGTGGCCGAGCGTGGCGTCGAGCGCGGCCTGGGCCATGCCCACCGCGAAGGCGCCGACGCTGGGCCGGAAGAGGTTGAGGGTGCCCATGGCGACGGCGAAGCCGCGGTCGGTCTCGCCGAGCACGTCGGCGGCGGTGACGGGCACGGCGTCGAAGTCGAGGGCGCCGATGGGATGCGGCGAGATCATCTCCAGTGCGCCGCCGGTGAGTCCGGGCCGGTCGGCGGGGACGAGGAAGGCGGTCACGCCGCGCGCTCCCGCGCCGGGCGCGGTGCGGGCGAAGACGGTGTAGAAGTCGGCCTCGGGGGCGTTGGAGATCCAGCACTTGGCGCCGGTGAGCCGCCAGCCGTCGCCGTGGGGCTCGGCGGCGAGGGACAGCGCCGCCGCGTCCGACCCGGCTCCGGGCTCGCTCAGCGCGAAGGCGGCGACCGCACTGCCGTCGGCGACGCGGGGCAGCCACTGCTCGCGCTGTGCGGGGGTGCCGTGGGCATGCACCGGGTGGGCGCCCAGGCCCTGGAGGGCGAGGGCGGTCTCGGCCTCGGTGCAGGCCTGGGCGAGGGACTCGCGCATCAGGCACAGGTCGAGCGCGCCGGAGGTGAACAGCCGCCCCAGCAGCCCGAGCCGGCCGAGTTCGGCGAGGAGCGGCCGGTTGACGCGGCCGGGTTCGCCTTTGTCGGCGAGCGGGCGCAGCCGCTCGGCGGCCAGTGTGCGCAGCTCGGCACACCAGGCGGTCTGCTCCGGTCCGAGTGAGAATGCGGGCACAGCCGTTCCTCCCTCCGGGGACGGCCACCACAGCGGCCCCCGTCACCTTCCGGGGACGGGGCACGACGGCCCCCGTCACCCTCCGGGCGGGCCACCACGGCTCACCCCGTCACTTCGCGGGGCGCCGGCCTCATCGGGAGCCGCCCCCGTCCGACGTTATCGCGCACAGTTGACTGCCGTCACCAACACGATACGCTCAAACCGCGAGCCCACCAGGACGCCGGTGCCCACCACGACGCCCGTCTCGACGTTTGTCACGGCAAGGGGGCGAACCGCCATGCACCTCTCGGCCCACGTCGACACCTTCGCGCGCGATCACCTGCCCCCGCCGGACGAGTGGCCCGAGCTGCGGTTCGATCTGCCGGAGCTGCGTTACCCCGAACGGCTGAACTGCGCCGCGGAACTCCTGGCCGGCGCCGGCCCGGACCGCCCGGTCTTCCGCACTCCGGCCGGGCCCACCTGGACGTACGGCGAGCTGCGCGGGCACGTCGACCGGATCGCGCACGTGCTCACCGGCGACCTGGGCGTGGTCCCCGGCAACCGGGTCCTGCTGCGCGGCCCCACCACGCCCTGGCTCGCCGCCTGCTGGCTGGCCGTGCTGAAGGCGGGCGCGGTCGCGGTGACCGTGCTGGCCCAGCAGCGCCCGCAGGAGCTGGCGACGATGTGCGGGATCGCCGAGGTGCGGCACGCGCTGTGCGACATCCGGGTGGTGGACGACCTGGCCAGGGCCGGGATACCCGGACTGCGGATCGCGACGTACGGCGGCGACGCGCCCGATGACCTCCTGCACCGCCCGGCGCCCGCCATCCCGTACCCGGCGGTCGACACCGCGGCGGACGACGTCGCCCTGATCGCGTTCACCTCCGGCACCACGGGTCGCCCGAAAGGGTGCATGCACTTCCACCGGGATGTGCTCGCGACGGCGGACACCTTCTCCCGGCATGTGCTGCGTCCCCGGGGGGACGACGTGTTCGCCGGCAGCCCCCCGCTCGGCTTCACCTTCGGCCTCGGCGGGCTGGTGGTCTTCCCGATGCGGGCCGGCGCCAGCGCCCTCCTCCTGGAACAGGCCGGCCCCGGACAGCTGCTCCCCGCGATCGCCGAGCACCGCGTCTCGGTCCTGTTCACCGCCCCCACCGCGTACCGCGCCATGCTGGACACGCTGGACGGGTACGACGTCTCGTCCCTGCGGCGCTGTGTGTCGGCCGGCGAGAACCTGCCCGCGGCCACCTGGCGGGCCTGGCACGAGCGCACGGGCGTACGCATCATCAACGGCATCGGCGCGACCGAACTGCTGCACATCTTCATCTCCGCCGCGGACGAGCGGATCAGGCCCGGCATGACGGGTGTCCCGGTGCCGGGCTGGCAGGCGCGGGTGCAGGACCCGGACGGCGCCCCGGTGGCCGACGGCGAGCCCGGACTGCTGGCGGTGCGCGGCCCGGTCGGCTGCCGCTACCTCGCCGACCCGCGCCAGCGTGAGTATGTGCGTGACGGCTGGAACATCACCGGCGACACCTACGTCCGCGAGCCCGACGGCTGGTTCCGCTATGTGGCCCGTGCCGACGACATGATCATCTCCGCCGGGTACAACATCGCCGGACCAGAGGTGGAGGACGCGCTGCTGCGCCACCCGGACGTGGTGGAGACGGCGGTCGTGGGCCGGCCCGACGAGGTGCGCGGCCAGGTGGCGGTGGCGTACACCGTCCTGCGCGACGGGGCCGGGCGCGACCCCGAGGCGCTCCGCGCGTTCCTCACGTCCGAACTGGCGCCCTACAAATGCCCGCGCGAGTTCGTCTTCCTCGACGCGCTCCCCCGCACGGCCACCGGCAAGCTGCAGCGGTTCCGGCTGCGCACCGCGGGTCACCGGCAGTGAAGCCGACGACCTAAAATGATCAACGTGTCCGACCAGCACGCCCCCAGGTCCCTCATCGTCACGCTCTACGGCGCGTACGGCCGCTTCATGTCCGGCCCGGTGCCCGTAGCCGAGCTGATCCGGCTGCTGGCCGCGGTCGGGGTGGACGCGCCGTCGGTACGCTCCTCGGTGTCCCGGCTCAAACGGCGCGGCCTGCTGCGGCCGGCCCGCACGGAGTCCGGCGCGGCGGGTTACGAACTCTCGCCCGAGGCACGCCAGTTGCTGGACGACGGTGACCGCCGCATCTACGCGACGGCGCCGCCCGGGGACGCGGGCTGGGTGCTGGCGGTCTTCTCCGTCCCCGAGTCGGAGCGGCAGAAGCGGCATGTGCTGCGGTCCCGGCTGGCCGGCCTGGGCTTCGGTACCGCCGCCCCGGGGGTGTGGATCGCCCCGGCCCGCCTGTACGAGGAGACACGGCACACCCTGCGCCGGCTGCACCTGGACCCGTACGTGGACTTCTTCCGCGGCGAGCACCTGGGCTTCGCACCGACGGCCGAGGCGGTCGCCCGTTGGTGGGACCTGGCCGCGATCGCCAAGGAGCACGAGCGCTTCCTGGACGTGCACGCCCCGGTCCTGCACGCCTGGGAGCACCGCCCGGGCACCCCGCCCGAGGAGGCCTACCGCGACTACCTCCTCGCCCTCGACTCCTGGCGCCACCTCCCCTACACCGACCCGGGCCTGCCCTCGCGGCTGCTCCCCGAGGAATGGCCGGGGGTGCGCTCGGCAGCGGTGTTCCGGGCGTTGCACGAGCGACTGCGCGATGTGGGCGCGGAGTTCGCGGGCGTGACGGCGCGCCCCACCGAAAGGTGATCCGCACCACTTCTGCGTCCGGTTGAGGGCGAGATCCCCACGCCGCCGCTCGAGGTGCGCGAGGCCTGGGGTACCTCAGCCACCCAGTGTGAGCCGGGGTCTCGGGGCGTCGGTGCGTCCTGTCCGGGGGCGCCTGCTGCCCGCCCGGTACGGCGCGGGCCAGACGACACCGGGGCCGTCGTAGCCCTGCTCGGCCGCCGCGTGCAGAGTCCAGTGCGGGTCGTACAGGTGCGGGCGGGCCAGCGCGCACAGGTCCGTACGCCCGGCCAGGATCAGGGAGTTGACGTCGTCCCAGGAGGAGATCGCGCCCACCGTCACCACCGGGATACGGGCCTCGTGCCGGATGCGGTCGGCGAACGGCGTCTGGTACGACCGCCCGAACTCCGGCCGCTCCTCGGCCACCACCTGCCCGGTGGAGACGTCGATCGCGTCGGCGCCGTGCGCGGCGAAGGCGCGGGCGATCTCGACCGCGTCCTCGGCCGTCGTACCGCCCTCGGCCCAGTCGGTGGCGGAGATGCGGACGGTCATCGGCCGTTCCGCCGGCCACACCCCGCGTACGGCGTCGAAGACCTCCAGCGGGAAGCGCAGCCGCTTCTCCAGCGAGCCGCCGTAGGCGTCGGTGCGGTGGTTGGTGAGCGGGGAGAGGAAGCCGGAGAGCAGGTAGCCGTGCGCGCAGTGCAGTTCGAGCAGGTCGAAGCCGGCCCGGGCGGCCCGCCACGCGGCCGCCGTGAACTGTTCGCGGATGTCGGTGAGCTGGGCCCGGGAGAGCTGGCGCGGGGTCTGGCTGCCCGGCTTGTACGGCAGCGGGGAGGCGGCGACGAGCGGCCAGTTGCCGTCGGACAGCGGTTCGTCCATGCCCTCCCACATCAGCTTCGTGGAACCCTTGCGGCCGGAGTGCCCGAGCTGCACGCCGATCGCGGTGCCGGGGGCGCGGGTGTGGACGAAGTCGGTGATGCGCCGCCACGCCTCCGCCTGCCGGCCGGTGTAGAGGCCGGCGCAGCCCGGGGTGATGCGGCCCTCCTCGCTCACGCACACCATCTCGGTCATCACCAGACCGGCGCCGCCGAGAGCCCGGGCGCCCAGGTGGACGAGATGGAAGTCGCCGGGGACGCCGCCGGTGGCGCAGTACATGTCCATCGGTGACACGACGACCCGGTTGCGCAGGGTCAGGCCACGCAGCCGGAACGGGGTGAACATCGGGGGTGTGCCGGGCGGGCAGCCGAACTCGCGCTCCACGGCCTCGGTGAAACGGGCATCGCGCAGGCGCAGGTTGTCGTGCGTGACGCGGCGGCTGCGGGTGAGCAGGTTGAAGGCGAACTGGCGGGGCGGCCGGCCGAGGTACAGCCGCAGGTTCTCGAACCACTCCAGGCTGGCCCGCGCGGCCCGCTGCGTGGAGGCGACGACGGGCCTGCGCTCCTCCTCGTAGGCCGCCAGCGCCATGGGGAGGTCGGGCTGTTCCCGGAGGCAGGCGGCCAGGGCCAGCGCGTCCTCCACGGCGAGCTTGGTGCCGGAGCCGATGGAGAAGTGGGCGGTGTGGGCGGCGTCGCCCAGCAGGACGACGTTGCCGTGCGACCAGCGGTCGTTGACGACCGTACGGAAGGTCGTCCAGGCGGACTCGTTGGAGCGCAGGGTCCGGCCCCCGAGCGCGTCGGCGAAGAGCTTGGCGCAGCGCTCGACGGACTCCTGCGGGGTGACCTCGTCGAATCCCGCCGCCCGCCAGACCTCCTCGCGCATCTCGACGATGACGGTGGAGGCGTCGGCCGCGTACGGGTAGCCGTGCAGCTGCATCACGCCGTGCTCGGTCTCGGCGATCTCGAAGCGGAAGGCGTCGAAGGCGAAGTCGGCGGCGAGCCATATGTAGCGGCAGTGGTGCTCGGTCACCTGGGGGCGGAACACCTGGGCGTAGGTCTCGCGGGTGGTGCTGTGGACCCCGTCGGCGGCGATGACGAGGTCGTGGTCCGCCGCGAGGCGGTCCGGGGGCGGGGCCTCGGTGCGGAAGTGGATCCGCACGCCGAGGGAGCGGCAGCGGTCGTGCAGGATCTCCAGGAGACGGTGCCGGCCGAGGGCGGCGAAACCGTGTCCGCCGGAGGTGTGCCGGGTGCCTCGGTGGACGATGTCGATGTCGTCCCAGCGGACGAAGTCTTTTCGGAGGGCCGCGTAGACCACCGGGTCGGCGTGTTCGATGCCGCCGAGGGTCTCGTCGGAGAGGACCACTCCGAAGCCGAAGGTCTCGTTCGGGGGGTTGCGTTCCCAGACGGTGACCTCTCTCGCCGGGTCGAGGCGTTTCAGCAGGGCCGCGGCGTAGAGGCCGCCGGGGCCGCCGCCGATGATCGCGATGCGGTGGGGGTGGCCGGTCGACGCCGGCGGCTGCGGGTTCGTCGTGGCTTGTCGCGCGGTTCCCCGCGCCCCTTCGTTCCTCGGGTCGGTCGCCATGGTCACCGCCCCCGCCACTTCGGCGGGCGCTTCTCCGTGAAGGCCGCGTGGAACTCCGCGTAGTCCTCGCCGTTCATCAGCAGGGCCTGGGTCGCGGCGTCCAGCTCGACCGATGCCGCCAAGGGCATGTCCAGCTCGGCGGTCAGCAGGGCCTTCGTCTGGGCGTACGCCAGGGCCGGCCCGTCGGCCAGGCGGCGGGCCAGCTGGAGTGCCGCCTCATGCGCCCGGCCCTCCTCCGTCAGCTCGCTGATCAGTCCGATGCGTTCGGCCTCGGGTGCGCGAACCGGCTCGCCGAGCATGAGGAGGCGGGTGGCGTGGCCGAGACCGACGACCCGCGGCAGCAGGTAGGCCGCGCCCATGTCGCCGCCGGAGAGGCCGACGCGGGTGAAGAGGAAGGCGAAGCGTGCCGAGGGGTCGGCCACCCGGAAGTCGGCCGCGAGGGCGAGGACGGCTCCCGCGCCCGCGGCGACCCCGTGCACGGCGGCGATCACCGGGAACGGGCATTCGCGGATCGCCCGGACCACCTGGCCCGTCATCCGGTTGAAGTCCAGCAGCTGGGCGGTGTCCATGGCCAGGGTGGCGCCGATGATCTCGTCGACATCGCCGCCGGAGCAGAAACCGCGCCCCTCACCGGCCAGCACCAGGGCGCGCACCGAGCGCTCCCGGGAGAGTTCGGCGAGCAGATCGCGCAGGTCGGCGTAGGCGCCGAAGGTGAGGGCGTTGAGTTTCTCGGGGCGGGCGAGGGTGACGGTGGCGACCCCGTCGGCGAGCTGGACCCGCAGGTGCGACCAGTCGGAGGTGCGGGCGGCGGAGCCGGTGAAGGGACTCATGACGTGCGGCCTCCTAGGGGGGCGGTGCCTCACGTTGCAGCGGTGGGTACCTCACGGTGCTACCCCATGAAGTTATCACCTGTTTGTGACTGTCGTCACGGTCGCGCGACAAGCGTGCGCCGATCGGCCGCGTCGGGTCACACGCGTCACCGGTCGGCGACAGCGCCGTAACAGTGGGCACCGCCGCGCGAGGCAGGCCGTTCTGCGGGGTAAGCCGCCCGGTACCGGGGCCGGAAGTCCCGGGCGAAGCCCGTCGACGGACTGTGTGGCCGGGCCCGTACCATTCCTACAGTCGAAAGCAGGACAGCCTGCTCCATGAACGGACTCGCCTTGCACCATCGCCCCGCCGAATCGGCCTCCTGGCGCATCGCCCTGCCGCACACCGCCGCGGCGGTGCCGGTGGCGCGCGCTCTGGTGCGCACGGCTCTCACCGAGGTGGAGCACCCGGCCGACTGCGACACCGCGGAGCTGCTCACGGCGGAGCTGGTGGCCAACGCGGTGGAGCACACCGCCGGGCGCGGCCCGATAGAGCTGGTGGTGGAGCTGCTGCCGACCGGCTGCCAGGTCGAGGTGCACGACCCGGACCCGGCGCCGCCCGGCCATCTGACCCGGCCCGTGATCGAGGAGCCCGACGTCTGGCAGGAGGGAGGGCGCGGTCTGCTGCTGATCCGCGCCCTCAGCTCGTCCTGCGGTCACCGCCCCACCCCCTCGGGCAAGGCGGTGTGGTTCAGACTGCCTGCGATTCCCGCTCAGCGGCGTCCGGCGTGACCTCGGGGGCCGGGTCGGCCAGCGTGGAGTGCCGGCGTCCGTAGGCGACGTAGACCAGCAGTCCCACCGCGAGGAACCCGGCGAACTGGAGCCAGGTCTGCCAGCCGGTCTCGTAGCTCAGGTACAGGCAGAAGGCGACGCCGAGCAGCGGGCCCACGGGGTAGAGCGGTACACGGAAGCTGCGGGCGAGTCCCGGTTCGCGGCGGCGCAGGGCGATGACCGCGACGTTCACGACGGCCATGACGGCGAGCGTGCCGATGGTGCACAGGTTCATCACGGCGTCGAGGGAGGCGAAGGCCGCCGGGACCGCGAAGACGACCGCCACGATCAGCGTGCCCGCGACCGGTGTGGAGGTCCTCGGGGAGACCTTCTCGAAGACGCGCGGGATCAGGCCGTCCCGGGACATCGACATCAGGATGCGGGTCTGGCCGTACATCACGGCGAGGACCACCGAGGCGATCGCGACGACCGCGCCGAAGGCGATGACCCCGCCGCCGAGGCTGGAGCCGGTGACCTCGTTGACGACGTAGGACAGCGCCGCGGGGCGGCCGGCCACCTGGTCGCCGCCGATGGCACCGATCGCGGCGACGGCGACCGCGCAGTACAGCAGGGTGACCAGGCCCATGCAGACCATGATCGCCACGGGGATGTCCCGGCGCGGGTTCTTGGCCTCCTCGCCGGCGGTGGTGATCGCGTCGAAGCCGATGTAGGAGAAGAACGCGGCGGTGGTGCCCGCGCCGATGCCGCCGAGGCCGGCCGGGGAGAACGGGGTGAGGTTGCCGTCCTTGAAGGCGCTGTAGCCGATGGCGCAGAAGGCGAGCAGGATGACGAGTTTCACGGCGGCCATGGCGGCGGTGGCCCGGGCGCTCTCGCGCACCCCGCGCACCAGCAGCACGGAGGCCATGGCGATCACGATGACGGCGGGGAGGTTCACGATCCCGCCGTCGCCGGGACCGGCCGAGAGCGCGGCGGGCAGCTGCCGGCCGGTGAGGCTGTGCAGCAGCTCGTTGACGTACTGGCTCCAGCCGACCGCGACGGCTGAGATGGAGACGCCGTACTCCAGCAGCAGGCACCAGCCGACCAGGAAGGCGGTGGACTCGCCGAGGCCCGCGTAGGCGAAGGAGTACGAGGAGCCGGAGACCGGGATGGCGCCGCCCAGCTCGGCGAAGGAGAACGCGGTGAAGACGCAGGTGAGCGCGGCCAGGATGAAGGAGACGACGACGGCGGGTCCGGCCTGGGCGACGGAGTCGGAGAGGCCGACGAAGATGCCGGTGCCGACGATGGCGCCGACGCCGAAGCAGATGAGCTGGAAGAGGCCCATCGTGCGCTTGAGGCCGTGGCCCTCGCGGTCGGCGCCGGATTCGGCGACGAGCAGATGCGGGGACTTGATGCGGGGAGCGGGCATGCGGGTGGTGCTCGTTTCTGGTGGTGCGGGGCGCCCGGCATGGGGTTCCCCCCTGCTCGAACGGAGTCGAGAGCCCGGGGGCGGGCGCGGCGGCGGCCTCGGAAGGGGTGGCTCCGGGCCGCCGGTCAGAATAAGGCTGCTCAGGCGAGTGTGGCTACCAGCACCGCCTTGATCGTGTGCAGCCGGTTCTCGGCCTCGTCGAAGACGACCGAGTGGGCGGATTCGAAGACCTCGTCCGTCACTTCCAGGGACCGCAGGCCGTAGGCCTGGTGGATCTCCTGCCCCACCTTGGTGCCCAGGTCGTGGTAGGCCGGCAGGCAGTGCAGGAACTTCACGTCCGGATTTCCGGTGGCGCGCAGGACGTCCATGGTCACGGCGTAGGGCGCGAGCGCCTTGATCCTCTCGCCCCAGACCTCCTTGGGCTCGCCCATCGAGACCCAGACGTCGGTGGCGATGAAATCGGCCCCCCTGACGCCCTCGGCGAGGTCCTCGGTGAGCGTGATGACGGAGCCGCTGCCCTCCGCCAGCTTGCGGGCCCGGGTCACGACGTCGTCGCCCGGCCAGTACTGCCTGGGCGCGACGATCCGTACGTCCATGCCGAGCAGCGCGCCGGTGATCAGATAGGAGTTGCCCATGTTGAAGCGGGCGTCACCGAGGTAGGCGAAGCCGATCTGCCGCAGCGGCTTGGCGCTGTGCTCCGTCATGGTGAGCACGTCGGCGAGCATCTGGGTGGGATGCCAGTCGTCGGTGAGGCCGTTGTAGACGGGCACGCCGGCGTACGCGGCCAGCTCCTCGACGTTGGCCTGGCTGTCCCCGCGGTACTCGATGCCGTCGAACATCCGGCCGAGAACACGCGCCGTGTCCTTCACGGACTCCTTGTGCCCGATCTGCGAGCCGGAGGGGTCGAGGTAGGTCGTGTGGGCGCCCTGGTCGGCGGCGGCGACCTCGAACGCGCAGCGGGTGCGCGTCGAGGTCTTCTCGAAGATCAGCGCGATGTTGCGCCCCCGCAGGTACCGCGTTTCGGCCCCCGCCTTCTTGGCGGCCTTCAGCTCGGCGGCCAGCTCGACCAGACCGCGGAACTCCTCCTCGGTGAAGTCCAGCTCCTTGAGGAAGTGGCGGCCGGCGAGTGCGGTCGGGACTGTCGCCATGGGGGGCGCTCCAGGGGTACGACTGGCAGGGACCTTGGAATTCTATACGACGGTCGGCATTTCTATACGACCGCCGGCCGTCCGTTCGGTCCCAGCCCTTCCCGGTTCCGCCAGGTCATACCGCCTCGCGCTCGACCGGACAGCTCATGCAGCGCGGGCCGCCCCTGCCCCGCCCCAGCTCGCTGCCCGGGATCTCGATCACCTCGATGCCCTGCTTGCGCAGATGCGTGTTGGTGGTCGAGTTCCGCTCGTAGGCGACGACCACACCGGGCTCGACGGCGAGGACGTTGCAGCCGTCATCCCACTGCTCGCGCTCGGCGGCGTGCACGTCCTGGGTGGCGGTCAGCACCCGGATCTCCCCGAGTCCGAGGGCGGCGGCGATCGCGCGGTGCATGTGCTCCGGGGGATGGTCGGTGACCTTGAGCTCCTGCTCACCGGCTCCCGGTTCGATGGTGTACGAGCGCAGCATGCCGAGCCCGGCGTACTGGGTGAAGGTGTCCCCGTCGACCATGGTCATCACCGTGTCGAGATGCATGAAGGCCCGCCGCTTGGGCATGTCGAGCGCGACGATCGTGCGCGCCGAGCCCGCCGCGAACAGCTTGTGCGCCAGCATCTCCACGGCCTGCGGGGTGGTGCGCTCGCTCATGCCGATCAGCACGGCGCCGTTGCCGATCACCAGGACGTCACCGCCCTCGATGGTGGAGGGGTAGTCGGCCTGCCCCCGCGACCAGATACGGAACGTTTCGTCACGGAAGAGCGGGTGGTGGCGGTAGATCGCCTCGAAGTGGACGGTCTCACGCTGCCGGGCGGGCCAGCGCATGGCGTTGATGGAGACGCCGTCGTAGATCCACGCCGAGGTGTCGCGGGTGAAGAGGTGGTTGGGCAGCGGGCGGAGCAGGAAGTCGTCCAGCTCCATGACGTGGAAGCGGACGGAGGTCGGTTCCGTGTGCGCGTCCAGGAACTCCCGCTTGGTCATCCCGCCGACCAGGGCCTCGGCCAGCTCGCCCGGGGTCATCCGGTCGAAGGAGGCACGCAGATGGTCGGTGGCGAGGGGGCCGTACTCCTTCTCGTCGAAGACCCGGTCCAGGACGAGGGTGCGGGCCTCGGCGATCTCCAGCGTCTCGGCGAGCAGGTCGCCGAAGAGGTGGACGGCGACGCCGCGGTCGCGCAGGACGTCGGCGAAGCCGTCATGCTCGGCGCGCGCCCGGCGCACCCAGAGCACGTCGTCGAAGAGAAGAGCGTCCTTGTTGCTGGGGGTGAGCCTTTTGAGCTCGAGATCCGGCCGGTGCAGTATGACGCGGCGCAGCCGCCCGGCCTCGGAGTCGACTTGGAATCCCATGCCTCCATCCTGACCATCGGGCCCCGGGTTCACCCGCCTCTCCGCGGTTTCCGCAGACGCTTGTTTTCGTCCCCTTGACGACAAATGGGCACGGCGGACCTGCCGGCGCCCTGGGGAACCGGTGATCAGATCGCGGTGCAGGGCACGGGCCACTGCCGGATGCGCGGGGGCAGGGCCACCGCCCAGCCGCCGCAGACCAGGACCAGCCGCTCGGCGGTGAGCAGCTCGGCGGCCTCCCGCTCGGTGGCGTCGAGGACGTCGAGCAGCGTGGGCTCCAGGAGCCGGAGGAAGGCGGCGTGCAGACCGGGGTGGTCGAGGGTGAGCCGGACGGCCGTGCCCTCCTTCCGCCGGTCCAGGACCGTCACGAAGCCGGGACCGCGCCGGTGGTAGAGGGTGCCGTGGGCGTGCCCGGCCCGCCAGGCGTCCAGCTCCCCCTGGCCGGCCGGCAGTTCGGTGGGCGGGGGCAGATGACGCAGCACACCGAGGTCGTACGACGGCTCGCCCGTGGCCCGCCAGCCCACCCGCAGACCGAGGCCCTGGCACTCGCGCAGGAACCGCACCGCCTCCGCCGTTCCCCGGCCCCTGCCGCTGAGGTCCAGGGGCTCGATGGCCTCGACCCGGCGCCCGGTGAGCCGGTGCGGCACGGCCCCGGGCAGCCCGCTCATCCGGCCCCCTCGGCCAGGCGGACCGGTTCGCCCCAGGTCGGCAGGGCCACGTAGGTGACGCCGTCACGGAACAACAGCCCCTGACTGAAGGCGTGTTGGACCCACTCGGCCAAGGACCGCGTGGTCACCTCGTGGCCGTCGGCGGTCAATAGCCGGTGCAGGGCGGCCACGGTCCGGCCGGCCTCCAGGCGGCGCAGCGCCTCGGCCCGCCAGCCGGTGAAGCGATGGGTGGCCGGGGGCCGGCCGTGCCGCCGGTCGTGAACCAGCAGTGCCGGGCCGTCTTCCTCGAACAGCAACCGGGAGTGCGCGTGCCCGGCCCGCCACTCGGCGACGGCGTCCTTGAGCCGCTGCTCGACCGGGCCCGCGATGCCCGCGTCCTCGGCGTCGAACAGATAGACCAGGTCGGCGAGTTCCTCCTCGGGCAGGTCGTAGACGTGCTGGTACATGACGGCCGGGCGGCGCTTGCCGAAGCCGAGTCCCGGGTCGGTGAAGTGCGGGCTGAAACGCTCCAGCTGGATCCGGTGGGCGCCGCTCGGCGGCTGGAGGTGGACCAGGGCGGGAAGCTGGTCGACGACGGGCGTGTAGTCGTCGGCGGTCTCGCCGGGGAAGCCGTACAGCAGGTTCCAGGAACAGGTCAGCGCGTGGTTCTCGCACTCGCGCAGGGTGCGGACGTTACGGGCGCCGGTGACACCCTTGTCCATCAGGTCCAGGACGCGGCTGCCCAGGCTCTCGATACCGGGCTGGATGTGCACGGTGCCGGAGGCGCCGAGGAGCTGGAGCTGTGCGGGGGTGAGGTTGGACTTGACCTCGTAGTGCAGCCGCAGGTCCCAGCCGCTCTCGGCGACGCGGGGCAGGAAGTCGCGGAAGTAGGCCATGTCGATGATGTTGTCGACCGTGACGACGTCGAGGATGCGGTGGCGGCGCACCAGCCGGTCGATCTCCGCCCACAGCCGCTCCCCTGGCTTGGCACGGAAGGCCATGGCGGAGCCGTTCAGCCCGCAGAAGGTGCAGTGGTGCTTCTCGCCCCACCAGCAGCCCCGGGCCCCCTCCACCACCAGCTTCGGGTGCACGTACTCCTGGACCGGGGAGGCGTCCAGGGCGGTCTGCCACTGGTCGTAGTCGGGCGAGGGGATGTCGGCGGGCGCCACGGTCCGCCGGGTCTCCGGGTTGGCGCGGGACACCGGGCCGTCCCACCAGCACAGGCCGGGCACGTCGGCGGGCGGGGTGCCCTCGTCGAGGTGGCGTAACAGGGCCGGGAAGGCGTACTCGGCCTCGCCGCGCACCACATGGTCCACGAAGGGGTGGTTGCGGTGCAGGGCGTGGCCCATCGGGCCGTCGCAGTTGCTGCCACCGAACACGATCACCAACTCCGGCCGCATTCGCCTGAGTTCACGGGCGAGCGCCAGGGAGGGGACGTTCTGCATGAACGTGCTGGTGAAGCCGACCACGTCCGGCTCGGCCGCCAGCACCTCGGTGGCGCACTCGGCGATGAAGGCGGCGGCGTACGGGCGCATGGCGACGGCGGTGTCGATGAAGACGTCCCGGGCGGCCGCGTAGTCCCGCAGCCGGGCCAGGCCCCAGCCGGGCTCGTCGTACAGGGCGCCGGAGAAGACCCAGTCGCCCAGGCCGTGGAAGATCGCGTCGCTGCCGACGGCCACATAGTCGCCCGGCCGCAGCCGGCCGCCGGAGCGTTCCAGCAGGAACTCCGCCCAGCGCAGGGAGCCGTGGAACTCGGTCACCTCGTCACCGGGGCGGGCCCGGCGCACGATGCGGTTCAGCAGGCCCAGTTGCAGCGAGGGCAGGTCGATCGGGTGCCACGGCATCGTGACCAGATGGAGGCGCATGCTCAGCGGGTCGGCCGCTTCTCCAGGATCGCCGGCCGGCGGGTCGTGCTCTGCTGGTCCTCACGGACCACGACCTTCTTGATCTCCATGCCCACCACTCCCCTCGTGGCATGCGAACACCCTTGTGCCGCACGGATGTCCACCATATGGACAGACGTGTGCGGGACACAAGGGCGTTCTGTGACGGGCGGCCCCACAGACGCGGGTCTACAGGCGCGGGTCCACCGGCTCCGACTCCAGCGCCAGCACCCCGAAGACCGCCTCGTGCACCCGCCACAGCGGCTCCCCCTCCGCGAGCCGGTCCAGGGCCTCCAGGCCGAGGGCGTACTCGCGCAGGGCGAGGGACCGCTTGTGGTTCAGGAACCGCTGCCGCAGCCGGGCGAGGTTGTCCGGCCGGGTGTACTCGGGACCGTAGATGATCCGCAGGTACTCGCGGCCCCGGCACTTGATGCCGGGCTGCACCAGCCGCCCGTCCGGGTTGCGGACCAGCGCGCCGACCGGCTTGACGACCATGCCCTCGCCGCCCCGGCCGGTCATCTCCAGCCACCAGTCGACACCCGCGCGCACCGACTCCGGGTCGCCGGTGTCGACGTACAGCCGCCGGGTGGTCTGCAGCAGTCCGGTGCCGTCGTGCTCCACCAGGCGGTCGATCAGGGCGAGTTGCTCGTCGTGCGGTAGCGCGGCGAGGCTGCGGCCACGGACGGCCAGGATCTGGAAGGGGGCCAGCCGGACGCCGTCCAGGCCCTCGGTGGTCCAGCAGTAACGGCGGTAGGCGGTGGTGAACGCGGCGGCGTCGGCGGCGCGTTCCCGCTGGCGGTTCAGCAGCCCGCCCACGTCGGCACCGCGCGCGGCGGCGGTCTCCAGGGCGGCCAGGGCCGCAGGGAACACCGCGCCGGAGGCGGCGCCCACGGCCGCGTACTGGCTGCGCAGCAGACCCGAGGCCTTCAGCGACCACGGCATCAGCTCGGCGTCCAGCAGCAGCCAGTCCGTGTCGAGGTCGTTCCACAGGCCGGCCTCACCGATCGCCGAGCGCAGGCGGCCGAGGATCTCCTCGGTCACCTTCTCGTCGTCGAAGAACGGCCGTCCGGTACGGGTGTACAGCGATCCCGTGGGACCCTCCACACCGAACCGCCGGCGTGCCGCGTCCGCGTCCCGGCACACCAGGGCCACGGCCCGCGAACCCATGTGCTTCTCCTCGCACACGACCCGCGCGACCCCGTCCCGCGCGTACTGCGCGAAGGCCTCCTCCGGGTGCTCCAGGAAGTGTCCGCCGTCGGCTCCGCCGCGGGCCTCCCCCTGCGAGGTGGCCGTCGGTGCCATGGTCGGGGGCAGGTACGGCAGCAGGCGCGGGTCGTTTCCGAAGCGGCTCATGACCTCGAGGGCCGCCGCCGCGTTCTCCTCGCGGATCGCCACGCGGCCCGCGTGCCGGGTCTCGACCGTCCGGCGGCCGTGCACGTCCGCCAGGTCCAGTGGCCGCCCGTCGTGCCCGCCGGGTGCCTCGGACCGCAGCGGCTTCGCCGGCTCGTACCAGACCCGCTCGGCCGGTACGTCGACCAGCTCGCGCTCCGGCCAGCGCAGCGCGGTCAGCTTGCCGCCGAAGACGGCACCGGTGTCCAGGCAGATGGTGTTGTTGAGCCAGGTCGCCTCCGGGACGGGTGTGTGGCCGTAGACCACGGCCGCCCGGCCTCGGTAGTCCTCCGCCCACGGGTAGCGCACCGGCAGACCGAACTCGTCCGTCTCACCGGTGGTGTCGCCGTACAGGGCGTGCGAGCGGACCCGGCCGGAGGTGCGGCCGTGGTACTTCTCAGGCAGACCCGCGTGGCAGACCACGAGCCGGCCGCCGTCGAGGACGTAGTGGCTGACCAGTCCCTCCAGGAACTGCCGGACCCGGTTCTTGAACTCCTCGCTCTCGCCCTCCATCTGCGCGATGGTCTCGGCGAGCCCGTGGGTGTGCTGGACCTTGCGGCCCTTGAGGTGACGGCCGTACTTGTTCTCGTGGTTACCGGGCACGCACAGGGCACTGCCCGCCTCGACCATCGACATCACCCGGCGCAGCACGCCCGGGGTGTCCGGGCCCCGGTCCACCAGGTCGCCGACGAACACGGCGGTACGGCCCTCGGGGTGCACGCCGTCGGCGTATCCCAGCCTGGCGAGCAGCGACTCGAGTTCGGACGAGCAGCCGTGGATGTCGCCGATGATGTCGAAGGGACCGGTGAGGTGGGTCAGGTCGTTGAAGCGCTTCTCGGTGACGACGGTGGCGTTCTCGGCCTCCGCCACCCCGCGCAGGACGTGCACCTTGCGGAAGCCCTCGCGCTCCAGGCGCCGCAGCGACCGCCGCAGTTCGCGGATGTGCCGCTGGATGACCCGCCGGGGCATGTCGGCCCGGTCGGTGCGGGCCGCATTGCGTTCGGCGCACACCTCTTCCGGCACGTCCAGCACGATGGCGATGGGCAGCACGTCGTGCTTCCTCGCCAGCTCGATCAGCTGCCGCCTGCTGTCCTGCTGCACGCTGGTGGCGTCGACGACGGTACGGCGGCCGGCGGCCAGCCGCTTGCCGGCGATGTAGTGCAGGACGTCGAAGGCGTCATGGGTAGCGCTCTGGTCGTTCTCGTCGTCGCAGACCAGACCGCGGCAGAAGTCCGAGGAGATGACCTCGGTCGGCTTGAAGTGCTTGCGGGCGAAGGTCGACTTGCCGGAGCCGGAGGCGCCGACGAGGACGACCAGGGAGAGGTCGGTGACGGGGAGGATCCGTCCCGTGCGGGTCTCGCTCATGCGGTCTTCCTCTCCATCCCGGTCGGGCCGGCCTTCTCGGTCCGCTTCGTGAACACAGCCATCTGGGTGGGCGGACCGACCTCCGGATCGTCCGGCCCGACGGGGACGAATCCGACGTCGTAGCCGTGCCGTCCGGCGACGGCCGCCGCCCAGGTGCGGAACTCCTCGCGGGTCCACTCGAAGCGGTGGTCGCCGTGCCGGACGTGTCCGGCGGGGAGTGTCTCCCAGCGGACGTTGTACTCGACGTTCGGGGTGGTCACGAGGACGGTGCGGGGGCGCGCGTGCCCGAACACGGCGTACTCCAGGGCGGGCAGCCGTGGCAGGTCGAGGTGCTCGATCACCTCGCTGAGCACGGCGGCGTCGTAGCCCTTGAGCCGGCTGTCGGTGTAGGCGAGCGAGCCCTGGACGAGCCGCACACGGGCCGCCTGGCGCTCGCTCACGCGGTCCAGCCTGAGCCGCCGGGCGGCGATGGTGAGCGCCCGCGTCGAGACGTCCACGCCCATGATCTCCGTGAACCGCACGTCCTTGAGGAGGGCCTGGATCAACTGTCCCTGCCCGCAGCCGAGGTCGAGTACCCGGGCGGCACCGGCCTCGCGCAGGGCGGCGAGGATCGCCTCCCGGCGCAGCACCGCGAGCGGGGCGGGTTTCTCCTCCGCCCCCTCCGTTTCGGTGTCCTCCGGGACCGCGTTGTCGATCTCCTCGACCTCGCTGTCGTCAGCCTCGGCCAGCCGCACCAGTTCCAGCCGCTCCATCGCCTGCCGGGTCAGCGACCAGCGGCGGGAGAGATAGCGGCTGGTGATCAGCTTCTGCTCCGGGTGCCCGGGCAGCCAGCCCTCGCCGGCTCGCAGCAGCTTGTCGACCTCGTCGGAGGAGACCCAGTAGTGCTTGGCGTCGTCGAGGACGGGGAGCAGGACGTACAGGTGGCGCAGCGCTTCGGCGAGGGTCAGCCGCTCCGACTCCAGCACGAGGCGGACGTACCGCGAGTCGCCCCACTCCGGGAACTCGGTGTCCAGGGGGACGGTTTCGGCGGTCACCGCCCAGCCGAGCGGTTCGAAGAGCCGTCGTACGAGGTCCGGGCCGCCGCGGGCGGGCAGCGCGGGCACCTCGACGCACAGCGGCAGGGGTGCGGCGGCCCGCTCCGGGCGGGCGTCGCACACCCCGCGCAGGGCGCTGGAGAACACGCCGCTCAGCGCGACCGCGAGCAGCGAGGAGGCGGCGTAGGGGCGGTCGTTGACGTACTGTGCGAGCGTCGCGTCGGGCGCGCCGCCGCGTCCTTTGCCCTTCCCCCGCCGGACCAGCGCCACCGCGTCGATCTCCAGCAACAGCGCGGCCGTGCAGCGTCTGTCGTCCGCCTCGGGGTAGAACACATGGGCGGTGCCGTAGGACGTGGAGAACCTCTGTGCCTTGCCGGGGTGCTTGTGCAGCAGGTACCCGAGGTCGGTGGCCGGGTGGGCGGCGTCGCCGCTCGTGGAGATCGTCAGGAACACATGTCCGAGTCTCCCGGGCTCGATCGCCGGTGACCACCGGTTTTCGAGCAGTGCCCCCGCTCGCCGGTTCGGCTAACGGCCGGTGTCGTCCTTCTTCCACGGGCCGACACCGAGTCTGCTCGTCGTGCCGAGGTCCAGCTCCGGTGTCACGATCACCGGGTCGGCGCCCGGCTCGGCCCACACGCGCGCGTAAGAGGCGTCGACGGGGCTGAGGCCGTCGCCCGCTTCGGTGGTGTCGCGCCATACGAGCACGGCGTGGGCGCGCTCGCCGGGGGCGATGGTGAGGGGCCGGGGGGTGCCGTCGGCGCCGGTGCCGGTGGCGATCTCCTCGCCGTGCACGATGCTCACACCGGTGACGGGTTCGTGGTCGGCGTCCAGGATCTGGAGCGCGGGACGGCCGTTCAGGCGGTACGCGCGCGTGCCGCAGTTCTCCAGGCGCAGGCTCACCGCGCGCAGTCCCATGGCGGCGTCACCCCGGTCGGCGTCCACCCGCACCCCGGAGGCCGGGCACGGGCCGCCCGCCGAGGGGGCCCCGTCGGCAGGCACGCTCCTGACCTTCGCGATCGACACGCCCGTCACGGCCGGGGCCTTGGCGGGCGGTTCCCCGATGACGGCGGTGCTCTTCACCGTCCGCCCCGGCTGGACCGCGGCAACGGTCTGCTCCACGGTGTCGACGGCGCCTTGGGACGCCGCCAGGAAACCGACGGTGACCGTGTACGTCATCGACGTCCTGGCGTGGTTGGTGACCGTGAGGTCGGCGGAGAACCGGCCGGACGCGCAGTCCCGGCCGTGGTCCGACGTCCAGCGGTACAGGCCGGTGATCCGCGCATCGCCCTTGGCCGTCAGGGTGCCGGCGGGCAGCGGGAGCCGGGTGCGGGAGGAGTGAGGGGGGATGCTCGCGGGGGGGCGCGCTGCCGGTCGGGGCCGCGCCGTACCGGGGTGTGCAGGACGGGCACAACGGGTCGGCGGTGACGGCTCCAGGACCGTGACCGGGAGTTCCCCCCCACGGGAGCCGGCCGTCTGCGAGCCGCAGCCGGCGAGCACGAGAACCGCCGCCGTGGCGGCGGTCAACGCGGCGCTCCCGGTGCGGACCACCCTGCTCACGACTCCTTGGCGGTGATCGTCCGGGCGTTCTCGACGGCCCGCTGATCCGCCGCGCGCATGTCGTCCAGGGCCTTCTTGTGCTTGCCGACGGCCGTGTTCTGAGCGCGGGCCTCGATGGCGTGGACGGTGCCGATGTAATCGGTGTCCAGCTTGCACCGGGCATCAGCGGCCGCTGTCTTCTTCTCCTTGCCCGACGGCCCCTCGGTCCGGTACCAGGCGGTGTCGAGCGATGCCTTGTCCGGGTCGGGGTAGTGGAAGCCCTCCTCCTTCATGCAGGCCGCCCACGCGCGGTCGGCCTTCTTCCAGGCCGGGTCCTTGCGCGCCGTCTTGTGGGACTCGTACCACAGCTCGAGGGCCAGCGAGTAGTAGCCGCTGAGCCGCACGCCGTTGACCTTCGTCGCCTTGGGCGGGGAGCCGTAGATCTTCCGCGTCGCCTGTCCCAGGCAACCGCCCTCGGAGATGGGGTTCCCGTGGGTGGAGTGGCTGTCGCCGGAGTCGAACGTGCCGGTGAGGGCGACGTACTGGTCGGCGGACCACTCCTGGGGCTGGGAGGACTCTTCCGGCCGGCGGTCGTGGTAGCCGTGCTCGGCCGCCCGGTCGGGATCGTCGACCCCGTAAGGGCTGTCGTCACCGGTCGTGCCGCGGCCCGCGAGGGTTCCCTGCCGGACCGGGTACGTCGACTCGACGGTCCTGGTGTCGAGCGTCGCGAAGCCGGCGAAGCCGAGCCGGACCATGCACTGCTTCGCGAGGATCCACTGCGCCTTGCCGATGGACTTTCCGCCGTCCGACGACGGGTCCGGTATGTAGGCGTGCAGCGGGAACGACTTCATGGTGTTGAGGCGGTGGGCCTCGTCGGCGGGGTCGTCATGGCCGGCGAACTGGCATGCCGACAGGGCCAACAGGCCGGTGACAGCGAGAGGGAGCACTTTGCGCACCCGGTCATCCGACCAGGCCTGGATCATGCGCGCTGTGATGGAGCCCACAGTTCCGGCACATGGCGTCCACAGGCCGGGCACACCGCCCACGCGATCCAACGGTCGCTGTGATCTCCACCATGGCCATCGGAGCGGGGACCTGATGGAGTGAGCCCCCGTCAACTGACCACTGACGGAAGGGGGAACCATGAACATCGGCCAAGGAGGCGTCCGCGGGAGAGCCGTCGTCGCGGTGGCGGCCGGTGCCGTCCTGGGCACGGGGGTCCTCGCGGCCGCCCCGGCCCAGGCGGCCCCGGCGGGCCCCGCGGTCGCGACGGCCCCTGCGGCCGCGGCGGCGCCGCAGGTGTCGGCTCAGGGCGCGTACGCGATGAACGCGGCCACGGGAAAGCAGCTCTTCGGCAAGGCGCCGGACGCACGACTGCGGACCGGCTCCACGACGAAGATCATGACGGCGCTCGTGGTGCTGTCGCAGCCCAACGTGAACCTCGACAAGAAGGTGAAGATCAAGAAGGCGTACACCGACTACGTCATCGACCCGGCCACGGGCGCCCAGCGCTACTCCAGCGCGAACCTGATCCTCGGTGACTCGATGAACGTGCGCGACCTGCTGTACGGGCTGCTGCTGCCGTCGGGCTGCGATGCGGCCTACGCGCTGGCGGACACCTACGGAACGGGCTCGACGACGGCGGCGCGGACGAAGTCGTTCATCGCCAAGATGAACAGCACGGCGCGGGAGCTGGGTCTGAACAACACCCACTTCGATTCCTTCGACGGGGTGTCCAACGGCAAGAACTACGCGTCGCCCCGGGACCTCGCCAAGCTGGCCGGGGCCGCGCTGAAGAACAAGACGTTCAAGAAGGTCGTCGGCACCAAGGAATACGACGACATGCGGTCGTACCGGCCCGGCGGCGGAACGCACGCGATGCCCGCCTGGAAGAACACCAACAAGCTGCTCGGCTCCTACCGGGGCGCGATCGGCGTGAAGACCGGTTCGGGGCCGGAGGCGAAGGCCTGTCTGGTGTTCGCCGCGACCCGCGGCTCCCGGACGGTCGTGGGCGCCATCCTCGCGGACACGTCGGCGGACGAGCGGTTCAAGGACGCGACGAAGATCCTCGATTACGGCTTCGCCCAGCGCGGCTGAGAACGGCCGGGGGGATCACCGGGTCCCCCCGGCACCACCGGTCACGTGAAGTCCGCCCGGGCGAAGTGGGTGCCGCAGACGCGGCAGCGGAAGAGGTACGCGGTCGGCACGCCGTCCTTGTCGAGCGCGGCGAGGAAGTCCTCGGTCGGGGCGGCTCCCCACCCCCACTCGGCAGACAGTCCGCACAGATGGTCGAGCGCCTCCGGGTAGGGCCGCAGTTCCCTCGCGCCGGCCGCGCCGAGGAACACCCCGCCGTCGCCGCAGTGCGCCGGCCAGCCCCAGTCACTGCCAGGTGGCGAAGCCGGGGGTGCGCTCGCAGATCACCCGGGCCACCTCGTCCGGCACCTGACGCGCCTCGACCTCGTTGAAGAACGCCCCGTACCGCTTGGCGGCGGTGCCGAACGCGACGCAGTACGGGCAGACCCGCCCGTCGGGCACGTCCGCGCCGTAGACCGATCCGGTGCAGATCCAGCCCTGGTCGTGCCCGCAGCACACGCATGTCTCGTCGGCGGCGATCACCGACCCGGTGGCCACCGGGTCGGGATGGTAGGGGAACGGCGGCAGCACGGGCCTGCGCCGGGGCTCCGGCCGCGGTCCGACGACCTGTTCGATCGCCTGGCCGGTCAGGGCGGCGGGCGGGACGACCACCGCACCCTCGCGCAGGTCCGCCGGCAGATGCACCCGGTCCTCCCCGCTCGTCACGATCGCCGCGGCCGGGTCCCCGAGCAGCAGGACGGCGGCGCCGGTACGGCGGGCCACCTCGGCGACGAGGTCCAGCACTCCGCGGCCCGGCCGGTCGAACGACACCCCGTGGTCCACGCACACGTCGGCCTCGCTGCCGTCCGCGGTGCGGACCCGTTCGACCGGCTCACCCCCGTGGACGTCGTATGGGGCGTACGGTTCCAGCACCTCGCGGACCGTCGAGGCGTCCACCGGGACGATGTCGCCGTGACGGAACTTGTAGAGGTAGATGCCGGAACCCATGGGGATCACCTCATCACACGAGGGCACGGCGGCGGCACCCGTCGGCGGCAGGCAACCCGGGCGGCGTGAGCACCCTCTCAGCAGGAGGGCAGGCCACGACAACGCCAGGACGTCGAGGGGGAATCACTTCATGCGCTCGATCCGGACCGGCGGACACGGACCCGCGTGGGCGCTGGCCGCGCTGGCACTGCTCGCGGTGTCCTGCGACACCGGTGCGCGGCGGCCGCCCTCCGCGTCATCCACGACCGCACCGGCCCACGCAGCGGCCTACGACGCCGGCTGGCAGACCGGCAGACGGCTCTACGCCGACGGCGGCAAGGGCACAGCGGTCCGTGAGGTCGTCTGGGGCGGCTGTGTGCGCCGTTCCCTCACGGCCCGGCCGCGGGAGGTGGTGGACGGGGACCGCGGTGCCTGGGTACTGGGCTGCCGGCACGGGGTCGGCGGGGACCCGCACCGGCGTCCGCCCGGCCACGCGCTGACCCGCCGCGAAGCCGATCCCGGTCTGCTGGAGCGCTTCCGGGCCTGGGCGGGGAAGAACGGCCGGGAGGATTCCGCCGCCACGCTGACCCGGGTCGTCCTGGTCCACCTCGGCGAAGGCGACTACGACGTGGAGCTGACGACCGACGCCGGCACCACCGGCCGGCGGGCGGACGCGGAACGCCTGGCCGGCGCGTTCGCCGACTGGTGGGACGGCGACGACGGCGACGGGACCGCCTGGAATCTCCTCGTGCGCTGCGCGAACGGCGACCGCCTCACCGTCCGCAACCTCTGACGGACACTCAGGGCCTCGTCCCGGCCGTTCCCGGCTCGCCGACTCGCTCCGGTGCGCACCGGCCGCGGGACGCCTTCCCGGCCGTCACCCGAGGACTCCGGCGGCCAGGCCGTGCGCGACGACGGACGTGTTGATCCAGAAGTAGGCGGGGCTGCTCGGGTGGGTGCTGCCGTCGTCGAGGACGCGGCCGACGCGAAGCGGCGTCACCGATCTCCCCGCCGGACGGGCCAGGCGGGGAGCGGCGTGGCTCGGGTCGTGCCGGCAGCGCCGGACGGCCCGTACCCGCTACGACAGTTGCGACTGGACCTGGGCGGAGATCAGCTCCAGGTGGTCGAGGTCGTCGAGGTCCAGGATCTGCAGGTAGACGCGCTGGGAGCCGATCTCGGCGTACCGGCCGATCTTGTCGACGACCTCGGCCGGGGAACCGGCCAGGCCGTTGGCCTTGAGCTCCGCCACCTCACGGCCGATGGCGGCGGCACGACGGGCGACCTCCTGGTCGTCCCTTCCGACGCAGACCACGAGCGCGTTGGAGTACGTCAGCTCGTCCGCGGCGCGGCCGGTCTCCTCCGCGGCGGCGCGCACCCGGCCGAACTGCCGCTCGCTGTCCTCGATCGAGGCGAACGGGATGTTGAACTCGTCGGCGTACCGGGCGGCGAGGCGCGGGGTACGAATCGCGCCGTGGCCGCCGATGAGCACCGGGACCTTCTTCTGGGCGGGCTTGGGCAGCGCGGGTGATGCGGTGAGGTCGTAGAACGAGCCGTGGAAGTCGAAGGTCTTGCCGGCCTCGGTCGCCCACAGCCCGGTGACGATCGCGAGCTGCTCCTCCAGCCGCGCGAACTTCTCCTTCGGGAACGGGATGCCGTACGCCTTGTGCTCCTCCTCGAACCAGCCCGCGCCGAGGCCCAGCTCCACCCGGCCGCCGGACATCTGGTCGACCTGGGCGACCTGGATGGCGAGCACGCCGGGCAGGCGGAAGGTGCCGGCCGTCATCAGCGTGCCGAGGCGGATGCGCTTGGTCTCGCGGGCCAGTCCGGCCAGCGTGATCCAGGCGTCCGTGGGGCCGGGCAGACCGTCCGCGCTGCCCATCCGGAGGTAGTGGTCAGAGCGGAAAAAGGCGTCGAAGCCGAGGTCCTCGGTGGCTTTCGCCACGGTGAGCAAGGTGTCGTAGGTGGCCCCCTGCTGGGGCTCGGTGAAGATTCGAAGGTCCATACATCCATCCTGCACGCCGGGCCCCGTCAACCTCGCCGGTACCGCCCGGCACGGCCGTCCCGGGTCGGGTGAAAAGCACTCCACGGCGGGCCGGGGCCGTGGCGTCGGGCCGGTACCGGCCCTGGTGACGATCGTTGGGCCTCGGAGCCGGACCGTCCGGCACCGGCGCCGGACGGTGGACGCCGTCGCGCGTCGCCGGTCCGGGGCCGAGGAGGCCGTCATGTCCGAAGAGTTCGGCTCCGCCGGTCAGCCGAAGGGGTTGCTGGAGCAGAGGGAAGAGCTGATGGCCGCGCTGAACGCGGATCTGTCGGCGTTGGCGGATCTGCGGGCCGGTCAGGACGCCGTCGGGGAAGCCGACCCGGGCTGACCGGCCGTCCCGCGCTCGCTCCGCCTCACAAGGCACCGGAGGGGCTGCTCTCGTTGCCGTTCTCCGCCACCGCCTCCTCCCGGGCCGCCAGCTTGCGCAGCATCTCCAGGACCCGGTCGCGGGACTCGTCGGCCGCGTCGATGGCCTCCATGCACTGCCAGTACGTCGTCTCGTCGGCCGCGGCACTGGCCATGCCGACCAGGGCGATGCCGACCTCGCCGAGCAGGCCGCCGAGGCAGAGCAGGGTCTCGCGGGCGTCGTCCAGCTCGGTGAGCTGGGCGGCGCGCAGGTCTTTGGTTTCGAGTTCGGGCGGGTCCAGGACCCCGCAGCCCCGGCCCGCCAGCTCGGTCAGCCCCAGCGCCTCACCGCGCAGCTCGGGCGGTCCGGAGACCGCCAGGCGGCTGCCGATCGCCTGGGCCAGGGACTGCGCCTGCCACACCTCGGCCATCATCTCGGCCGCGTCGGCACCGCCCGCCAGAGCCCGCCTGCTGGTGAGAATGAGCCGTATCGCGTCCATACGCTGCCCCCGTCCGTCCGCGTGCTCGTCGGCACGTCTGTGTGAACTACCCTCTTCATTACCCAGCGTGAGGGTCTGTGAGGCGAAAAGCCAGAGGTAGACCGAAATCTGTGGACAACAATTCGGATTCGACAGCCGCTTTGATTGCGGAGAGTAATAACGGAGCTTCTGCGTCCGCTCGTTGGAAGCGCGGGCCGGACCGGGCCGTCAGGTGCGGTCCGGCGGTCCCGGCGGCGGGAAGCGGCGTTCATTGCGGTCGATCTTGGCGGCCAGGGCGGCCAGCGGGTCGATGCCGAGCACCTCGCAGAGCTGCAGGAGATAGGCGAGCACGTCGGCGACCTCGTCCGTGACCCGGTGCGCGCTCTCCGGGTCGGCCATCACACGGGACGACTCCTCCGGGGTCAGCCACTGGAAGATCTCGACCAGTTCGGAGGCCTCCACCGAGAGGGCGGCGACGAGGTTCTTGGGTGTGTGATAGGGCTGCCAGTTCCGCGCGGCCGCGAACTCGGCCAGTCTGCGCTGGAGTCGGGCCAGGTCGAGAGGTTCGGTCACGGCTCCAGGTGTACCACCGTGACGCCCTCGGCTCCCGCGGCCCACGAGGCGTCGCTCACCGCGGCCACGCAGCGGATGTGTCCGCGCTCGCCCATCCGGGCCGCCGTCCGGAGCAGTTCTGTGCGCTGCGCGGGGTCGAGGGCGCGGTCGAAGCCGTCGGCGAGGACGGTGAGGCTGCGCAGGGCGTCCGGCACCTCGCCCGGGGCGTCCAGGTCGAGGACGCCGGGGCCGGTCAGCAGGACCAGGGTCAGCGCCAGGTAGCGCAGCTCGCCGTCGCCGAGCCGGGCGAGTTCGGTGTGCCAGCCGTCGCCGCGGTCGAGCAGCGCCCGTACCGTGCCGTCGGTCAGCGGCTCGGCGATCAGGTCGGTCACCGGGCCGGCGCAGCCCGCGCGCAGCGCCTCGACCAGCCGGCCGTGCCGGCGGGCGCACTCCGCGCGGGTGCGCCACAGGACGTCGGGGAGGTTGTCGCAGCCGCGCAGCAGCCGGCCGGAGCCCGCGGGGACGGGGGTGCGCATGTGGTCCGGGCGGGGGTCGCAGGGGAAGACGGAGCGCAGGGCGACGACCATCTGCTCGGCCGCGGCCAGCACATGGCGCTGCCCGTCCGTCTTACCGGCCACGCGCAGCGGCAGCAGGGCGGTGCCGAGGCGGTCGTCGGGGAGCGGAGCGCGGGTCACCGGGGCGGAGCCCGCGGTGTGCCAGGCGGCCTGCACGGTGCGGCGCCCCGGGTCGCGCAGGGCGGTCTCCAGCAGGACGACCCCGCCCGCGGTCAGCCGCTCGCCCACGATCCGCAGGGCCGGCTCGGCCTGTACGGCGACGTCGAGCCGGACCGGGCCCTCGGCGCCGTCGGCCGTACACCCGATCCGGAAGCCCCGCCGTCCCCCGGCGTCCGGGCGGGCCCGCGCCGGCACGCAGGCGACCGGGTCCGGGAATGCCTCGCCGAGGGGGGCGCCGCCGCCGAGCCGCGCGAGCGCCTCGAACGCCGCGAGCGCCGTCGTCTTCCCCGCCCCGCTGGGCCCCGCGAACAAGGTCACGGGCCCCAGCGGAAACCCGGCCCGCCGATGCCCGGCGAAGGCCGACAGCCGCAACCCGGTGACCCGGGCGCGCACATCGGGGCCCCCGCGGGACTGCGCGGGGACGGTCACAGGGGACGCGTCGGCCGCCGGCGGGCCGACGGACGCGGAAGGCACGGCCATACGCGGACCGTAGGCCCCCGCCACAGCGGCGAACCGTTCAGCCTCCCGGCCCTTCCCACGATCGGGGGACGGGCCGGGCGGACGCCGGTATGAAGAAGGGAGTCGTGAAGGACACCGGAGCCCGGGGGCCGTGTCGTCCCGGGGCTCAGCCTCCCGAGACGCCCGCCCCCTCCATCAGCCCGCCGACCTCCGTGCCGGGCGGGGTGAGAAGGAACACGTTGCGGTCGACGCGGTGCATTCCGCTGCCCAGACCGAAGACGACGCCCGTACTGAAGTCGAGGACGCGTTTGGCGACGTCGCCCTCCGCGCTGGACAGGTCGAGCAGCACCGGTGCGCCCGCCATCAGTGTCTCGGCGACTTCCCGGGCGTCCGCGAAGATGTTGACGCGCAGGACCACGAACCGGCGCCGGGTCTCGGTCTCGGCGTCGGGCAGCGAGCGGTGGTCCACCGCGGACGGCCAGGCGTCCCGGCCTCGCAGCGGCACGACCTGGGCGAGCCCTTCCCACTGTTCATCGGTGACGTCGTAACGGCTCACCGGCTCCACCCGACCTGACTCGCATTCATTGCCTGCACCGGTCAATTCTTACGCCAAGTCACCCGTTCGGCCCAACAGCGACACGGTGCGCGACCGGCTCTCCGGTCCCGGTCTCGACATGTGCTGGGGTACATATGCGCTTACGCCCGGCAAAGGGGGCAGCGGGCTTGGCGGAAACGTGGTGACCGGCACCCACGCCTCGACCACGCTGCGTACGGGCGGCCGGAACCGCGGGCGCTCTCCGGCCGGTTCGCACTGCCCGCCGGGAAGAGCGCCCCGCTCGCGGCCGTGTGCCTGTACGGCCGTCTGCCTGTACGGCGTCCCACGGGCGCTCTCCGCTCGGGACCTGCGCCGCTGTCAGGTGGAGCGCCGGCCTCAGGCGGCCGCGCGCGTGAACCGCAGCCTGGTCGTCACCGTGGCCGCCTTGGCGACCATGCCCAGCTGGTTCCAGGTGATGCCGAACTGCGTGCGGTCCACGGGGAACTCCGCCTCCAGGACCAGCGCGTCGGCCCGGACCTCGGCCAGGCGGCCGGTGAAGGAGAGGGGCTTGGTGACACCGCGCAGCGTCAGGCGGCCGGTGACGCGGACGGTGTCGCCGTCGAGGCGATCGGTGCCGGTGACCGCGAAGGTGATCTCCGGGTGGTTGGCGGCGTCGAAGAATTCGGCCTGGCGCAGGTGGGCGTCGCGCTTGGCGTTCTTGGTGTCCAGGGAGCCCGCGTCCAGGGTCAGAGTGCCGGTGGCCGAGCCGTCGGACCGCACCTCGCCCTCGCCACGGACGGCGGTGAAGGCGCCCTTCACGGCGGACAGGCCCCAGAACGCCTTGTGCCGCAGCTGCACGGTTGACGCGGCCGGGTCGAGCTGCCAGAGACCTGTTTCCACGGCGACGGTCATCGTCGTACTCCTGAATCAGTGGTCCAAATTTGGATGATCGCAACGCTAGCGACCGCGCCGAGGACGAACAAGCCCACCCATCCAAAATTGGACAACGGGTTAGACTGGACTCATGCCCGCCTCCGACCCGCACCCCGGCGACCAGCCCGAATGTCCCGCCGGGAGCCCCGGACTCCTGCCGGACGAGCTACGCGCCTGGATGCTATTGCTGGCCGCTACGGGAACGGTCGAGCAACGCTTGAGGTCGGTCGTGAAGGAGACCCTCGACGTCTCCCACGACGAGTTCCTGATCCTGTGCCTGCTGGCCGGACAGCCCCGTGCCGGACTGCGCATGACCCAGGTCGCCGACCTCCTCGGCCGTCCCAAGACCCGGCTCACCTACCAGATCGCCTGCCTCCAGCACGCCGGCCTGGTCACCCGCAGGTCCGTGCGCGGCGACAAGCGGGGCGTGCAGGTCGCCCTCACCGGTAAGGCGCGTGAGCGGCTCCGGGAGACCTCCGCCCTGCTCGCCGGGACCGTCCGGCAGGCCCTCGCCGACTCCATGGGCGCCGAGCAGCGCGCGGCTCTGTGCGCGCTCGTACCGGCCCTGGCCGAGGAGGCCCACTGACGTCCGGGACGTGCCGTCAGGGCCCGGAGAGGCACAGGTCACAAGGGCAAGAGGAGAAACCTCACAGCGCTCGCTCTGCACTCGCTTGAGCGGCCTGCCCTAGCATCCGAGCCATGACGGTCCTGCCTGACGACGGGCTCCCACTGGCCGCCGAGTTCCCTGACGCGACACACGAGCAGTGGCAACGCCTGGTCCAGGGCGTGCTGCGCAAGTCGGGCAAGGAAGTCTCGGGCGCGGCAGCTGAGGACGCTCTGTCCACGACACTGGAGGACGGGCTGCGCACCCGGCCCCTGTACACCGCGCGCGACGACGCGCCCGACCCCGGCCTGCCGGGCTTCGCCCCGTTCGTACGGGGCAGCCGCCCCGAGGGCAACATCGCGGGCGGCTGGGACGTACGGCAGCGGCACACGTCACTCGCCGGCGGTACGGCGAGCGCCGTGCTGGCCGACCTGGAGAACGGCGTGACCTCGCTGTGGCTGGTGCTCGGCAAGGGCGGCATCCCGGTCTCCGAGCTGGGCCGGGCCCTGGACGGCGTCTACCTCGACCTGGCGCCGGTCGCGCTGGACGCGCGCGGGGAGACCGAGGCCGCCGCCGAGGCGCTGCTCGCGCTGTACGAGGAGAAGGGCGTCGACCCGAAGGCCGCGCGCGGCAACCTGGGGGCCGACCCGCTCCGCTACGAGGCCCGTACCGGTACCGCGCTGGACTTCGCGCCCTTCGCCGCACTGGCCGCGCGCTGCGCCGAGACGTACCCGGGTGTGCGCGCCCTGACCGTGGACGCGCTGCCGTACCACGAGGCGGGCGGCTCGGCCGCACAGGAGCTGGGCGCCTCCCTGGCCACCGGTGTGGCCTACCTGCGGGAGCTGACCGCGGCGGGGCTCTCCGTCGAACAGGCCGCCGGGCAGCTGGAGTTCCGCTACGCGGCCACCGCCGACCAGTTCCTGACCATCGCCAAGCTGCGCGCCGCGCGCCGGCTGTGGGCGCGGGTCGCCGAGGTGTGCGGGGCGCCGGGCGCGGGCGCGCAGGTGCAGCACGTGGTGACCTCGCCGGTGATGATGACCCGCCGTGACCCGTGGGTGAACATGCTGCGCACGACGGTCGCCACGCTGGCGGCGGGGGTCGGCGGCGCCGACTCCGTCACCGTGCTGCCGTTCGACCACACGCTCGGCCTGCCGGACGCCTTCGCCCGCCGTATCGCGCGCAACACCTCCACGATCCTGATCGAGGAGTCCCACCTGGCCCGGGTGATCGACCCGGCGGGCGGTTCCTGGTACGTCGAGCGGCTCACCGACGAACTCGCCCACGCCGCCTGGGAGTTCTTCCGGTCCGTCGAACGCGACGGCGGCCAGGCGGCCGTCCTGCGCTCCGGCCGGCTGCGCACGGACCTGGCGACGACCTGGGCGGAGCGCTCCAAGCGGCTCGCCAAACGGCGTGAACCCATCACCGGGGTCAGCGAGTTCCCGCTGCTGTCCGAGAAGCCGGTCGAGCGCGAGCCCACCCCCGAGCAGCCGTCCGGCGGTCTGCCCCGGGTGCACCGCGACGAGGCGTTCGAGGAGCTGCGCGCCCGCTCCGACGCGCATCTGGCGGCAACCGGCGCCCGGCCCCGGATCTACCTGGCCACGCTCGGCTCGGCCGCCGAGTACACCGCGCGCTCGACCTTCGCGGCCAACCTGTTCCAGGCGGGCGGCATCGAGCCGGTCACCGGGGGCGGCTTCGAGGACAGCGGCGCCACCGAGGCCGTGCTGTGCTCCAGCGACGCGCTCTACGCCGAACAGGCCGAACAGGCCGCCCGGTCGCTGCGGGCGGCAGGCGCCCGGCATGTGTTCCTGGCGGGCCGCCCGGCCGACCACACCGGCATCGACTCGTACGTCTTCGCGGGCTGCGACGCCGTGGCCGTACTGTCCGCGACCCTCGACCGCATGGGAGTGTCCTGATGGGAATCCCCGACTTCTCCGGCATCGAGCTGGGCACCCCGGTCGCCGACGGCAGTGCCGAGGAGTGGCGTACGGCCGTCAAGCGGGCGACCGGCGGTGAGGAACCGGTGTGGGAGACCCCGGAGGGCATCGGGGTCAAGCCGCTGTACACCGGCCGCGACCTGGAGGGGCTGGACTTCCTCGGCACCTACCCGGGCATCGCGCCGTACCTGCGCGGCCCGTACCCGACGATGTACGTCAACCAGCCCTGGACGATCCGCCAGTACGCGGGCTTCTCCACCGCCGAGGAGTCCAACGCCTTCTACCGGCGCAACCTGGCGGCGGGCCAGAAGGGCCTGTCGGTCGCCTTCGACCTGCCCACGCACCGGGGCTACGACAGCGACCACCCGCGCGTGACGGGCGACGTCGGCATGGCGGGCGTGGCGATCGACTCGATCTACGACATGCGGCAGCTGTTCGACGGCATCCCGCTGGACAAGATGTCCGTGTCGATGACGATGAACGGCGCCGTGCTGCCGGTGCTGGCGCTGTACATCGTGGCGGCGGAGGAACAGGGCGTACCGCCCGAGAAGCTGGCCGGGACCATCCAGAACGACATCCTCAAGGAGTTCATGGTCCGCAACACCTACATCTATCCGCCGAAGCCGTCGATGCGGATCATCTCCGACATCTTCGCGTACACCTCGCAGCGGATGCCCCGCTACAACTCCATCTCGATCTCCGGCTACCACATCCAGGAGGCCGGTGCGACGGCCGACCTGGAGCTGGCGTACACCCTCGCGGACGGCGTGGAGTACCTCCGGGCGGGCCGGGAGGCGGGTCTGGACGTGGACGCGTTCGCGCCCCGGCTGTCGTTCTTCTGGGCGATCGGCATGAACTTCTTCATGGAGATCGCGAAGCTGCGGGCGGCGCGGCTGCTGTGGGCGAAGCTGGTCTCCCAGTTCGACCCGAAGAACGCCAAGTCGCTGTCGTTGCGCACCCATTCGCAGACCTCGGGCTGGTCGCTGACCGCGCAGGACGTGTTCAACAACGTCACGCGCACCTGCGTCGAGGCGATGGCCGCGACCCAGGGCCACACCCAGTCGCTGCACACCAACGCCCTCGACGAGGCCCTCGCGCTGCCCACCGACTTCTCGGCGCGCATCGCCCGCAACACCCAGCTGCTCATCCAGCAGGAGTCGGGCACCACCCGGGTCATCGACCCCTGGGGCGGCAGCGCCTACGTGGAGCGGCTGACCTACGACCTCGCGCGCAAGGCCTGGGCGCACATCCAGGAGGTCGAGCAGGCCGGCGGCATGGCGCAGGCCATCGACGCCGGCATCCCCAAGCTCCGCGTGGAGGAGGCCGCCGCCCGCACCCAGGCACGCATCGACTCCGGGCGCCAGCCCGTGATCGGCGTCAACAAGTACCGCGTCGAGACCGACGAGCAGATCGACGTCCTCAAGGTCGACAACTCCTCCGTGCGCACCCAGCAGATCGAGAAACTGCGGCGGCTGCGCGAGGAGCGGGACGAGACCGCGTGCCGGGACGCGCTCGACGCGCTCACCCGGGCGGCCGACGGCGACGGCAACCTGCTGGAGCTGGCCGTGCGCGCGGCACGCGCCAAGGCGACCGTCGGGGAGATCTCCGACGCCCTGGAGAAGGTGTACGGGCGGCACGCGAGCCAGATCCGTACGATCTCCGGCGTGTACCGCAACGAAGCAGGCCAGTCCCCGTCCGTGGACCGCACCCGTGCCCTGGTGGACGCCTTCGAGGAGGCCGAGGGGCGCCGGCCCCGCATCCTGGTCGCCAAGATGGGCCAGGACGGCCACGACCGCGGCCAGAAGGTGATCGCGACCGCCTTCGCCGACCTCGGCTTCGACGTCGACGTCGGCCCGCTCTTCCAGACGCCGGAAGAGGTCGCCCGGCAGGCGGTCGAGGCGGACGTGCACGTGGTCGGGGTGTCCTCGCTGGCCGCCGGACACCTCACCCTCGTCCCCGCGCTGCGCGAGAAGCTCGCCGAGGAGGGCCGCGGGGACATCATGATCGTGGTCGGCGGGGTGATCCCGCCGCAGGACGTGCCGACCCTGCTGGAGATGGGCGCCACCGCCGTGTTCCCGCCCGGGACGGTGATCCCGGACGCGGCGTACGACCTGGTGAAGCGGCTGTCGGCCGACCTCGGCCACGATCTGTAGAGCCCGATGGCAGCGATCGATCTCGACACGTATGTGAAGGGTGTGCTCGACGGCAAGCGGGCCCTGGTGGCCCGCGCCATCACGCTCGTCGAGTCCACCCGTCCGCAACACCGTTCGCTGGCACAGGAGTTGCTGACGCAGCTCCTGCCGCACAGCGGCCGGGCGCGGCGGATCGGCGTGAGTGGGGTGCCGGGCGTCGGCAAGTCCACGTTCATCGACGCGTTCGGCACCATGCTGACCTCGCTGGGCCACCGGGTGGCGGTCCTCGCCGTGGACCCGTCCTCGACCCGTACCGGCGGCTCCATCCTGGGCGACAAGACCCGGATGGAGCGCCTCGCCGTGGACCCGGACGCCTTTGTGCGGCCCTCCCCCAGCGCGGGCACCCTGGGCGGGGTCGCGAAGGCCACCCGGGAGTCGATGGTGGTCATGGAGGCGGCGGGCTACGACGTGATCCTCGTCGAGACCGTCGGCGTCGGCCAGTCGGAGACCGCGGTCGCCGACATGGTCGACTCCTTCCTGCTGTTGACGCTGGCGCGCACCGGCGACCAGCTGCAGGGCATCAAGAAGGGTGTCCTGGAGCTGGCCGACGTGATCGCCGTCAACAAGGCGGACGGTCCGCACGAGCGTGACGCGCGGGCGGCGGCACGGGAGTTGGCGGGGGCACTGCGCCTGATGCACGGCAAGGACGCCTTCTGGACTCCGCCGGTGCTGCACTGCAGCGCCCGGGAGTCGGCCGGCCTGGACACGGTGTGGGAACGGCTGGAGCAGCACCGTACGCTGCTCGACTCCACGGGGCGGCTCGCGGCCAAGCGGCGGGACCAGCAGGTCGGCTGGACGTGGGCGATGGTCCGCGACGAACTGCTCGGCCGGCTGCACGCCGACCCGGCGGTGCGCGAGGCCGCGCCGGACCTCGAACGGCAGGTCAGGGAGGGCCGGTTGACCGCGACGCTGGCGGCGGAACGCATCCTGGAGGCGTTCGAGCGGCGTACGGCTCCGCCGGCCGGCCCCTGAAAGGCCCTAGGACCGGGTGAGTCTGGTGGCCACGGCATCGAGGACCCAGTCCAGGCCGGTCGCGAAGGATGTCTCGGCGTCCACGTCCGTGCCGTCGTACACGGCCTTGGCCAGCGCCGGGAAGCGGCCCGTGGCCAACATCCTCGTCACATGCGGGCCGGAGGCGCGCTGCCAGTCGCGCTTGGACAGGCCCGTGGCGCGCTCGGCCCGCAGGTTCGCGACCTCGCGCCTGATCGCGCCGTTGAAGTAGGCGCTGACGGTCTCCGCGGCGCGCATGACGGTGTCGACGTCGGCGAGGCCGTCGAGGGCGGCCAGCGTGGCCTCGGTCACGGCGAGGCCGTTCGGGCCCAGGGTCGGGCGGCCGCCGAGCAGGTCGGCCAGCCATTGGTGACGGAGAGCGGCCTGCCTGGTGCGGTGGGCGAGGATGCGCAGCGCCTCCCGCCAGTCACCGGGCTGCTCCTCGGGGAGAATCTCGGCCTGGACCGCGTCCACCATGAGGTCGAACAGCTCCTCCTTGGTGGAGATGTGTCCATACAGCCGCATCGGGCCGGCGTTCAGCCGGGCGGCGACCTTGCGCAACGACACCGCCTCCAGCCCGCCCGCGTCGGCCAGCGCGATGGCGGCGGCGACGATCCGCTCCCGGTCGAGCGGCACGGGGCGAGTCCGCGGCTCCGGCCGGTCCCACACAGTCATGGTCATACCGTTCTGTTGCGATGCATCGTATCGGGGAAATACAGTGTATCGACATGAGACATTGTATCGCCGTGGTCGGGAGCGGCCCTGCCGGGCTTACCTTCGCCCGTGTGCTGCACCGCCATGGCTACCCCGTCGCCGTCCTCGAGCGCGATCCCGCCCCCGACGCGCGCCCCCCGGGCGGCACGCTGGACCTGCAGGAAGGGCTGGGCCAGCTCGCCCTGGACAAGGCGGGGCTGCTGGCGGAGTTCCAGGCGCTGTCCCGCCCCGAGGGGCAGGCCATGCGCATCCTGGACGCGGACGGGACCGTCCTGCGCGACTGGCGACCCCGTCCAGATGACCGGGCCAATCCCGAGATCGACCGCGGGCAACTCCGTGACCTGCTGCTCGGCCCTCTCGACGTCCAGTGGGGTCGGGACGTGACGCAAGTGGTGCCGGGGACCCGGGATGGCGTACTGGTCCGGTTCGCGGACGGCCGACAGGAGACGTTCGACCTCGTGGTCGGCGCGGACGGCGCCTGGTCTCGGACCCGCCCGGCAGTCTCGTCGGTGACGCCGCACTACACCGGCGTCACCTTGGTCGAGACCTCCCTCGACGACGTCGACAGCCGCCACCCTGGCCTCGCCCGGTTGATCGGCGACGGTTCCGTGGCCGCGTACGGCGTGAACCGAGCTCTCGTCGCCCAGCGCAACAGCGGCGGCCACGTCAAGGTGTACGCCCAGTTCCGCGCGCCGCTGGACTGGCACACGAACCTGGACCTGGCCGACGTGGAGGCCGTGCGATCGAGCCTGCTGGCTCTGTTCGACGGCTGGGCCGCTCCCGTCCTCGACCTCCTGCGCCACGGCACCGCCTTCGTCCACCGCCCCCTCCACGTCCTGCCCGTGTCCCACACCTGGACCCACGTCTTCGGCGTGACGCTCCTGGGAGACGCCGCCCATCTGATGCCCCCGTTGGGGGCGGGCGCGAACCTCGCGATGCTGGAAGGCGCCGAACTCGCCGAGCACATCGCCACCGGCCCTGGAGACCTGGACGAGGCCGTTCGCACCTTCGAGGAACAGATGTGGGCACGGGCCGGCAGGTGGGCGAAGATCACGATGGCCGGTCTGGAACGCCTTGTGAGCCCGGACCCCGCCGAAGCCCTCGCCCTCTTCGACCAGGTCCAGCCATCCTGACTGCCAAGCGCGAGAGCACCAGCACCGACAGCTCGCCACGGCCGCACGGGACAGTACGGCACCGCCGCGGTCCCTTCCGCCAAAGCCACCGTTGGACGAACGCACCGACGCCCGCGCCGAACGCGGCCCTCAGGGGCCGGTGCGGCGCAGGTCCCGGGACGCCGCGTCGAGCCGCGGCGGTGTGAAGGCGTAGAACTCGAGGATGTCCGGCTGGGGTGCGACGCCCGGTCCGCCCGCGCGCACCCAGCCGACGATGTCCTCGGTCGCGTCCGGGTCGTTGACCAGCCCCAGCCAGACCGGCCGGGCACCGGCGGCGCGGCCGGCGGCGGACGGCTGTACGACGATGACGTTGGCCCGCTCGCACACGTCGAGACAGGCGGAGATGCGCACGGGCACCTCCGCACGCAGCCGTGCGGTCTGCGCGGCGTGATCCACGCCGGTCACCTTGGCACTGCCGCAGCAGCAGTCCCGGCACACGACGACACGGCACGGCACCGGACCGGTCCCCCGTGCCGCCATGGCGTCGAGCGCGTCTTCAGCCGGCCTCTTCGGCACGCCGGTCCACCCCTTCCCTCGTCGTCGGAGATCATCTCATCGGCCCCCGAACCCCGCGCCGTCCGGCCGTGGATGGGCCGTTTCTCGAAGCAGCGCGGAGTGCTGGTCCAGAAAGCCTCGAGAGCCCGTTGCATGTCTTGCAGCTCATTGTCCGGTCACGAATGATGCTGGAGGGGGCGAGACCTGCTGGTACCGGGTGGACTGCATGGAGCTGCTGCGCTGCGGACGGCCGTGAGGGTACCGGGGTTTCGGGAAAAAGGGGGAATCGTATGCGGGTGCGCCGATGCCGGCCGGAACCGGGCTTCCACGCGAGGCCGTCGAGGCCCGCTGAGCCGGTGGCTTCCCCGATGTCTTCCCGGTGCTCTCTCTGACCTCGCCCGACTCGCGTCCAGGCAGGGCTGCCGCCGCCCTTGGCGTACCCGGCGCGGGCACCGTGCGGACGCGTACGGGGAAAGGATGATGACATGAGCGCAGGCCGTAGGCCGACACGGGAGACCCTGTCCCCCGCCGGCTCCCCGGTGGAGTCCCTGCTGCGGATCGCCGACACTCTCAGCAGCCTCGAGCGGTACGCCACCGAAACAGCCGGTCGGCTGGTCCTCTCGGAAGGCGCCGGCGCCGAGACCGCCGAGGCGTCGGGGAGCATCCGGTACATCGAGGACCCGGGAGCCGTCCAGGACGCGGTCAACGAGGTGCTGTGGCGGGCCAAACGCGAGATCCTCACGGCCCAGCCGGACGGACCTGGCCCCGGAGTCACGCTGGACGAGGCCTTCGCGGTGGCCCGGGACCCGCTGACGCGTGGGGTCGCCATGCGGACGCTCTTCCAGCACAGTGCCCGGTTCTCCGAGCCCACGAAGAAGTACGTCCAGAAGGTCATGGAGTTCGGCGTGGAGGTGCGCACGCTCCCGGAGTTCTTCGACCGGATGATCGTCGTCGACGGCGAGGTCGCCTTCATCCCCGGCGGCGAACGCGGCCACAGCGCGGCGCTGATCCGGGACCGCGCCGTCGTGGCGTTCCTCGGTGACGTCTTCGAGAAGGCCTGGGTACGGGCGGGGCAGTTCCCGTTCCGGCCGGTGCGGGCGGCGGACGCCGCCGGCGAGGTCGTGCCCGATATGCGCCAGGCCATCAAGACACTGCTGATCGAGGGGCGTTCGGACAAGGCGATCGCGCGCCGTCTCGGCATGAGCCTGCGGTCCGTGCAGGGGCACATCGCGGCCCTGCGCGAGCAGTACGGCGCCCAGCACCGCTTTCAGCTCGGTTACCGGATGGCGCGCGACGAGTACGCCACCGCGCGCACCCCGCCGGCCGAGTCCGCCCCGGGTCCCGCCCCCGCCCTGAACGTCTCCACCTACGAAGAGGTCTCCTGACGACGGCCACGCGGTTCCGGCCGCACGCATGGCGACCGGCACCGGCTCCGTCGGCAGTGCGCCCGGGCGTCTCACCCTTCCTTCTGGGCCATCAGCAGATACTCGTGCGACCGGTTGGTCCGCATCGGGTCGGCGTCGTCCTTGACCGGCCAGTCGTAGAGGTGGATCCGCTCGTCGCCCAGGGTCAGATGGCGGCCGAGCACGCGAGCGGCGTCCCAGGCCAGCGGGACGAACCGGTCCGCGATCCGCCGGTTCTGGACGGCGATGACCGCGTAGGCGCCCGGCCGCATCACCCGTGCGACGGCCGCGAAGGCCTCGTCGAGCGCCGCCAGATAGGCGTCGTAGTCACGCAGCGCGTACATCTGGCCCGGGTCGGGCGCTTCGACGTCCAGGTCGGTGCCGAAGTACGGCAGATCGCACAGGACCAGATCCGCGGTGCCGGGGTCGAGCGGAGGCCTGCGGGCGTCGCCGCAGAGCATGCGCTGCTCCGGGTAGCGCGCGACACGCTGCCGTGCCTCCTCCGCGCGAGCCGGGTTGATCTCGATGCCGACCCCGAGCCGCCCCTCGGCCGCGCAGGCCACGAGCGTGGTGCCCCAGCCGGCGAACGGATCGAACACCAGGTCACCGCGCTTGGTCAACTCCGTTATCAACGGCCGCAGCTGACTGACGAGACCACTCTGTCCGGCGGCCGCCTCCCGGGCGAACTCCGGGTCTTCCGCGCCGAGTACACGCCAACTGGATATCCCCATGAGGGTCACGCAACCTTTCTGGTGTAGCTGGTCCGGGAGGCGGCCGGTTCGGTCCCGGGTGGCACCGGATACACCGCGGCCGGTTGCAGCCTGTGTTCCAGGCGCAGCACGCCCAGTGCCGAGCCCGCCGTGGCCGCCGCGAGAAGCAGCCACATCACGGTGGCCGACAGCGACAGCAGGGCCGTGAGCACGGTCGGCGCGAGCGCGATGGGCACCGCCCACGACAGCTGGTAGACCGCGAGATGACGGCCGCGGGTCTCCTCCGGCGCGGCCTGGGCCACCAGTGCGGAGGCCGTCGCGCCGTGCAACAGCTCGCCCGCGGTGAACGCGGCGGTCCCGGCGAACACGCCGGCGACCAGTGCCGCCCCGGTCGACAGGGTGCCGAGCACCGCGAAGGTGAGGAAGGACAGGGCGAAGACGCTCGCGCCGAGCGCCACCGCACGCGTTCTGCGGTACCTGACCAGGACCCGGGTGACCGGGATCTGCAGCACCGCGATGCCGACCGTGTTGACCGCGTACAGGATGCCCACCAGCGAGACGGGCGCGTCCAGATCCCGGGTGACGTACACCGGGAGGGCCACGGACAGCACCATGTAGGCGAAGGCCGTCGGTATGTTCAGGAGCGTCAGGCCCAGGAACGGACGGTTGCGCGCGACCATCCGGTAGCCGCCCTTGCGGGAGACCCGGCCGCCCGCCGGCTGCGCCGAGGCACCGGGGCGGATCGTGCTGAGCAGCGCGCCCGAGAGCAGATACCCGGCGGCCGCGCCGAGCACGACGTAGTAGAACCCGGACTCGTCGAGGGCGAGGGCCGCGCCGGCGAGGAGACCGCCCACGCCCAACCCGGCGTTGCGCAGACTGCGTTGCAGGGCGAGCAGCTTGTCCCGCTCGGTGCCTTGCACGATCTCCGCGACGAAGGACTGGATGGCCGGCGGGTAGGAGGTGTCGCCGAGGGCGACCGGCAGCATCACCGTGAACATGGCCACGCCGTTGTCGACCAGGGGGTAGGTGCAGAACGCCGTGGCGCGCAGTACATATCCGCCCACCAGTACGGCGCGGGCACTGAAGCGGTCGATGAGGACGCCGGCGATCGGGTTGCTCACCAGCCCGATCACCGAGGCGGCCGTCACGATGGCACCGACCTGGGTGAGCGGCAGACCGGTGACGTGGTGGAAGTAGAGGAGCGACAGCGGCAGGTACATGCCGCTGCCGGTCGCGTCGACGACCATGCCCAGCATGTACTTGAAGCGGACGGACGACAGCTTCCCCGTCATGACGCCTCCGCCGGCTCGGCGCCCTGCCCGGACTGCGCCGGGGCGGCGTCCCCGGGGGGAGCCACGATCTTCGTCTCGGCGATGATCCGGGCTCCGAGGGCACGCAGTCTGCGCTCGCACTCGACGCGGGTCGGGGCCGATCCGACCGCCGCCGTGAGGAAGTCCGCGGAGCCCGCGGCGGGGGCGATCACCTGGCCCTCCTCGGCGAAGAGCCAGAAGCCCTTCACCCACTCCTCGTCGGGGACGGCGGGCAGCGAGCGCACCAGACCGGGCCGCTTCATGGTGAGCACCTGCCCCGACATGCAGCGCGGCCGCAGCGGCGCCCGGTCGCCGGTGGCGCCCGCGGCGACGGGCAGCGGAAGGCCGGCCTCCGCGCGGGTCACCTGCACGGCGAGCTGTATGCCGAAGAGGGTCTCGAAGACCTCCCGGATCTTCGCGCCGCCCGACCGGCCCGCGATCTCGCACAGCACCAGGCGGTCGTCGGGCGTGTGGAAGACCTCCGCGTGGAAGGCGTGGGTGCGCAGCCGGCCGCCCTCGGGCTTCAGGGCGGCCAGGGTCTGCTCGACGAGCGCGAGCAGCCGGGGGGTGAGCGGGTCGTCCACGTCCAGGGTCAGGTCGACCCGCGGCCCCGGGTCGGCCCCGAAGGAGGCCAGCTCGTACTGGTACTGGGAGGGCCAGGCCGCCACGGTGCGGCCGTCCACCACCAGCCCGTCGACGTGGCACATCCGCCCGGGTACGTAGGCCTCGACGACCAGGTCGTCCCGCGAGCCGTCCCGGTAGGCCCGCGCGAGCCGCAGCTCCAGCTCGTCCCGGTCGGCGAGGATGCTCAGACCGATGGAGTTGTAGCCTGCCCGGTCCTTCAGCACCACGGGGAACCCGTGCTGTCCGGCGAAGTCGCGGACATGCTGCGCGGTGCTCGGCACGGTGTGCGGGGCGACCTCGACGCCGGCCTGCCGGGCCAGCCGCTTCATCAGGGCCTTGTCGCGGAACGGCGTGATGTCGGCGCTCCAGGCCCCGTCGAGGCCGAGGTGCTCGCGCAGCCGGGCGGCGAGGGCCAGGTCCGCCTCGTGGTGGGCGATGACGTGGGTGATCCGGTACTGCTCGGCGAGGGCGAACGCGCGGGCCGGCACCGCTTCGTCGTCGAGGGTGTCGAAGAGTTCCAGGTGGGTGAAGTCGTGGTCGGCGTCGCCCGGGATCTCCTCGCCGGCCAGCTCGATCTTGTCGCGGGCGGCGAGTACGACGATGTCGCCGGGATACGGCGTGCCGCCGTCGAGGCCGGGGGCGTCGCCGTCCAGCCACCGGCGGTAGGGGAAGGCGGCGAAGGGGTTGCGGTGCAGGATGAGGACGCTCATGCGGGGATCACCGTCCGGTCGCTCACGGGGGCCGCTTCGGCCAGTCCGGGCCGGCCGTCGGGGTCCTTCACCCGGACCTTCACCACGTCGCCGATGAGTTCGGCGCCGCGCCGGATCGCCGCCGTGGTGTCCGCGCCGGTCACGGCGACCAGGCCGAGGCGGTCCCAGTTGTCCCTCAGGGGGCGTACCGTCTCCCCGGGCTTGGCGCTGATGCGCACCGCGAGCACGTCGGCGAGAGCCTGTGCCTCGCTCACGCCGTCCACCGACTCCACGATGTCGCCGGGCCGTCCCACCACCGACCGTACGGCGGCTCCGCCGTGCGCCTCGGGCCGGTCGGGGAGTTCCCCGGCCAGGCCGAAGGGCGCGGCGAGGGCGAGCGTGACGGTGTCGATGCCGTAGACGCTGTGCACCAGGTCGGTGATCGCGTCACCGGCGATCCGGTTGTGGCTCTCGATGACGCGGGGGCCACGGGCGCCGATCCGGATCTCGGTGTGGCAGACACCGTCCTTGACGCCGAGCCGGTCCAAGAGCCGGATGACGGCCGCGCGTGCCCGCTCCTCGACCGCCGCGCCGAGCCGGGCGGGGACCGCGTGCCCCAGTTCGGCGAAGTGCGCGGGGTCGGTGAACTTCTCCGTGATGGTGATGACCACGTGGCGTCCGCCGGAGCTGAAGGACTCCACGCTGTATTCCGGGCCGTCGAGGTACTCCTCCATCAGGAAGTCCTGCAGCAGCATCAGTGTCGAGACCCGGTCCGTCCTGGTGCCCGACAGCCGCCGCACCTCGGCCCAGACCCGGTCGGCGTCGGCGGGCCCGTCCAGGCGGTGCACGCCGATACTGGCGGTGGCGTCGGTCGGCTTCACGACGAAGGGGTAGCCGTGCCGCTCCCCGAACGCGTCCAGGTCCTCGCGGCGGCGCAGCGGCTGGGCGCGGACCGCGTCGGGGTCGAGCCCGGCCAGGTGCTCGCGCATGACCACCTTGTCGCGGAAGCGCCGGGTCACCTCGTAGCCGGTGCCGCCCAGGGCGAACAGATCGTTGACGCGGGCCGCGTTCTCCAGGCCAGGCTCGGTGATCGAGGTGGCGGCGGTGAAGCCCGGGGAGTCCCAGAGCCGCTTGGCTATCGGCTCCACCAGGTCCCAGCGGGTGTAGTCGACGACCTCCACATGGTCGGCGAGGCGCTCCTGCTCGGCATTGATCTTGGTGGGGTGCTGCAGCAGCAGGACATGCAGGCCCAGCTGCTTGGCCTTGGCCACCGTTTCGTCGGTGGCGCCGACGAGGAGCAGTGAACGCTCAGGATCCATGGGTCCGTTCCGATCCGTTCCGGTGTGGGGGCTGCTGTTGCGTGCGGGGGCCGTCCGAGGGGGTGATGACCGCCTGCGGGGCGCGTACGTGCACGCCCTTGGGTACATCGCTGAGCACCAGGGACATCGCGCCGATCAGGGCGTCGTCGCTGATGGTGATGGGTCCGAGCAGGGTGGCTCCCGCGCCGACCGTCACGCCGTTGCCGAGCCGGGGATGGCGGCGGGCGCCGGGCCGGGCGTGCTCCTGGTCGTGCCACCAGCCGAAGGAGCCGAGCGTCACCTGGTGGAAGAGCGACACATCGTCACCGATGACGGCGGTCTCACCGACCACGACTCCGCTGCCGTGGTCGACGAAGAACCGCCGGCCGATCTGTGCGCCCGGATGGATCTCGACGCCTCCGGTGAGCACCTTGGTGGCGGTGCACACCAGGCGGGCCGTGACATGACGGCCGTGGCGGTAGAGGAAGTTGCTCGTACGGTGACCCACCAGGGTCAGCACGGTCGGGTGCAGCAGCGCCTCGGTGCGGGACCGGACCGAGGGGTCGCGGGTGACGATGACGTCCAGGGTCTCCCGGATCCGCTGACGCAGCGAGGGCGAGGCGCGCACGGGGCTCATCCGGCCGGCTGAGACGGGGTGCCGGGCTGCGTGGCCGGGGCTTCCTGGGCCTCGGGCCACCAGCTGAGGTAGCGCTCCCCGGTGTCGGGGAAGACCGTGACGACCGTGGCACCGGACAGGTCGTGCCGGCGCGCCAGTTCCACACAGCCGTACGCGGCGGCGCCCGAGGAGACGCCGACCAGCAGTCCGGTGGAGGCGGCGATGGCCCGGGTGGTGGCCGCGGCGTCCTCGTCCCCGACGACGATCACCTCGTCGATCACCGCGATGTCGGTGACCGGGCTGATGAATCCGCCGTTCAGGCCGGGGATGCGATGCGGTCCCGGATCGCCGCCGGACAGCAGGGGCGAGCCCGCGGGTTCCACCGCGACGACCCTCAGCTCCGGGTTGCGTTCGCGTAGACAGCGGGCGATCCCGGTCAGGGTGCCGCCGGTGCCGACGCCGCACACCAGATAGTCGACGTGGCCGCAGGTGTCCCGCCAGATCTCCGGCCCGGTGGTCTCGTAGTGGGCCCGTACGTTGTCGGCGTTCAGGTGCTGGCCCGCGTACCAGGACCCGGGCGTCTCGGCGTGCAGCTTCTCGGCGCGCTCCACACAGCCGGCGAAGCCGAGGGTGTGGTCGGTGAACTCGACCTCGGCGCCCAGCATGCGCAGGGTCAGCACGCGCTCCCTCGAGGCGTTGTCGGGGAGCACGATCCGGCAGGCGTAGCCGCGGGCGGCGGCGAGGGCGGCCAGGGCGATACCGGTGTTGCCCGAGGTGGATTCGATGATCGTCCCGCCGGGCCGCAGTGCCCCCGACTCCTCGGCCGCGCGCAGCATGAACAGGGCGGCCCGGTCCTTGATGCTGGACAGCGGATTGGCCGCCTCCAGCTTGGCCAGCACATGTGCGTCGGCGGGCAGTCCGGCGAGGCTCAGCCGCAGCATCGGGGTGTTGCCCACGAGTTCCTCGAGTGAGCCGACGACACTGCCGGTGGTTGGTTCGGTCACGGGCCCCTCCGGATCAGTTTCTGCGCGCCACCTGCCATGGGATTTCCGTGTGCTCCCGCACTTGGCATGTGCTCTGCCAAAATCTGCCGCTCCCCGTGCGTCATGGCCACGCCGGGCATGGTTCGGGTTGCCGCACTGCACTGATTGCGGGGGTCCCCCGCGCCGCCGGTCCTGGCTCAAATCCGTACGTTCGAGCGCGAGGTCGTAGACCCATCGACTACGGGGGTACGTAGATGAAGATCCGGGACGCCACCCAGACATGTCTGCCCGATCTGCTGGAATCGCAGGCTCTCACCCGCGCCGGCGACATCGCCGTGGTCCACGAGGGGGAGTCGCTCACCTTCCGTGAGCTGGCCGACCAGGCCGAGGACGTGGCACGTTATCTGCACCACCTCGGTGTCGGCGCGGACGTCGGCGTGGGGCTCTTCGTCGAGCCGTCACTGGATCTGATGATCGGCGCCTGGGGAATTCTGCGCTCCGGCGGGGCCTATCTGCCGCTCTCCCCCGATTATCCGGAGGACCGCATTCGCTACATCGCGCAGGATGCCGGCCTGGGTGTCGTCCTCACCCAGGACTTCCTGCGGGACCGGCTGGCGGAGTTCCTCGCCGCGGATACGGTCGTCATCACCCTGGACGACGTCGTGGAGTTCACGAAGGGCCGGCCCGACGCGGATCCGGCCGAGCTGCCCGACGGTGCGCGCCCGGCGGATCTGGCGTACATCATCTACACCTCGGGCAGTACCGGTAAGCCCAAGGGGGTGACCATCGAGCACCGCTCCATCGTGCACCAGATGCGCTGGCTCGCCGATACCTTCGCGCTCGACGCGGGCAGCACCGTCCTGCAGAAGACCCCGATCAGTTTCGACGCCGCGCAGTGGGAGATCCTGGCCCCCGCGTGCGGCAGCCGGGTCGTGGTCGGGTCCGGCGGTATCCACCGCAGTCCCTCGCGCCTCATCGAGGTCGTCACCCGCCACGCCGTCACGACCCTGCAGGCGGTGCCGACTCTGCTGCAAGCCCTCGTCGACACCGACGAACTCGACCGCTGTACGTCGCTCACCCATCTCTTCAGCGGCGGCGAGGCCCTGTCCCGGGCGCTCGCGAGGGAGCTGGCCGGGGCGTTGCCGGCAGCCACGCTGGTCAATCTCTACGGTCCGACCGAGTGCACCATCAACACCTCGGCGTACCCGGTCGACCCGGCAGCCCTCGACGACGGCCCCGACGCCCTTCCGATCGGCGCGCCCGTGACGGGCCTGCGCTATCACATCCTGGACGCCGAGGGCCGTCCCGTGACGGCCGGGCAGACCGGTGAACTGCACATCAGCGGCGTCCAGTTGGCGCGCGGCTACCTGCGCCGGCCCGAGCTGACGGCCGACCGCTTCGTGCCGAACCCGGATGCCGTCACGGGTGCGGGTCCGTCCGAGCCCGGCCACGACCGGCTGTACCGGACCGGTGATCTGGCCTACTGGAACGCCGACGGCACCGCCCAGTTCGCGGGCCGCGCCGACAACCAGGTCAAGTTGCGCGGCTTCCGGATCGAACTGGACGAGATACGCCTGGCCATCGAGGCCCACGACTGGGTGAAGAACGCCGCCGTGCTGCTGCGCACCGACCCGCGCACCAGCGCCCAGAACCTGGTCGCCTGCATCGAACTGAGCCCGCGCGAGGCCGCGTTGATGGACCAGGGTGAGCACAGCGAACACCATGTGTCGAAGTCGTCCAAGCTCCAGGTCAGGGCCCAGCTGTCGAACCCGGGCGTGCGGGACGCCGCCGATCTGTCCGGTCGGCCCACCGTGCCGCTGCCCGGTGCCACCGTCGGCCCCGAGCAGCGGCGCCGGGCCTTCGCCCGCAAGACGTACCGGTTCTACGAGGGCGGCCGGCTGGAGGCGGCGGACGTGCTGGCGGCGCTCGGGCGGCGCACCGAGGGCGCCGGATCCCGTCGCCCAGAAGAGCTGACCCTGCGCGAACTCGGATGTCTGCTGCGGAATTTCGGCCAGTACATCAGCGAGGAACGCCTGCTGCCGAAGTACGCGTACGCCTCCCCCGGATCCCTCTACGCGACGCAGCTGTATCTGGAGCTGGCCGGGATCGAGGGGCTGGCCGCGGGCTACTACTACTATCACCCGGTCCACCACGAGCTGGTGCTGATCCAGCGCATCGAGGCGCCCGCGGGCCCCGGGATACGGGTGCACTTCATCGGCCGCAGATCTGCGATCGAGCCGGTGTACAGGAAGAACATCCAGGAGGTCCTGGAGATCGAGGCCGGGCACATGGCCGGTCTGTTCGACGAGGTGCTGCCCGCCCATGGCCTCGCCCTCGACGAGGCGGCGCACGACAGCGGTCTGACACAGCTGCTGGGCTGCGCCGGGGACGACTACCATCTGGGCTCCTTCGTACTGGTGCCCTGGACGGCGGCACACGCGCAGGCCCCCGCGCACCACGCCCTGGACATCTATGTGCAGTTCCATCCGGGCAGCGAGGCCGGCCTGCCCAGCGGGCAGTACCGGTACCGGGAGGGCCGGCTGCACCGGATCAGCGACGAGCTGATCCTCAAGCGGCATGTGATCGCCATCAACCAGGCCGTGTACGAGCGTTCGAGTTTCGGCATCACGCTGGTCAGCCGCGCCGCCGAGCAGGGCAGGGAGCGGCTGGGCTACGTGGATCTGGGCCGCGGGCTGCAGCACCTGATGATGAACACCGGCAACCTGGGTTTCATGTCCGCCGGTTACAGCTCACGCACCGGAGACGACCTGCCCGCCGCCCGGCGCATGACGGCGATCCTGCGGGCGACGCGGCAGCGCACCGGGCCCTCGTACTTCTTCGTCGGCGGCACGGTCAGCGAGGAGCAGCTCCGCCACGAGGGCATGCACGAGGACCAGGTCCACATGAAGGGGCCGGAGGAGCTGATCAGGGAGGATCTGGTCGCGTCCCTGCCCGAGTTCATGCTTCCCAGCCAGATCCTGGTGCTGCCCGGGCTGCCGCACACCCCCAACGGCAAGCTCGACGCCCGAGCCCTGGAGGGGTACGTCGACGAGGCGGTGGCTCGGGCCCATCCGATGGTGGAGCCGCGCGACCGGGTCGAGGCACGGCTGTGCGGTCTGTGGCGGACGGCGCTGAAGCGGGAGTCCGTCTCCGTGCACGACGACTTCTTCCGGCTCGGCGGGAACTCGCTGGTCGCGGTCGCCCTGGTCAAGCGGGTCAACGAGGCGTTCGGCTGCAGCCTGCCGTTGCAGGTGCTGTTCGAGGCTCCCACGGTGGCGAAGCTGGCGGAGGCGGTGAGCGCCCGGGCCGCCCTCACCGCCTCACGGCTCGCCCCGCTGCGGGCCGGGGGCGGCGAGCCCCCGGTGTTCTGCTGGCCGGGGCTCGGCGGCTTCACCATGAACCTGCGGCTGCTCGCCGCCCGCGCGCCCGGGCAACGGCCGGTCTACGGCATCCAGTCGTACGGCATCAACGAGGGCGAGACGCCGTTCCCGTCCATCGAGGAGATGGCTGCCGCCGACGTCGAGGCGCTGCGGCGGGTCCAGCCGGAGGGTCCCTACACGCTGTGGGGCTACTCCTTCGGCGCACGGGTCGCCTTCGAGACGGCGTGGCAGCTGGAGCAGTCGGGCGAGCGGGTGGAGCGGCTGTTCCTGCTGGCACCGGGTTCACCGCGGGTGGCCGGTGCCCCGCAGGCGGCACCGGGCCCGGCGGTGGCCGACTTCACCGATCCCGTGTTCGCCACCATCCTCTTCTCCGTCTTCGCCGGCACGGTCAGCGGCCCGGTCCTCGAGGAGTGCCTGCGCGAGGCCACCGACGCGGAGAGCTTCGCGCGGTTCGTCGACCGCCAGTACCCGCAGCTGGACGCCGCGCTGATCCGCCGGGTGGTGGCCGTGGTCTGCCGTACCTACGGGTTCACCTACGACCACGTCGACCCGGCCGCCCGCCGGGTCGCGGCGCCCGTCACGGTGTTCCGGGCGCAGGGCGACGAACCCTCCTTCATCGAGCGCACCCCGGGCCACACGGCGGCCCCGCCCACCATCGTCCAGCTGGAGACCGACCACTACGGAGCGCTGCGCGACCCGGGCGTCGACGAGCTGGTCAAGGCGCTGCAGCGGGCCACGCCGCGGCCGGCAGCAGCCTCGGCAACGCGACAGACAAGGACACTTCCATGCCTCACGTGACCATTCAGCACTTCCCGAAGTCCCTCACCGCCGAGCAGCTTTCCCGCCTGGTGGAGCGGGTGACGACCGCCGTGCAGGAGGCGTTCGAGGTCGAGGAGACGGCGATCTCCATCGCCCTGGCGTCCGTGGCTCCCGAGGACTGGGACGCGCGGGTCTACCAGCCCGCGATCGCCGCCGACCGCGAGAAGCTGGCGAAGGCACCGGGCTACTGAACGCCCCGGACAAGCGCACTCCACCGGCCCCGCTGGTGACCGCGGGCCCCGCCGCTCCCACCAGGAGCGACGGGGCCGGGTCGGCTTCAGCGATCTGCATCCGGCTCGGCGGTACCGCCCGACGTCGCTACGGGTTTCGTGTGGAGGACTTCGCGGGCCTGGTCCGCGGCGCGCGCGATGCTCTCGGAGATGAAGTCGAGGAAACGGGCGATGTTCTCGAGGCGGGCGGCGGCCGGGGTGCCGGGGCCGAGGATGCCGACGCCCTCCCGTGCGGTCTCGGCGATCTGGGTGGTGCCGCGGGCGCTGGCCATCATTGACTGGTACCAGACGTCGTCGTCGACGACGTAGCGCTCGCGGCGGCGTTCGTCGCGTTCCCGGCGGACGAGGCCCTGGCTCTCGAGGAACGCGATCGCTTTGGAGATGGACGCCGGACTGACCCGGAGACGCTGGACGAGTTCGGACGCGGTGAGGCTGCCCGCGTCGCTGGTGCAGAGGCAGGCCAGTACCCGCGCCATCATCTTGGGCGTGCCCGATTGCATGAGGACGGTGGTGAACGTCTCCTCGTACTCGCGCACCGCCTCGGCATCGCGCCCGTAGATCTGCGCGGGCGCCTCCGGCCCCCGGGGCTCGGCCTGCCTGCGGCGGTGGGCGCGGTGTTCGGTGGCGCGGTGGGCGAGATCGGCGCGGTAGGCGGTGGGGCCGCCGTTGCGCATGACCTCGCGCGTGATCGTCGAGGTGGGTCGGTCGAGGCGTCTGGCGATCTCCGCGCAGGCGAGGCCGTCGGCCAGCCCCAGCGCGATCTGCTGGCGTTCCTGCTGGGTGAGTCTGCCTCCCGGCATCGCGGTCTCCTTCGTGGTCCGTGGCCTCTCCAGTATAGCGTTCACCCCCACTCCATTGCAACGAGCTGTGCGGAGGTCGTTGCGTTACCCTCAGGGCCGTTGCAACGATTTCATGGCCATGACCTGCGCTGATACGGATTGCTCGCAACGAATACGTTGCCGGAATCATGAATGCAACGTAGCGTTTCCATCATCAGAAACAGCGCGCCGAAGGAGAGCACGATGCAGAAGTTCGACACCCCCGCCCCGGTCTCGGCCGTCCTCGACATCCCGGCGGGACGCATCCGGTTCATCGCCGCCGACCGGGCCGACACCACGGTCGAGATCCTGCCCGCGGACGCCTCCAAGAGCCGGGACGTGAAGGCGGCGGAGCGGATCGAGGTCGCATACCGCGACGGCGTCCTGCGGATCGAGGCCCCGGCGCCGAAGAACCGGATCCTCGGCAGCTCCGGATCCATCGAGGTGACGGTCCAGCTGCCCGCCGACTCGCGCGTCGAGGCGAAGGCGGGCGCCGCCGAACTCCGCGGCGTCGGACGGCTCGGCGACGTCACCTTCGAGGGCGGCTACCGCTCGGTCAAGCTCGACGAGGCCGCGAGCGCCCGCCTCTCCGTCCACGACGGCGACGTCTCGGTCGGCCGCCTGGGCGGCCCCGCGGAGATCAGCACCCAGAGGGGCGACATCCAGATCGCCGAGGCGTTGCGCGGCACGGTCACGCTGACCACCCAGAAGGGCGACATCTCCGTCGGCGCCGCCCGCGGAGTCTCCGCCTCCCTGGACGCCGGGACCACCTACGGCCGGATCCACAACGCGCTCAAGAACACCGACGGCGACGCCGGCCTGAACGTCCACGCGACCACCGCCTACGGCGACATCACCGCCCGCAGCCTGTAAAGGGAGCACCCCTCATGACCAACCTGGCCATCGCGGCGAACGGGCTGCGCAAGTCCTACGGCGACAAGACCGTCCTCGACGGCGTCGACCTGGCCGTCCCCGAAGGAACGGTCTTCTCCCTGCTCGGCCCGAACGGCGCCGGCAAGACCACCGCCGTCAAGATCCTCTCCACCCTCGTCTCCCCCGACCCCGCCAGTGGCCCGATCCTCGTCGGCGGCCACGACCTCGCCGCCGACCCCCAGGCCGTGCGCGCCGCGATCGGCGTCACCGGACAGTTCTCCGCCGTCGACGGCCTGATCACCGGCGAGGAGAACATGCTGCTCATGGCGGACCTGCACCACCTCTCCAAGCGCGAGGGACGGCAGGTCACCGCCGACCTGCTGGAGCGCTTCGACCTCACCGAGGCCGCGAAGAAGCCCGCCGCCACCTACTCCGGCGGCATGAAGCGCCGCCTCGACATCGCCATGACCCTGGTCGGCGACCCGCGGATCATCTTCCTCGACGAGCCGACCACCGGCCTCGACCCGCGCTCCCGGCACAACATGTGGCGGATCATCCGCGAGCTGGTCTCCGACGGCGTCACTGTCTTCCTCACCACCCAGTACCTGGAGGAGGCGGACGAACTCGCCGACCGCATCGCCGTGCTCAACGACGGCAGGATCGCCGCCCAGGGCACCGCCGAGGAACTGAAGCGGCTCATCCCCGGCGGGCACGTCCGGCTCCGCTTCACCGACCCGGCCGCGTACCAGAGCGCCGCCTCCGCACTGCGCGAGGCCGCCAGGGACGACGCATCCCTCGCCCTGCAGATCCCGAGCGAAGGCAGCCCGCGCGAGCTGCGCTCCATCCTCGACTGGCTGGACTCGGCCGGCATCGAGGCCGACGAGCTGACCGTGCACACCCCCGACCTCGACGACGTGTTCTTCGCCCTGACCGGCGGCGGCGGCGTCCCCCACCAGCCCAAGGAGACCGTCCGATGAGCTCCCCCGTGGCTCCCGCCCGCGCGACCCGGCTCTCCCTCGCCGTACGCGACTCCTCCACGATGCTGCGCCGCAACCTCCTGCACGCCCGGCGCTACCCGTCCCTCACCCTGAACCTGCTGCTCACCCCGATCATGCTGCTGCTGCTCTTCGTCTACGTCTTCGGCGACACCATGAGCGCGGGCATCGGCGGCGGCAGTCCGGACCGCTCCAGATATATCGCCTACCTCGTCCCGGGCCTCCTGCTGATGACCATCGGCAGCACCGTGGTCGGCACAGCGGTCTCCGTCTCCAACGACATGACCGAGGGCATCATCGCCCGCTTCCGCACCATGGCGATCCACCGCGGCTGCGTGATCGTCGGACACGTCATCGGCAGCGTGCTGCAGTCGATCATCAGCGTGGTCGTCGTCGGCGCCGTCGCCGTGGCCATCGGTTTCCGCTCCACCGATGCCACCGTCCTGGAGTGGCTCGCGGCGTTCGGACTGCTCGTGCTCTTCGCCACGGCACTCACCTGGATCGCCGTCGGCATGGGTCTGATCAGCCCGAACGCCGAGGCCGCCAGCAACAACGCGACGCCCCTGATCCTGCTGCCGCTCCTGTCCAGCGCCTTCGTTCCCATCGACGCGATGCCGGGCTGGTTCCAGCCCATCGCCGAGTACCAGCCGTTCACGCCCGCCATCGAGACCCTGCGCGGCCTGCTGCTCGGCACCGGGATCGGCAACAACGGATGGCTCGCCGTCGTCTGGTGCCTGGGCCTCGCGGTGCTCGGCTATCTCTGGTCGACCTCGAAGTTCGACCACGACCCGAAGTAGCCGCCCTGACAACGCGGGCCGCCTCCCGCAACCCGTCCCACCCGAGGGCGGCGTACACCGACACCCCGTCGGCGTACGCCGCCCCGTTCGTGTGCAAGGGGGGCCGGCAGGCGTGCCCGAAGCGTTCAGTGGGTGCTCAGCATGCCTTCGCGCAGGCGGGTCAGGAGGCGGGTGATCAGACGGGAGACGTGCATCTGGGAGACGCCGAGGCGTTCGCCGATCTGGGCCTGGGTGAGTTCCTCGACGAACCGCCAGTGGATGATCCTGCGGTCGCGTTCGCCGAGTTCGGCGATCATCGGTGCGAGGGCGTGGAAGTCCTCGACCAGGCCGAGGGCCGCGTCCTCGTCGCCGATGAAGTCCGCGAGCGCGGCTTCGCCGTCCTCGCTGCCACTGATCGTGGCGTCCAGGGAGGCCGACTTGTAGCCGTTGGAGGCAAGCTGGGCCTCGACGACCTCCTCCTCGGGCAGGCTCATCAGCTCGGACAGTTCCTTGACCGTGGGGGTACGGCCCAGCCGGCTGCGCAGTTCCTCGGTGGCGCGGGCCAGTTGGACGCGGGCCTCCTGCAGCCGACGGGGTACGTGCACGGCCCAGGACGTGTCACGGAAGAACCGCTTGATCTCACCCACGATGTAGGGGATCGCGAAGGAGGTGAACTCGACCTCCCGGGACAGCTCGAACCGGTCGATGGCCTTGATCAGACCGATCATGCCGACCTGGACGATGTCCTCCATCTCCTCCGGCCCGCGGCTGCGGAACCGGCCGGCCGCGAAGCGGACCAGGGACATGTTCATCTCGATCAGGGTGTTGCGCGCGTACTGGTATTCGGGCGTGCCCTCCTCCAGCTTCGCGAGCTGCTCGAAGAAGAGCTTCGACAGCTCCCGCGCGTCCTGGGGAGCGACCTTGGACGGGTCGGCGATCTCCGGCACAGCCACTGTCTGCTCGGCAGTCTGCACGGTCGTCGTCACCATGGTGCGCCCTTCCCCATCGATCGGCTTCGTCTCGGTCGGTCCCCTCGACCGACGATCAGCCGCCTACCCCGACTCACGGAGTGCATGCCCGCCTTTTCGGAATCGCCGTGTCCGCATCACGGCGCGTTGCCGTCCCCGTGGCTGCGCACGATCTCCTTGACCTTGGCCACTGCGAATCCCCACCCCTGCTCGACGGTCGGCTTGGCCGGCACCGCGACCTCGTCCGGGTTGGTGAGCACGTCGAGCAGTACCGGTCCGGGGGTGTCGAAGGCGCGGCGTACGGCCTTCTCCAGCTCGGCCGGGTCGGTCACGCGGATCCCGGTGATGCCCATGGCCGTGGCGACGGCGGCGAAGTCGGGGTTGTCCAGGACGGTGCCGAACTCCGGGAGCCCGGCCTGTTCCTGTTCCAGCTTGACCATGCCCAGACGGCGGTTGTCGAAGACGACGAGCTTCACGGGGAGACGGTGGGTCTTCAGTGTCATGAGGTCGCCGAGGAGCATGCTCAGCCCGCCGTCCCCGCAGAAGGCCACGACCTGCCGCTCACGGTCCAGGCACTGGGCGCCCAGCGCCTGCGGCATCGCGTTGGCCATCGAGCCGAGGTTGTAGGAACCGATGAGCCGCCGCTCGCCCCGCATCTCGACGAAACGCGAGAGCCACACCGTCGCCATGCCGGTGTCGGAGGTGAACACGGCGTCATCGTCGGCCAGCCGGTCGACCACTGCCGCCAGCGCCTCCGGCCGGATGTCGTGGGTGCGGTTGTCGAGCGAGGAGCGAAGGCGGCCGATCAGGCCCTTGTCGTGTGCCGGGTCGGCCAGCCGCGCCTGGCTCTCGCGCCACTGCCGGAAACGCTCACATGCCTTCTCCAGGTGCGAGCGGTCCCGCGCCCCCTCCGTCCCGGCGGGAGCGGCGGCGAGGTGGGTGAGAAGGTCGCGGACGGTCACGCCGGTGTCACCGACGAGGCCGGCGTCGACCGGTACGCGCCGCCCGATGTGGGCGGCCTCGGTGTCCACCTGGATGACGGTCTTCCCCTCGGGATACCAGTCCCGATAGGGAAAGTCGGTCCCCAGCAGCAGCAAGGTGTCCGCGTCCTGCAGGGCCGACGCGGCGGCCGGGTTGCCGATCAGCCCGGTCTGGCCGACCTGGAAGGAGTTGGCGTCGCCTTCGAAGCCCTCCTTGGCCTTGAGGGTGAGTACCATCGGCGCGGCCAGCCGGTCGGCGAGGGTCAGCACGTCCTCGCGGGCGCCGCGTGCGCCCCGTCCGACGAGCAGTGTGACCCGTTCGGAGCGGTCCAGGAGTTCGGCGGCCCGCCGCACGGCGGATTCCTCCGGCCGGCTGAGCGGAGCGTTCAGGGAGAACCTGGCCGGGCGGTCCGGGTTCAGTTCGCGCTCGCCCAGGTCGCCGGGCACGGTCAGGACGGCGACCCCCTTGCGGCCCAGGGCGTGGCGCACCGCCGTCTCGAGCATCTGCGGCAGTTGGTCGGGAGAGGTGATGGTCGCACGGAAGACGGCCACATCGCTGAAGAGGGCGTCGTTGTCGACTTCCTGGAAGTAGTCGGTGCCGAGCTCGGCGAGTGGCACCTGGCCGGCGATCGCCAGAACCGGGGTGTGACTCTTGGCCGCGTCGTACAGCCCGTTGAGCAGGTGGACGGAACCGGGTCCGACCGTGCCCATGCAGACGCCGAGGGTGTCCGTGAGCTGCGACTGGGCGCTCGCGGCGAACGCCGCCGCCTCCTCGTGCCGGCAACCCACCCACTCCAGGCCCTCGGTGGTGCGAATGGCGTCGGTCAGGGGATTGAGCGCGTCTCCCACCACGCCGAACACCTGGCGCACGCCGAGTTCGCTCAGTGCGTCCACGATGACGCGGGCGACGGTACGGGCCACTTGAGTCCTCCAGGTCAGACGGTGAATCGGTCGGGATCGGCGGCATTCCAGTCGGCCGCCCAGGACTGCGGAGGCGCGGCGAGCAACTGCCCCGGCGCGAGCCACTCGTACAGCTCCTCGTAGGAGCGCTCGGTGTAGGGGTCGATGCGCCGGCGGAGCATGTGGGGGCGCAGCTCGGCGGGATCGGTGACGCCCATGGACGCCATGATCTGCAGGGCGCTGGCCACGGTCGCCTCCTGGAAGCGCTGGACGCGCGGCGTCTTGTCACGGACGTCGAGGGCACGGGCGCGTCGGGGGTCCTGTGTCGTCACACCGGTGGGGCAGGTGTTCGTATGGCACCGCTGGGCCTGGATGCAGCCGACGGCGAACATCATCGCCCGCGCCGCGTTGCCGTAGTCGGCGCCCTGCACCAGGCGCTTGACCAGGTCGGTACCCGTGGCGATCTTGCCGCTCGCACCGATTCTGATCCGGTCGCGCAGGCCCGCGCCGACAAGGGCGTTGTGCACGGTGAGCAGACCCTCGGTCAGCGGGGCCCCCACGTGGTCGGCGAATTCCAGGGGCGCGGCCCCGGTACCGCCTTCGCCTCCGTCCACGACGATGAAGTCGGGCGCCGTGCCCTCCGCCAGCATGGCCTTGCACACGGCGAGGAACTGCCGGCGCGACCCCACGCACAGTTTGAATCCGGTCGGCTTGCCCCCGGACAGCTCTCGCATCCGGGCGATGAAGCGGACCAGTTCGCGCGGGGTGGAGAACACCCGGTGGTACGGCGGCGAGATCACCGTCCGGCCCTCGGGCACGTCCCGTACCTTCGCGATCTCGGCATTGACCTTGGCGCCCGGCAGCACGCCGCCGATGCCCGGTTTGGCGCCCTGGGAGAGTTTCAGGGACACGCACTTGACGTGCTCGTGTGCGGCCTTGTCGGCGAACTCACCGGGGTCGAATTCACCGTCCCGGGTACGGCAGCCGAAGTACCCGGTGCCTATCTCCCAGACCAGGTCCCCACCCGGCCTCAGGTGGTACTCCGACAGGCCGCCCTCACCGGTGTCGTGGGCGAAACCCCCGGCGGCCGCGCCACCGTTGAGAGCGAGGATCGCGTTCGCCGACAGCGAGCCGAAGCTCATCGCCGACACGTTCAGCAGCGCCATGTCGTAGGGGCGGCCGCAGTCGGGCCCGCCGACCCGCACCCGCGGAGGCGTCTTCGGCACCGGACACGGAGCCATCGACGGCACCAGGAACTCGTAGCCGGGCTGGTAGACGTCCCGTTCGGTGCCGTACGGCTGCTCGGCGTCCGTGCCTTTCGCCCGCTCGTAGACGATGGTGCGGACATCCCGGTCGAAGGGGCGCCCGTCGAAGTTCCGCTCGATGAAGTACTGCTGCAGTTCCGGGCGGATCCGCTCCATGAGGAAGCGGGCATGCCCCAGCACGGGGTAGTTGCGCAGCACCGAATGCCGGCGCTGCAGCAGGTCCGCCGCGCCCAGCAGACCCAGCAGGGTGAGCGGCACGGCGGCCGCGCACCACCAGGGCGAGAGACCGACCGCGGCAACGGCTGCCACCATGCCGGTGGCCAGGGTCAGGGCGACGACTGCCGTACGTATCACCCCTCGCTCATTGCCCGGTATCGGCCTCCCAGTCCTGCGGCCTCGTCAGGAAACCTGGACGTGCGGTGCGATCGGACTGCGCTGCTGTGCCCGTCCTGCCGGGGGCGGCGGGCCGGGTCCGGGGGCGGCTTCGGGCGAGTTCGGGTTCCGGTCCGTGGCTCACCGGGGTGCGAGGACGTGGTCGCCGTCATCGCGTCCCCGGACGGGAAGGAGTAGCCCGGGGCATGCGCCACATCACGGGATCCCGGTGAGCAGTCATACTCCGGGATCGGGTTGGACCGGGGCGGGTCGACGGCCGCGCGCCGCTTCCAGTTGCGCGGCGAAGGCGAGCCCGAGGAAGAGGGCGATGGAGGTCAGGTAGGCCCACAACAGCAACGACATGAAGGCGCTGAGGGGGCCGTAGACGGTGTCGAAGGAGCCGCTGAGGTCCAGGTAGAGGCTCAGCAGCCACGTCAGTGTCATCCACAGCACCAGGTAGACGGCCGCGCCGAAGGCCAGCCAGGTGTAGCCGGGCTGCCGGCGGCGCGGCGAGCGGCGGAAGACGGCACTCGCCGAGATGAGCGCGAGCAGCAGTCCGAAGGGCCAGCGCAGGATGTCCCAGGCCGTCCGGGCGCTGCCGTCGAGGTGGTAGACGGTCACCGCCGCCGAGGCGAGGTCGTCGCCGGCGACCATGACGACGGACCCGAGGCCCAGCGGTAGCCCCGCGCAGACGGACATCAGCAGGCCGCGCAGGTACTTGAGGTGGAAGGGACGGTCACGTTCGTTGCCGTAGATCCGGTTGGCGCCCCGCTCGATCTGGCACATCGCGGTGGTGACGTTGACCAGGGAGAAGGCGGCGCCGAACCAGAGGGCGACGGCGGCGCCGTCGCCCGCCGTGTGCCGACTGCGGTCGAGGGCGTCGCCGACGACGTCGGCGCTGGGCCCCCGGGCGAACCGGTGGATCGTCAGTTCGGCCAGTCGGCCCACGTCCTCGGTGTGCAGGGTGGTCGACAGGCCCACGAAGGCGATGGCCAGGGGTACCACGGCCAGCACCGTCTGCAGAGCGAGGGCCCGGGAGTGGCTGAAGCCGTCGGCGTACCGGAAGCGGACGAAGGCGTCCCGCAGCAGGGACCAGCCGCCGTAACGGCGCAGTGCCGCCCATGCCTCGTCGCCGGACAGTTCCGCTCCGCTCATGTCCCGCGTCTCGGGGACCTTCGTGGCGGTACCCATTCACTTCTCCCGCGTCGGCAGCAGCACGGTCAGGGCCCCCGGCCTGACCTCCGCGGTCAGGCGCCGGCCGACGGCCACGGGATCGCCGTCCAGCTCACGGGGCTGCGGGTCGTCGAAGGCGAACTCCGCACGCCGGAAGGTGAAGAACTCCACGGGTACGCCGCCCCCGACGCCGTTCCGCGTGCGGCGACCGGGCGCGGCCGGCGACGGTGCTGCCGCCGCTTCGCGACGCAGCAGCGTCCGTACGGCGGCCAGCCAGCCCCTGGGGCCGCGTGGGTCCAGGATCAGCAGGTCCAGCCGTCCGTCGTCGGGCCGGGCGCCCGGAAGCAGGGTCATACCGCCCTGTACGGTGCCGACGTTTCCGACCAGCACCATGCGGGCCGTGCGGCGCAGGGCGGGCGCGCCGTCGAGACGGATGCTCAGCCCCGTGCGCGGGGTGTGGAGCACGCGGAGGGCGGCGAGCACATAGGCGGGCCAGCCGAGGACGGACTTGGTCCTCTCGTGCGCGTTGGCCCGCTGCACCATCGCGGCGTCGAGACCGGCGCCGGACATGGCGGCGAAGTGCGTGGGGGCCAGCCCGTCGCCCTCGATACGGCCGAGGTCGATGCGGTGGGCCGTACCGCGCAGCGCGGCGTCGAGGGCGTCGGCCGGTGCCATCGGCAGGCCGAGATTGCGGGCCAGGAGGTTGCCGGTCCCGCAGGGCACCAGGGCGAGTGGTACGTCACTGCCTGCCAGGGCGTCGGCGGCCGCGCGGAGCGTGCCGTCGCCGCCGCACACCACCACGAGTGTCGCGCCGTCGCGGACCGCATCGGCCGTCTGGCCGCCTCCCGGGTCGTCGGCGGTCGTCTCGACGAACTCCGGTGCGGGGTGGCCGTGGTGTTCCAGCACCCGGCGCAGCGCCTCGCGGTCGGCCCGGCCGGTGACCGTGGGATTGCAGATCACGGCGGTTCTGCCGGGAACCCGCCGCGACCGGCCGGCCGCGGGCGTGGGTTCGGCGGGTTTTTCCGGCACGGCAGTCGACATGGGTGCCCCTCCGGTCCAGCGCTCGGCGACGACGTTCGCCGGAGGCTGTCCTCCCCCGGCTCACCGCCGTATGCCCGCTCGGCCGAGGAGCAGGCGGTCTCCGGGGTGCTCGGTGGGGAGTTCGATGAGGCGGGGCGGTGGCGAGTGCGTGTGCGGTTGGCTGAAAAGATGACGCTTCGGGGCGAACTTCGCGCCACGGCCCTGTCCAGGACGATGCCGGGAGTGCGGCGGGGGCTGCCGGGCATCTGCTCTCTGGGCTCGTCCGGAGGCCCGCAGACGATCTGTCCTCTTGGCCCAACGGGAGATTCGGCGTGATCCTCGACGGCATAGCCGCACCCGCTGCTCGTGGCACCGAACCTGACGCGGAGGCCCGCAAACAGCGCCTGCGCCGACGCCTCGAACGGCTGATCGGCGTGGCCGCCACCGAAGGCAACGAGCTGGTGCCCCTGCGCAACGGCGATGAGATCTTCCCCGCGATGCTCGGCGCGATCCGCTCGGCCCGGCACACGATCGACTTGATGACGTTCGTCTACTGGCGCGGTCAGATCGCCCGCGACTTCGCCGCCGCTCTCGCCGACCGTGCCCGTGCGGGGGTGCGGGTACGGCTGCTGCTCGACGGTTTCGGCGCCAAGGAGATCGAACGGGACCTGCTGGACCTCATGGACGCCGCCGGTGTGCAGGTGGCCTGGTTCCGCAAGCCCGTCTGGCTGTCACCGTTCAAACAGAACCACCGCTGCCACCGCAAGGCCCTCGTCGTCGACGAGCGCACCGCCTTCACCGGAGGCGTCGGCATCGCGGAAGAATGGTGCGGCGACGCCCGCGGCCCCGGCGAGTGGCGGGACACCCATGTCCAGGTGCGCGGCCCGGCCGTGGACGGCATCGCCGCCGCGTTCGCGCAGAACTGGGCCGAGTGCCACCACGAACTCTTCGACGACCGCGACCGCTTCACCGAGCACCGGCAGGCCGGCTCGTCGGTCGTTCAGGTGGTGCGCGGCTCCGCCAGCATCGGCTGGCAGGACATGCAGACCCTCATCCGCGTGATGCTCACCTCCGCCGAGGAGCGCTTCCGCCTCGCCACCGCCTACTTCGCCCCCGACACCTACTTCATCGACCTGCTGTGCCGGGCCGCCCGGCGCGGCGTGCGCGTGGAGATCCTGCTTCCCGGCCCCCACACCGACCAGCGCGCCTGCCGGCTGGCCGGCCAGCACCACTACACCCGCCTGCTGGAGTCAGGGGTGCACATCCGGCAGTACCAGCCGACGATGATGCACGCCAAGGTCATCACAGTGGACTCGGTCGCCGCCCTCATCGGATCCACCAACTTCAACCGCCGGTCCATGGACCACGACGAGGAGGTCATGCTCGCCGTCCTGGACGAGACGTTCACGGCCGCGCTCGACCGCGACTACGAAGCGGACCTGAAGCACAGCGTCGACATCGACCTCGCCCGCTGGAGACGACGAGGCGTGCTCCAGCGCGCCAAGGAGGCCGCCGTCACCCCGATCCGGCACTTCTTGTGAGCGGACCGACGCCTTGATCGATGTCAGGTCACGAGTCGTAGCAGTGCTCGGGCGACTACCTTTGCCACGCACTCCACAGGCGAGGTCATCGGAAGCCGTCCGGGCTGCTCAACACGAGACGGCCATGGCCATGCGTACCAAGGTGTCGAACAGGTTCTGCTGGGCGGGGTCGCTGTGCGCGGTGTCCTCCGGGTGCCACTGCACGGCGGTGAACCAGCCTTGCGCGGTGGGCAGTTCGAGGGCTTCGACCGTGCCGTCCCCGGCGGTGGCCGCCACGGTCAGGCCGTTGCCCAGGCGCTCGACCCGCTGGTGGTGGTAGCAGGACGCTTCGGCCTTCCCGGCACCCACTGCGTGTGCCGTCCTCGAGCCTTCGCGGATGGACACCGGGTGCACCAGATGGCGATGCTCGTGGTCGGGGCCGCCCATGTCCTGGTGAAGGGTGCCGCCGAGGGCGACGTTGACGACCTGGAGGCCCCGGCAGATCGCCAGCAGCGGGATCCCCGTCCCCAGTGCCCGGAGGGCGACTTCGAGGTCGAAGGCGTCCTGGAGGTGGTCGACGTCGTAGACGCTGCCGTGGCGGTCGGTCGCACCGTAGCGGTGCGGGGCGATGTCCCCGCCGCCGGGGAGCAGCACGCCGTCGAAGCGGGCGAGCCGGGCGGCGACGTCGGTGTCGGCGGGGTCCGACGGATGGATGCTCACCGGTTCGCCGCCGGCGCGCCAGACTGCCTCGACGAGCGCGCGGGCGTTGACCTCGGCTTCGTACCGCAGGGCGGAGGTGGCGGCGGAGAAGCGGGCCGGGATGGCGATCAGGGGGCGTGTCACAGCTGGATCCAGGTGGTTTTCAGTTCGGTGTACTTCTCCAGGGCGTGGACGGACTTGTCGCGTCCGTTGCCGGACTGCTTCATGCCGCCGAAGGGCACGGTGAGGTCGCCCTCCTCGTAGCAGTTGACCCATACCGTGCCGGCCTTCAGGGCGCGGGAGACCTGGTGGGCCGTGGAGAGGTCGGAGGTCCACAGGCCGGCGGCGAGGCCGTACTCGGTGGCGTTGGCCAGGCGTACCGCCTCGTCGAGGTCGTCGAAGGTGAGGACGGACAGCACGGGGCCGAAGATCTCCTCGCGGGCCAGCCGCATGCCGGGGTCGACGTGGTCGAAGACGGTCGGCTGGAGGAAGCTGCCGCCGGTGGCGGTCAGGGTGCGCTCCCCGCCGGTGCGCAGTCGGGCACCCTCGGCCTGGCCGGTGAGGACGTGGCCGTGGACGCGGTCGAGGTGGGCTGGTGAGACCAGGGCGCCCATCTGCGTGGCCGGGTGCAGCGGGTCGCCGACTCTCAGCTCCCGTGCCCGCCGGACCACGGCGTCGGTGACCTGCTCGGCGACGGAGGAGTGCACGAGGAGCCGGGAGGGGGCGGTGCACATCTCGCCCTGGTTGAAGAAGATGCCCCAGGCGGCGGTGGCGGCGGCCTTCTCCAGGTCGGGGGCGTCGGGAAGGATGATGTTGGGCGACTTGCCACCGAGCTCCAGCCAGACGCGTTTGACGTTGGAGTCGGCGGCGTAGCGCAGGAAGTGGCGGCCGACGGCGGTGGAGCCGGTGAAGGACAGGACATCGACGTCCGGGTGCAGGCCGATGGCCCGGCCTGCCGTCGCGCCGTCACCGGTGACGACGTTGAGGACGCCCGGGGGCAGTCCGGCCTCGGTGGCGATGCGGCCCAGCAGCAGGGCCGACAGCGGGGACGATTCGGATGGCTTCAGGACGACGGCGCACCCTGCGGCGAGGGCCGGGGCGACCTTCCAGCCGGCCAGGGTGAGCGGGAAGTTCCACGGCACGACGGCGCCGACCACGCCGGCCGGCTCCCGTGTGACGAGGGCGAGGGTGTCGGGTGCGGTGTGCGGGGACTCGTCGGTGAGCTTGTCGGCCAGCTGCCCGTACCAGCGGAAGGTGTTGACGGCGGCGCGCAGTTCGATGTCGTGTGCCTCGGTGATCGGTTTGCCCATCTCCAGGCTGATCGTGAGGGCGAACTGCTCGCGTTGTTCTTCGAGGAGGTCGGCGATCCGCAGCAGGGTCCGGCCGCGGTCGGCGGGCGCCATGCGCGGCCAGGGGCCGGAGTCGAAGGCGCGGCGTGCCGCCGCGACCGCGAGATCGACCTCGGCCTGACGCGCGTCGGCGACGTGCGTGAGGATCTGTCCGTCGCGGGGGGCGACGACGGCGAACGTCGCGCCGCTGCCGCTTTCGGCCCGGCCGTCGATGTAGTGCTGGGTGGGCAGGTGGAGTTCCGCGGCCCGGATCAGTAGTTCCTCATGGGTGAGGGTGTGCATGATGTCTCCGGAAGGCCTTTCACTCGGCGCCGCTGGTGCCGGATTCGAGCAGCCGGCCGCCGTCCCAGACCACGCCGACCTGCCGGTAGTACGCGGCGATCGGCTCGCGGATCTCCAGCCGGGCCAGCTCCTCGGTGGGTGACTCGAACAGTTCCAGTTCGGCGTCACCGACCCAGGGCTGACCGCCCTCGAAGGAGGCGGCGCCGGACTCGATCAGCTCGTCCAGGGCGAGGCCCTTCCCCTTCTCGATCGACTGTAGCCATCGGTGGTGGACCATCGGATGGGCGTTGACGAACCCGTTCGTCTCCGCCGGCTGCCGCAGGGTCACCACGGCCTGGGCCAGGCGCCGGTCGGCGGCGGCGAGGGTCGCGCCGAACCGTGCCCCGGCCTCGATCCGGGGCGCCGGCCCGTAGGGGTGCGGGCGGCTCTGGTGGATGGAGCCGAGCTTCTTCGGGTAGCCCTGGTGCAGTCCGCGGGCGATGGCGAAGTCCTTGTCGACCCAGATGTACACGCAGCGGGTGTAGGTCTGGCCCCTGTACTTGCAGCGGACGACGGCGAACGCCTCCTTGTACTGGGCGAGCACCGGATCCAGCAGCTCGGCGCCGGATGCCGAGCACGACTGCCAGTCGGCCCAGATCAGCGCGACCGCGCCGGGATCCTCGTCGGCGAGTTCCAGCGGCTCGGGCAACAGCTCGCGCACCCGGGCCGGGTCGGTGCGGTACTCGACGGTGAGCAGGTCGCCGGAGTAACGCCACGGTGGGGAGGGGATCAGCGACGAGGCACCCGTCGCCGTCTTGGGGTGGAAGTAGCCACGGACGCGGGCCATGCCATCACGCTCCAGGGAGATCAGCAGGGGCGGACAAGCCGTCTGCGACAGACGCGGCGGGCGGGGAGGGGTGCGCCGCCGCGTGAGGTTCGAACCGGGCACCCGGCTTCCGGATCACCGTCCGCCGGGCCCAGGCGAGCCGGTGACGCACGGGGGGGTCAGGAGCGGGCGAGCTGCTCCAGCCGCTGGTGCAGGTGCTCGACGTAGGTCTCGGATTCGGGCTTCATCAGCACGCTGCGCAGAATGCGCGCGCTGCCGGCGTCGACGGTGATCTTCGGGTGGCGGGCGGTGAAGCGCTCGCCACCGACGCGGAGGGTGCTGAGGAAGACCGGGTCCTGGGTGTCGGTCATCCCTTCCTGCAGCATCCGGTTGCTGGCCGCATCGATCTCCGAAAGGGTGATGCCCGCGGTCAGCGGGAAGTAGCTGACGATGTCGAGCTGCGGCGGCTGGTAGAGCTCGAGGTGCTCGGAACCCTCGATCAGTTCCGCCCAACGCAGCGCCGCCCGCCGGCCGGCCCCCAGCACCTGGCCCAGCCCCTCACGAGTGGGCGGCAGCAACCGGAAGGTGAGCCAGAGGGCGGCAGCCGCCGCACCCGCCCGGGAGCACTCCAGGCTGATCTCGCCCAGGTGCAGTTCCTCGGAGGTGAAGTACGTGTACGGCGAGTCGTGCAGGTAGAACCGGCCGACCGAGGGGTCACGGAAGAGGACTACGCCACAGCCGTAGGGCTGCAGGCCGTGCTTGTGCGGGTCCACCACGATGGAATCGGCCTGGGCGACGGCCTGCCAGGGCTCGGCCGGCAGGCCCTCGGGGCCGTCCGCGCCGGCCAGCAGGGTGAAGAATCCGCCGTAGGCGGCGTCGACATGGATCCGCACGCCGTAGCGCTCACGCAGCGCCAGCGCCTCGTGGACCGGCTCGATGGCGCCGAGCCCGGTCGTACCGGCGGTGAGCACGACCGTGCCGACCCGGCCGCCGCGCAGCAACTCCTCCAGCGCGTCGAGGTCCATGCGGCCGAGGTCGTCGGTGGGGACGGGGAAGCCTTCCACCCCGAGAACCCCGCACATCCGGCCGTGCGTGTAGTGGGCCTCGGTGCTGTATGCGACGCCCTTGCCCGGGTGCAGTTCGCGCGCCACGAACAGCGCCTCGAGGTTGGCGATGGTGCCGCTGGTGGTCAGGTGCCCCAGGTGGGTGTCGTAGCCGAACATCGTGGCCAGCTGCTGCACCACCTCCCGCTCCATCGCGGCGGTGGCCGGACCACCGTCCAGGGCGTGGTTGTTCGGGTTGATCAGCATCGCGGTCAGGTAGCCCACCACCGCCGCCGGGTGGGGCGGCTTGAGCATCTGCCCCGCGTAGCGGGGGTGGAAGAAGGGGTAGTTGTCCTTCAGCCGTTCGGTGAAGACCGCGAACGCGGCGGCGAACCGGTTGTCGTCGACGGCCAGTGCCGGGTGCGGGTCGAAGGGGCCGAAGGTCTTCGCCCACTCGGCGTTCGACGCGACCGCCGAGGCCAGCCACTTGGTCAGATCCATTCCGTCACTCTTCCTCGATCTGGTGTATGGACTATGGACGCGGTCGGGGTTCAGCGCTTGGGCGGGCGGATGCCGCGGAACTCCCAGTCGCCGCCCAGGGCGGTCGAGAGCACTTCCTCGGACTCGGTGGGCTGGGCGCCGACGTCGGTGCGGACGGCGGTGGGGCCGGTGACGACGTGGTTGGTGAGTCTGCCCAGTCCCTCGACCTCCACCTCGACGACGTCGCCCGGCTGCACGGGACGGGAGTTGGCTGGGGTGCCGGACAGCAGGACGTCGCCGGGGAACAGGGTGATGGTGCGGGCGATGTCGGCGACGAGGTAGTGCATGTCCCACGTCATTTCGTCGGTCGAGCCGTCCTGGACGAGCGTGCCGTTGACGTAGGTGCGCAGCCGCTTGCCCTGGAAGTCCCAGTCGGTGACCAGGCCGGGACCGAGCGGGCACAGGGTGTCGGACCCCTTGACCCGGAGCATGGACCCGGCGTCCGTGTCGCGGAAGTCGTGCAGGCCGTAGTCGTTGGCGATCGTGTAGCCGGCGATGTACTCCCCCGCCTCGGCCGGGGAGATGTTGCGGGCCGTCCTCCCGATCACTATGGCGACCTCACCCTCGTAGTTGAGCCACTTGCAGCCCTCGGGGCGGACGATCGCGCCCTTGTGGCTGTTCAGGGCGGAGGTCGGCTTGTGGAAGTACGTCGGGGTGTCCGGCAGGCCGATCCGGAACTCGTCCACGCGGCTGCGGTGGTTGAGGTGGACGGCGATCACCTTCGAGGGCAGCACCGGGGGCAGGTGGTGGGCGTCCTCGGTCCTGACGCGACGGCCGTCCCCGGCGACGAGCTCGTCCCCGTCGACCATGACCTGGACGGCGGCGCCGTCGAGGAGGACGCGGCGGTACTCGGGCATGAAGGGCTCCTATACACGGCTGTGCGGGGTGCGCGCGGCGGGCAGGCCGGTGCCGGTCCAGCCGTCGGCGGGGCGGTCGAACCAGAGGTGGACCTGACCGGTGCCGACCGAGTTCTCGTACTCGCCGTACTGGCGGGCCCTGGCCGTGCACGCCCGCTCGCCGAGTGCGCCGGCCATCATCAGGTAGTGGAAGAACTTGGCCTCGGGCTTGTGCTTCCAGAACGCGTCCATGGTGTCGATGACCCGGTCGTGGCGGCCCTCCTTGAACCAGGCGATCCGCTCCTCGTCGGCCGCGCGCGCCTCGGGCGTGAAGATGTGCGCCGGGTCGCTGGCCTCGTGGTCCCGGATCTCACGCAGCGGCCAGAAGGTGTGCGACAGCGCTCCGGAGGCGATGAGCAGGACCCGGCGGCCCGGGGTGGCGGCGATGCCGTCGGCCAGCGCCCGGCCGAGGCGCAGGTGGTCCTCCATGTCGCCGGTCTGGCAGACGCCGATCGTCACCCACCGCTTGTCCGGCAGGCCCTCACCGAGGAACTTCCACAGGTTGACGGTCGCGTAGAAGATCGGCAGGTACACGTCGTCGATCGCCGTGATGAACGTGCCGTGCTTGTCCGCGAACGACGCGATGTTGTGGGCGAGTTCGGGGTCGCCGGGGAAGTCGTACGGCATTCGGCACATGCCGCGCGGCAGTTCCTCGGAGGTGAACAGGCCGGCCCGGTGGGGCTGTGCGGTGACGACGAACTCGACGGTGGTGGCCCAGTGGGAGTCGAGGACGACGACGGTGTCGTATTCGTTGGCGGCATCGCGCTCGAAGACGTCCTCGCGGAGCTGCCTCAGGCCGGTGACGAGGGTGATCTCCTTGCCCTCGTTCAGCTCCCGCCGGGTCTCCTCCGGGAGCACGATGGTGGGGACGTGGGCGAGCAGGCCCGCCCCGACGATCTCACCCATGGTCCTGCCATCCGTTCGGTGCGGTGACGGTGTTCTTCACGTCGCAGTAGAAGTCGAAGCTCCAGGTGCCGCCCTCGCGGCCCACACCCGAGTGGCGGGAGCCGCCGAAGGGCGCCCGGAGGTCGCGGACGAAGAAGCAGTTGACCCAGACGGTGCCGGCGACCAGCCGCGCGGTGACGCGTTCGGCGCGCTCGGGGTCGCCCGTGGCGACGGTGGCGGCCAGGCCGAAGCGGGTGTCGTTGGCGAGCCGGACCGCCTCTTCCTCGCTGGTGAAGGTCTGGAGCGTCAGAACGGGGCCGAAGACCTCCTCCTGGACGATCTCGGACGTCTGGGCGACGCCGGTGAGGAGGGTCGGCGCGTAGTACCGCCCCTCCTTGGGATGTCCGCCGATGACCGCGCGGGCGCCGGCCTCCACTGCGCGCTGCACGAAGCCGTCGATCTTCTCCAGCTGGCGGGGATGGATGGTGGGGCCGATGTCGGTGGCCTCGTCCCGCGGGTCGCCCTGCGTCAACTGGAACGCCTTGTCGACGAAGCGGCGGGTGAACTCCTCCGCGACCGTGTCCTCGACCAGAATGCGGGTGGCGGCCAGGCATACCTGCCCGGCGTTGTCGTACTGCTCCACGGCCAGGTCGACGGCCAGGTCCAGGTCGGCGTCGGCGAACACCAGCAGCGGGGACTTGCCCCCCAGCTCCAGGCTCAGCGGCGTCAGGTTGGCGGCGGCCGACGCGGCGATCCGCCGCGCGGTCGGAACGGAGCCGGTGAAACTGATCCGCCGCACGTCGGGGTGCGAGGTGAGCGCGCCGCCGATCTCCGAGCCGTAGCCCTGCACCACGTTCAGGACACCGGCTGGAAGCCCGGCCTCGGCCGCGATGTCGGCCAGCAGCGAGGCGGTCAGCGGAGACCACTCGGCCGGCTTGAGGACGACCGTGTTGCCCGCCGCCAGCGCCGGGGCCACCTTCCACGTGGCGAGCATCAGCGGTGCGTTCCAGGGCGTGATCAGCACGCAGGGGCCGGCCGGGTCCCAGCTGACGTGGTTGGTGTGACCGCGGGTCTCGAAGTCCTCGTGCTCCAGCTTCAGCAGCCGGTCGGCGAAGAAGCGGAAGTTGTGCGCGACGCGGGGCATGACGCCGCGCCGGTGGGAACGCAGGAGGGCGCCGTTGTCAGTGGTCTCGACGATGGCCAGCTCTTCGAGTCGCTTCTCGACCCCCTCGGCGATGGCGTGCAGGATGCGGGCGCGCTCGGCGCGCGGGGTGGCGGCCCAGCCGGGGAAGGCGGCCTTGGCGGCGGCGACGGCCGCGGCGGCCTCCATCGGAGTACCTCGGGCGATCTCCCCGATGACGCTGCCGTCGATCGGGGAGATGTCGGTGAACGTCTCACCGGAGGCGACGCGCTCGCCGCCGATCCAGTGCCGGGTGTCAACGGGTACCCCGGCGATGACAGCCGCTTGGGACTCGCGGGTCATGTCCCGACCTCCACTTCGTTTGACCCCAAATAAACAGGCGGGTCGCGGGAGCGTCAAGCCATGCCGGGAAGATTTATTTGAGATCAAACGTTTTGGCTGAAGACCCACGCCCCTGCTCGGCGGCGGACCCCGGCGGATCCGGCGAGTGCACGCCACCTCGACCAGGAGCGCGACGCTCCGAGGCGCGAACGGCACGCCGACAGGGACCGTGACCTCCGGCGGCCTTGCTTACGGGCGCGGCCGGCGGCCCGAGCGCCGCGGGGCGAGGCTCTCGCCGTCGAGGAGTTCCCGCCTGCGCTGCTCACCGTGCTCCTCGAGCCGGCCGACGATGACCCGCAGACTGTCGGCGAGCTGAAGGCACTGGTCGGGGCTGAGCGGGGCGGCGACGAACGCTTCCTCGGCGTTGAAGGCCGGGAACAGCTTCTCCATCAGCTTCTCCCCTTGGGGGGTCAGCGAGAGCAGGACCCGGCGGCGGTCCTCGGGATGGGGGGAACGGGCCACGAGGTCGCGCGATTCGAGTGTGCGCGAAATACCGGTCAGGGTGCCCTTGGAGATGCCCGCCTCCTCGGCCACGGACCAGGTTTCCGCCTCGCCCCAGATCCACAGCACCCACAGCACGACGAAGCCGGTCCACGTCAGCTCGTGCGGACGCAGCACCGAGTTCTCCAGGTGCTGCCGGACGGCGGCGGCCGCCCGGTGGATGTTGCCCACGGCAGCCATGGCCTCGCGCTGCAGCGTCAGGCCACCCAGCCGTCGCTGCACGGCCCGCTCGGTTTCGGTGATGGTTCGGCGGGGCCCGGGCACGGGGCTTCTCCTCGTCGTCGGGGCGGTGCGGGCCGCCGAGGCTTCATTTGCGGTCAAATGTATCTCCGCAGCCGCCGGATCCGGCATCGTCGCCAGGTAGAGGCAGGCGAACCTGCGGGCCCCTCTTGTGGGCGGCACCGCCGACTCCTATCGTTTGGCACCAAATGAATTGTCCCGGCGCCACCGCCCGGCCATGAGGCCGCATAGCTGCCGAGCGGGCACATCAGGACAGAATGCAAGCATTCACCGCATCCTGGAGTAATCCCTTGAGCGCTCACACAGACCGTCAGGTCCGACAGACGATCGAGGCGCTTGACGCGCAGGGGATCGATGTCCTCCGCGTCGCCTACCCGGACCTGATGGGATCCGACCGCAGCCGGGACATCCTGCTGCATCATCTGCCGCAGGCGGCCGGACACGGCCTCGCCTTCAGCCGCGCCGTCTATCACACCGGCGCTCTGGGTGATCACTCCGACATCGCCGGCGGCCTGGCGGCGGGCATGCCCGACGTCCTGGTGCGCCCGGACCTGGACACCGTCGTCCCGCTGCCATGGGAGCCGAACGTCGCCTGGTGCCTCGGTGACGTCCTCGACCCGGCCACCGGCCGGAGCGTGCCCGAATCGCCCAGGGACCTGCTGCGCCAGGTCCTCACCCGCCTGAACCACGCCGGCCTGACCGCGCTCGTCGGCCCCGAACTGGAATACGTCCTGCTCGAGCCGGACGCCGACACGGCCACAGGATGGCGGCGCTACGCCCCCGCCCCGGGCAACGTCTACACCACCGGCCGCCGCGCCGACCCGGACGGACACCTTCTGCGCACGGTGCGCGCCCTGCACGCGCTCGGCCTGGACGTCAGCGGCGGCAACCGCGAGTTCGACGGCGGGCAGTTCGAGATCAACCTCAACCACTCGGAAGCACTGAACGCCGCTGACCGCGCCTTCCGGTTCAAGGCCGCGGTCAAGGAACTCGCCCGGGCCGAGGGGCGGCTGGCGACGTTCATGGCCAAGCCGTTCAACGACGGCGGAGGGTCGGGGTTCCATCTGCACGTCTCCCTTGCCGACGCGGAGGGGAACAACGTCTTCGACGCCCCCCGCGAGGCCCACGGCCTCTCGGCCACGGCCCGTCACGCCCTGGCCGGCGTCCTGGCACACGCACCCGCCCTGTCCGCGCTGCTCAACCCCACCGTCAACTCCTACAAGCGGTTCGGTCCCGACACCACCGCCCCCTGGCTGATCAACTGGGGCCTGGACAACCGGAACGCCATGGTGCGCATCCCGCCGGAGCGCGGTGCCGCATCCCGACTGGAAGTCCGCCTCGGCGACGCCACGGCCAATCCGTACCTCGCCGTCGCCGGCCTCCTGGCTGCCATCCACCTCGGCATCACTGCCGGGGCCGAGCCTCCGGCGCCGGCGACCGGCCGGGCCGCCGACACCGGGACCGCCGACCGGCTGCCCACCGACCTCGGCCAGGCCCTCGACGCCCTGCAGGCCGACGATCAGCTCGTCGACGTCGTCGGCAAGTCGTTCGTCGACGCCTTCCTCACGTTCAAGCGGGACGAGCTCGCCCGGTTCCACAGGTACGTCACCGACTGGGAGTTCCGGGAGTACGCCCAGATCAACTGACACCGCCAACGGCCGAAGTCACCGCACGCGACCGGCCAGAACGCCGAGACAGCGTGCTGAAACCGGTCTGGGGGGGTGGAAGGGAGCGGATCGGGGGCGGCTAGAATTTTCTCTCATGTCGAAGCCTGACGATCTGCTTGTTGACATTGCCGCCCTGGTGGAGTCCGGGCAGAGCAATCAGATGTCTCTGACCGTGGTCGCCGGTGGTGCCGTCATCACGGGTCGGCTGGCCCCTGAGGCCGTCTGGAGGCAGCGGGTGTCGGAGGTTCTGGCGGACTCGGCGAGCCTGAGCGATTTCTCTGCCGTGTTCACCGCTGCGACGCGCGGGGAGGGGCCGCCCGCGCATCTGCACTTCCATGTGGCGCGGATTCTGCAGGGCGCGGTGGGGATCCCGGAGACGGGTGGGATGTACCGGGTGGCGATCGAGGACGTCAGTGCCTGGACCATGGGCGACTTCAGCTACTCCGACCACTGACCACTGCCGCGCCGAGAAACCTCGGCACGCGGTGCGGGCCCGGCCGGCGCACCCCGGTCGGACCCGCACCGCTGCTTTGCCGGCGGCTCGCCTGCCTGTCGGCTCAGGCTGACGCGGGGGCGCCGAGCATCGCGGAAGCTTGCTCCATCGGGTTCAGAACCCGCGTGGGCGCGGCGGCCTGGGGTAGGCCGCGGCAGGTGAAGCCGAGTTGGGTCATGGCCCGGAGGACTTCGCCGGCGCTGAAGTCGCGGCGGTCCTGGCGTGTGACGACCTGGCCGACCTGTTTGACGGGGTAGGTGCGTCGGCCGATGATCACGGACGCGCCGGAAGCATGCTCGGGCTTGACGCCCTTCATCGATTCCAGGACGCCGCTCTTGGTGAGGTCGAACGGGAAGCGGGCGATGACACAGCGCATGATGCCTCACAGGGAGAGGAACGACGGGGGATGGTTCTGATCACGGCCGAGGTGAACGGCCCCAGATCGCCGAGGACGTCCCGCAGCCGGACCCGGTCCGCGTACGCGAAGCCGTCCCGGGCTGCGCTGAGCTGCGCCAAGTCTTCAAGCCGCCGCATCGAAGGTGGACTGCCGCACGGTCGCGCGCCGGGCAGCCGAAGCAGGACTGCGCCGGCCGCGTGAGGGCGTGCGGCGCTGACGCCGCTCGGCCACCGGAGCGGTGATCGTCACGGGGATGCCGGAGGGCGTCTGGGCGCCGGTGATCCGGCTGAGCGCCTCCTCGCCGGAGTGGACCTGGGTGGTCTGGGGCACGATACCGGCGGCGGTCATGAGGCGGGTCATGTCACGTCGCTGGTTGGGGGTGACCAGGGTGACGACACTGCCGGACTCCCCGGCGCGCGCGGTGCGGCCGCCGCGGTGGAGGTAGTCCTTGTGGTCGGTCGGCGGGTCGACGTTGACGACGAGGTCGAGATTGTCCACGTGGATGCCGCGGGCCGCGACGTTCGTCGCCACGAGCACAGTGACGTGCCCGGTCTTGAACTGGGCCAGGGTCCGGGTGCGCTGCGGCTGTGACTTGCCGCCGTGCAGGGCGGCGGCCCGGACACCGCAGTTCAGCAGGTCCTGCGTCAGCCGGTCGACGGCGTGCTTGGTGTCCAGGAACATGATCACCCGGCCCTCGCGCGCCGCGATCCGCGTCGTCGTCAGGTGCTTGTCGGCGCCGTGGACGTGCAGCACGTGATGCTCCATCGTGGTGACCGCACCCGCGGACGGGTCGACGGAGTGGACGACCGGGTCGGTGAGGTAGCGGCGCACCAGTCGGTCGACGTTACGGTCGAGGGTGGCCGAGAACAGCATCCGCTGGCCCTCGGGACGGACCTGGTCCAGGAGCGCGGTGACCTGGGGCATGAAGCCCATGTCGGCCATCTGATCGGCCTCGTCCAGGACGGTGATCGCGACCTGGTTCAGTCGGCACTCGCCGCGGTCGATGAGGTCCTTGAGCCGGCCCGGCGTCGCGACGACGACCTCGGCGCCGCCGCGCAGAACACTGGCCTGCCTGCCGATCGACATTCCGCCGACGACGGTGGCCAGGCGCAGCTGCACCGAGCGGGCGTAGGGGGTGAGTGCGTCGGTCACCTGCTGGGCCAGCTCACGCGTCGGTACGAGGACCAGGGCCAGCGGCTGGCGGGGCTCGGCGCGCTGTCCGGCGGTGCGGGCCAGCAGAGCCAGGCCGAAGGCGAGGGTCTTGCCGGAGCCGGTGCGCCCGCGTCCCAGGGCGTCGCGGCCCGCGAGGGTGTTGGGCAGGGTTGCGCCCTGGATCGGGAACGGAACGCTCACGCCTTGTGCGGTCAGCGCTGCCAGCAGCTGCTTGGGCATGTCGAGGTCGGCGAACGCCTCGACCGCGGGCAGCGCGGGAGTGATCGTCTGCGGCAGGGCGAACTCGCCCCGCACCGCTGCGGGCCGCCGCCCCTGGCCGCCTGATCGGCTCGGGCCCCCTGAACGGCTCGGGGCCGAGCCGAGGCGGGCGCCTCTCGAACCGGCGCCGGAGCCGAAAGCGGGGCCGTCGGTACGGCGGGGGCGGGAGGAGCGGCCGTTCGTACGTGTGGGGTTCATTGAGAACCTTCCTTGATACGGCACGTACCAAGGAATTCCCGCAGCGGAAAAGCAGCGCGGGGAATCACAGGAACGGGCCGAAATGGAATGCGAAAAGGGCTTTGAAGGGCGCGGATCGCTGGAGAAAGAGCTGCGGGCGGTGTTGTCCCACAGCTGACACCAGTACGGGAAGTGCTCGTAGCTGGGGCCCACACCCCGAGGGATGCGGGCCCCAGCTACGAAGCGCGCGTCAGCGTCAGGCGAGAACGATGTTCTCGGCCGTCGGGCCCTTCTGGCCCGCCGCGATGTCGAAGGTGACCTTCTGGCCTTCGAGCAACTCGCGGAAGCCCTGGGCAGCGATGTTCGAGAAGTGGGCGAACACGTCAGCGCCCCCACCGTCCTGCTCGATGAAACCGAAACCCTTGGCTGCGTTGAACCACTTCACGGTGCCTGACGCCATGTCATATCTCCTTCAGGGCAGTACGCAGGGACCCGCGATGCGCGGATACCGGGGTCGCCGCGATGATGCCCCGCCCGGAAGCGACCGGAATGACGAAAAAGCTTCCAACGGCCAGCGAATACCGGCGAAGGCTCTTGAAGCTTCGGGAACCACAACTGCAACTGAGACGACAGTAGCACGAGGTAGCGGCCCAAATACGGTAAATAATTCCGCTCCGCCGGTCGCAGTAAAAACAATCCCCGCATGACGCACTGAACCCTTACCTCGCGATCACAGATATTGACCCGTCCGGAGCGCAGCGTTTCGGGAAGAGCGGTCTCGCCGCGGGCGGACCAGCGATCCGGCGCCGCGGCGGTATCGGTCGACCCGCCCCGCCACGAAACCCGGGGGAACCAGAAGAATCAGCAGGTCAGAGGCCCATCGCAGCCGGCTCCAAAATAGCCCCGTCACGGCTCTGAGGTCACCGGTTCCCGTAGTCCTCCACCAGGTTGCCGATGAGCGAGAGGAGGACGTTGGCGCGGTGCCGGTCCTCGCACTGGGCGCGCAGGGCCTGGTGGACCTCCCGGAGCCGGGCCAAGGCGGCCGGGTCCTGGTCCTGCACCTCTTCGAGCAGCGGATCTGTGATCAGGTCCAGGCAGGAACTGAGCAGCGCGCGGGTGGCCGGGGACGGCGGAGCGGGGTCGGGAGCGGCGTAGGCGGTGGTCAGATAGCGCGCGGGATCGGTGAGACTCCAGCCGACGACGGTGCCGTCCTGGACCAGGAGCGCCACGTCCGGGGCGATCCCGATACGGGCCTCCAGCGGTGCGTCGAGGACCTCGAGGTCGCGCAGACAGGTCAGCACGGCGTCCCCGGGCGCACGGCACAGCACCGAGGCCGCTTCGAGGCGGCAGTCGCGCTCCTCGTCCGCGCGCAGCCCGCCCGGACGGACGGCCGGCACGGAGGGGAGGCGGGCGCAGTCCTCGGCCGATGCCGACTCGTGGGGCAGCTGGAACTCGGCGCCGACCAGCTCCCGGCTCGACCGGTCGAACCCGAGCGTGTCCGGGGCGTCCCACAGCCACTCCTGGCTACCGAAGGTGTCCGCGAGGAACCGCACCCGTTCCTTCACGTCCGCGTAAGGCGCGACGGCCACGGAGGTGCCCGCGAAGCGAGGGGTGAAGGGCAGAGGATCGTCCGTCACCGTCGCGCACCAGTCGTCGTCGAGGGTCAGTCTCATGGTCAGCGTGCCTCATTTGATCTGTACGGCGGGGGGCATGAATCCGTCCTTGCCCGGAATCTTTCCCTCCACGATGTCTTCGTGGGTAATCGGTGCACCGGGAGCGGTCGGCTCGCCGCCCAGCGCCGTCGCTCCGGATTCGCCCCTGATGCCCGACGGCCCGTACGCCGTGATGGCCTGACCGGCTTCGGAGCCGGGCCCATGGGTCACGACGACGTCCTCGCCCTGCCGGAAGACGAGCTTTCCGGCCGAGCCCGACGACTGGTACACGGCATCCGGCTTCTTCAGAATCTCCAGGACACGTTCGTCGGTGAAGCCGTGCATCTCGTCCCCGTGGTACTTGGGGTGTTTCCGAAACGCGCCGTCCTGCGCCCGTTCTATCACCCCGTCCGCCGTCTTGACGCTCCGCTGCCTGGCCTTCTCCTCCTTCGTGTACTTGGGCATCAGCCCCAGCGGGTCGCATCCGGTGTACGGGTTGTCCACGTAGCCGAGGGGATTGGGCGCGGGGGCGAGGCCCAGCGGGTCCGGGGAGGTGTAGCGGCCGGTCTCGGGGTCGTAGTGGCGGAAGAGGTTGTAGTGGAGGCCGGTCTCGGGGTCGTAGTACTGGCCGGGGAAGCGGAGCGGGGTGTAGGCGCTGCTGTCCCGTGCCCAGGCGGTGGTGCCCCAGAGGGTGCTGCGGCTGCGCCAGGCGATGTCCCCCGTCTCGTCGATCAGTTCGGTGGGTGTGCCGATCAGGTCGGTGGCGATGGCGAAGAACCGCCGGTCGATCTCCTGCTGCCGGCTGTCGGCCGTCAGGATGCGCTCGGTCTGCGCGAGGGGGACGACGTCCCGGTGGTCCCAGCTGAGGGCGACCGTGTGCGGGAGGTCCGGCCGGTGGCTGGTCTGCTCGCAGAGGGTGAGTCCGTCCCAGGTGAAACGGACCTCCTCGACCACGCTCTCGCCGTCGGCCGCGAGACGCTGCTTCGCGGTGCGGCGGCCCAGCGGGTCGTAGCGGTAGCGCCACCGGGTGCCGTCGGGGGTGGTGACGGAGGTGAGGCGGTTCTCCGTGTCCCACTCGTAGCGCCAGGTGTCCGGCTTGCGGGACAGGCGGGTCTTCTGCCGCAGGGTGACCCGGCCGAGGGCGTCGTGCTCGAAACGGACGCCTCCGGCACGGGTGATGCCGGTACCGCTGTACGTGCGCGGTCCCGTGGCCTCGCCGCCCGGGTGCCGGTCCGGCCAGGTGGCCGAGGTCTGGTTGCCGGCGTCGTCGTACGCGTACCGCTCCGTCCAGCCCGGGGCGTGGACGGCGGTGACCCGGCCCATCGGGTCCAGGTCGAACGTGCGGGTCCCGGAGAGCCGGTCCGCGACGGAGAGCAGGTGTCCGTCGGCGCGGTAGGCGTAGGCACGGCTGTTGACGGCGTGGGCCCCGGCGGTGATGTGCTGCGCGGCGAGCCGTCCGGCCTCGTCCCAGGCCGACGTCATGGTGATCGCGTCCCCGAAGACGCGGGCCAGTTCGCGACCGGCGGCGTCGTGGGTGAAGTCGACCGGCCGGCCGCCGGTGGTCAGCCGTGCGGGGAGCCCGTCGGAGTCGTAGGCGTAGGAGGTGACGTGGCCGGTGGGGGTGGTCCGGCGGACGCGCCGGTCCAGGGCGTCGTAGGAGTAGAGCATCGGGCGGCCGTCCACCAGTTCCGTTTTGACGCGCCCGTTGCGGTCGTACTGGTAGCGCAGTTCGCTGTCCGGTCCGACCGCCTCGAGGAGGCGGCCCGCCCGGTCGTACGCGTACGTTGTCACCCGGTCGTCGACGGTCTTGGCGAGCACCTGGCCGAGTGGGTCGCGCTCGAAGGAGATGGTGCCGCCGAGGGCGTCGGTCCGGGCGGTGAGGCGGCCGGCGGCGTCCACGCGGTAGGTCAGGGTGCGCCCGTCGAAGTCGGTCTCGGAGACGATGTTGCCGACCGCGTCGTACTCGTACGTCCAGCTCAGGCCCTGCGGGCCGGTGACCCGGGTGAGGCGCAGGTCGGCGTCGTGCTCGAACTCGTAACGGCCGCCGTCGGGACGGGTGGTGGCGAGCGGGAGGTCGAAGTGGGTGTACTCGTGGCGCGTGACGGCTCCGGCGGCGTCGGTGTGGGCCGTGCAGTTGCCCTCGCCGTCGTAGGTCCATGACTCGCTCGCACCGTCCGGGCCGGTGCGGCGGGCGAGTTGGCCGTCCGCGTTCCACTCCAGGCGGGTGACGCCGCCCGCCGGGTCGGTCACCCGGACCGGGCGGCCGAGCCCGTCCCGCTCGGTGCGGGTGGTGGCGCCGGACGGGTCGGTCACCGCCACGGTCCGCCCCGCCGCGTCGCACATCACGTGGGTGGTGTTCCCGACGGCGTCGGTGACCGAGGTGGGGCGGCCGGCGTCGTCGTAGGTGGTGCGGGTGGTGCGTCCGGCCGGATCGGTGTACGCGGTGCGGTTGCCGCGCTCGTCGTAGGTGTACGTGGTGCGGGCGCCGTCCGGCCCGACGACCTCCGTCGGCAGCCCGAACGGTCCGCGTACCACGCGCAGTTCGGAGCCGTCCGGGCGGACGGCCGAGATCAGCCGGCCCTCGTCGTCGTAGGTGAAGCCGTTCGTGGCGCCGAGCGGGTCGGTGCGGGACAGCAGGTTGCCGCTCGCGTCGTGGCGAAAGCGGGTGGTGCGGCCGAGCGCGTCCGTGGTGGCCAGGATCCGGCACCCCGGGCCGATCACATGCCGGGTGACCCGGCCGTCGGCGGTGGTCAGGACCGTCGTACGGTGGCCGGTCGCGGGGTCCGGTTCGGTGTACCCCAGGATGATCTGGACGTGACCGGCCTCGCCGCCCTCGGCGACGACCCGGTCGCGGTCGTCGTACACGTAGTCATAGCGGCGGCCGTTGGAGTCGGTCCAGGCGATGACGCGGTGGCCTTCGTCGTAGGCGAAGGTGGTGACGGCGCCGGACGGGCGGGTGACGGTGGTGAGGTCGCCGTTCTCGTAGCCGTAGCCCATCAGCGGCAAGTCCGCGCCGTTCTCCCCGGCGCCCGCGAGGAAGAGCGCGGTCACCCGGCCGTCGGCGGTGGTCAGTCCCAACCGGTGGCCCGCGGAGTGGACGAGGGCCAGGGGCAGCCCGTCGTCCGCCCGGTCGACGGCGACGGTGTGGCCGCCCCGTTCGCTGATGCCGGACAGCCAGGCGGTGCCGTCACCTCCCGGTTCGGCGCCCGCCGGACCGGTGAAGTGGCGGACCACGCCCGAGCGGGGGTCGGTCAACGTGTAGTCGCCGTCGGTGTCACGTGCGAGCAGCACGCGCGCCGCGGCCGTGCCCGGCCGCGGTCGGGTGGGGTCGCCGGGGACCGGGTGCGGGTAGGTGATCAGGAGGCCGTCGGCGGTGACGTGGACGACGCCGACGGCGTCGATCTCCAGCCGCTCGTCCACCGTGGACGTCCACGACGGCCCCAGGAAGCGGCCGGCCGTCAGGCCGGACTCGGTGCGCCGGGTGAAGACCAGCGGCAGGATCCCGGGAATCTCCACATCGGTCTGGGGCAGGAACATCCGGCCCGTGGCGAGGTCCACCGGGTCGGAGCCGTCGATGAGGCGTTCCCCGTCCGGGTGCGCGTGGGTGCCCTCCGGGACGTCGTCGACGAGCCTGCGCACCTTCGCGGCATCGGAGGCGTCCTCGGCGATGCGCACGCCCTTCACGGCGGCGCCGCCGCCGTCGGTGGCCACGGTCAGCACGATGTCGGGGATCAGCCGGCCGAAGCCCTCGGCCGGATCCTTCATGAAGTCCTTGACCATCTGGGTGCCGGTGCCGACGGGGTCGTTGGCGGCCACGACGAGGCCGGCGGCCAGGCTGTTGAGGGACGTGGCGTACTCGGCCGGGTGCGTGAGGTTGTACGGGTCCATGGGATCGACGCTGCGGACGAAGTTCACGATCCCGGCGGTGCCCTTGATGAGGCCACCGGCCACGTGGTCCTGCATGATCTGCGCCTCGTCGTAGCCGTCGCGCAACTGCTCGGCGTAGGACGGCTTCTTCGGGGCCATGTCGCGGGCGGTGCGTACCGCGGAGCGCGCGGTCTCCGCTGCCGAGTTCCGCTGTTTGCGGGCCTCGGCCAGGATGTCCTGCGCGTCCTTCATCAGCTTCTTGCCGGGGTCGTCGAACGTCTCGGCGGGGCGTGGCGGGAGCGAGGACGGGTCCCGCTTGTCGGCGGGCCGGGCGTTGTAGCGGTCGACGGCCTTGTTGTAGGCGTCGACCTTCTCGCGGTGGGCGTCGGCGGCGTCCTCGGACGCCTTGACGCCCGCCTTCCACTTGTCGATCGCCGTCTGCGCCTGGCCCTGGGCCCAGGTGACCGTGTCGGCGAACGACTCCAGCGCGCTGATCGCCTTGACGCAGGCGTCAGCCGCCTTGTACCACCTGTGCGGCTGCTTGCCCACGGCGGTGCGCAGCGCGTCGGCCGCCTCGCCCTTGAGCCGGGAGGAGTCGAGGCCCCTGAGACCGTCGCCGGTCTCGTCGAAGGCCGACTCGAAGGCGCGGAGCTTCGCGGCGACGGCGTTGATCTTGCTCGGGCTGCCGTAGATCAGCTTGGTCTTGTCCTCGGTCTGCCCGAGGTCCATCTCGTCGACCTCGGCGCCCAGCCGGTTGGCGACCGAACGGGACTGCTCGCGCACCCAGTCGGCGCCGGACTCCCAGCCGACGTCCTGCAACCGGTCGGCGGTCCAGTTGCCCGCGTCCTCGACCCGGTCGCCCACCCACTCGACGCCGTCCTCGATCTTGTCCTCGACCGAGTCGGGCGTGATGTCACTGATGAAGTCGCCGATGCCCACCGTCAGTTCCCCCCGGAATCACCCTGCTGTTGCTGCTGCGCGCGCTCCTCGGGCGACGGTCCGAAGGTGTCGTCCAGCGCCTGGTTCCACTGGTCGTCGGAGACACCGAGCGCCTGGTTGAGCATCTGCGACTGCATACCGCCCCGGCCCTCGGTGAGAAGGCTGCGGCCGGTGTCCTTCCAGGTCTGCGCCATGTCGTCGCCGGCCTTGTCGAACGACTCGGCGCTCCAGTCAGGGTGCAGGTAGTCCGGGGTGAAGACGTCGCCCCAGCCCTGCTTGGCGATCTCCTCCTCACTGGCGTGCGGGTTGCCGCCGAACAGGGAGTTGGCGCCCACCTTCAGCGAGCCCGCGACGTACTGGTCCTCCTCCCACAGGGTGCCCGCCGCCAGGCCGAGCCGGTTCGCGATCTCGCTGGCGTCCCGGACCAGGGCGCGCACGCCCCACTCCCAGGACTCGCAGAAGTCCTCGAAGTCGACCGAGAGGCCGTGGTGTCCGGCCTCCATCCCCGTCATCGCCAGCTCCGAGAAGCCCTTTCCCATGAGGGAACCGGTGGCGCCGCCGAGGTCACCGAGCTGGTCGATGGTCGTGCCCAGGCCCTGCGTGAACTTGGCGACGGACGCCTTGTCCAGCTGGAGGTCCTTGCCGTCGTCGCTCATGACCGCCCCTCTCCCACCCGGCCGGCATCGACAGCGACCGCGTCCGGGACGATGCCGGCGACCGGCGGAAAGAACATCGCCCCGTCCTCGGTGGCGATGTCGACGGCGAGACCGGCGGGCTCGCCCAGGGCGGGCACGATCTCGTCGACGATGCGCGCGCCCAGCAGAGCCGCGTAGTCCACCGGCTGGTCACCGGGCGCGTGGTGCAAGGCGAACCGGGCCAGTGCGGCCTCGTCGGTGAACCCGCAGATCCACCGCACCCCGCCCGAACGCACCGACCACAGCCCTCCGTCGGCCACGGGCACCAGAAGGACCGAGCGGCGCATCTCACCGACGAGGGCTCGAGGGTCGCCGTCCGCCCCTCTCCGCTCGGCGATGCGCTCCGCGAGCGCCGTCTTCGGCTGCTGCACGCTTCCTCCCGGGTCGTAGTCGCTGATGACACCGTAGAGAGGGACGCGCACCGACAAGGGGCGGTTCTGCGGGGCCTCGTGAGATGGCGGGAGTGCGCGGCGGCGGACTGCGAGCAGCATCGCGATTCGCTTTGCGCTCGACAGTCTGCCGAGGAGTTCCATGACGCGTTCCATGACGTTCCGTCAGAAGAAGCGTCGATCGAGCGTCAGGACGTGGTCAAAACCGCCCCTCACGAAATCGCGGCAGAGCGCTCCTCATCCGCGCACCGCTGCGCGAAGCCCCGGGTGTGACGCGTAGCGGAAGCCTGGGAAAGGCTCCACGCGGTGCACTGCGGGAAACAGGCCGAGCGCCCGGCCGGACCCGGGACAATTCGAAGAGAACGCAGGTCAGGGCTGCTTCGAAGCGGGCTCCAAGATAGCCACGCACTCCACATGATGCGTCATGGGAAACACATCACAATGCCCCGGGGTCCACAAAGTGCAAGGTCAGAGCGCATTTCTCGGGACTTCGGACGGGCAGCCAGGCCCTCGGAGCGTCAAACGAGCGTCATGAGCCGGGCCTGCCCGACCCGCTCGGCAGGGGGCCAGAGCTGGATGGCGAGTCTGGCGCCGCGCAAGACACCCGTGTCGCTGGAGCTGCTGTTGGTGAGCGCTCGGCGGATGGCATGGTCACCCATAGAGGTCGGCTACGAGGGCGTGGTGATCCCATGGAGCCGCGTTACGGTCGCTGGAGTGCTGTGACCTGTCGAGCGATGGCAACCCGCAAGGCCGGCAGTCACGAGCGCCTGGTCGCCCCTGCCACTGGTGCCAAAGCCAAGCTCACCCCAGCCGACCGGAACGCGCATCCACCAGCCGCTGCAGCACGCGTTCTGCCTCGCCGAGTGCGGCCTGCACCCGCTCCGCCCGGTTCGCCGCCGAGGCCCACTTGGCGATCACCGCCTGCCACCTGCCTCCCGGCACGTCGAAGTGGAACCGGCGTCAGGACGCTCGGAGCGCGTACAGCTACTCTCGGCGCTGACCGCAGCCAGCCCTTAGAAACGGTTCCTGAGCCATCCTATTGGTTCCGCCCAACCAACTTGCACTTGCGCTGTAGCAGTTGGGAGAATTTCCCTTTCTCGCCTTGAGAACTCTACTGTCTCGTCCACGGAGGCGAGACGGAGGGGAAGATCGCTCGCGGCCGTTCTGCGCATGAGGGCGCCGACCTCGGCGCGGGCGTGTTGCAGTCGCTCGATAGTGGCGGCCAGCTCAGCGTCGAGAGCCCCCAGATCACGCGGGTCCGGGGCGGAATCCGGGCTGTCACGCATGTCCGCGATCTGGGAGAGGGAGAAGCCCAGAACGGTGAGGCGCTTGATCCGGAGGAGTCGGACGAGATGTGGCAGGGCGCGGTGGGTGTCGGTTGCCTGACTCTCGGGACGCCATTTCCGCGCCGAGCGGACTCGCTGCTCCTCTCGCGAAGGCATACGCATCAATCCGCTGAACGAACAGATCCCAAGACAACATCAGTCTGCACGGCGGAACGCATGGAGCCAGCGCCGCTTTCGGAGCCTCATTTCGTCCTCCACCGCACGACGTCGAACGTTAGGAAATGGGGAACCAGGTCGTGAGGCGCTTGGCGATAACCGGTACATCGATGTTGTCCTGTGCGACTTCCTCGACGAACGGGCCGGCAACGGAGACGGGCGGCGGGACGGTACTGGCGCTCACGCCGTTGAACCGCAGGAAGACACGCATGGCGAGCCAGGCGGTGCGCTTGTTGCCGTCGATGAGCGCGTGATTGCGGGCGACGGAGTGCAGCAGTGCCGCCGCCTTCTCGTGCAGTGTGGGATACAACTCGGCCCCGAACACGTTGGTCCGGGGTCGTTCGACAGCTGACACCAGAAGCCCCATGTCACGCACACTGTGCTCGGTACCGTTGACCGTGCGGGCGATGGCCAGGATCTCGTCGATCTGGATGTAGCGCACTTGGGTCACTTCAGGTAGTCCAGGATCTCCGCATCGCTGTCCATGAGCTCGGCCAGGACGTCATCGACCTTCATCTCGGCCCGGTTCTGGGCGTCACGGATGGCCTCAATGGCAAGTTCCTGCTTGCTGCGGCCCTCCCGACGAGCCCGCTCGGTGAGCTTCGCGTCAAGGTCGTCGGGGAGTCGGAGTGTCATCGCCACACAGGAATGATACCAGGGCGGTATCAAAGTGGCGCGGTCGGGTCGCGTTCTCCGCTCGCACCGCCGCTGCGGAGGCGCTTCAGAGACTTCCGCTTCGAGCGTCATCCGAGCGTCAAGAACCTCCGAACGACCCTCTGAAGGCGTCGCCGATGCAAGCGCCTCGCTCACGAATCCGCAGGTCAGGGAGCTCACAAAGATCGATCCGTCTGCTCGAACCGCTGTACGGAGAGAAACAGGTCGAGCGATCCAACCGAACCACAAAACCGCAGGTCAGGCACCCTTGTCAGCTGGCTCCAAGATAGCCACGCACTCCACATGATGCGTCATCGGAAACAGATCGAACGCCCGAAGCGTCCGCACCCGGTAGCCGCCCTCGCGGAAGTACGCCAGGTCCCGGGCGAGCGCGGCGGGATCGCAGGCGACGTAGGCGATGCGGCGGGCGCCCAGGGAGGAGAGGTGGGCGACCGTCTGGCGGCCGGCGCCGGCGCGGGGCGGGTCGAGGACGATGAGATCGACCTCCGTGATGCCCGTGCGCGGCAGGACCGACTCGACCTTGCCCTGCTCGATCCGGACCCGGGGGAAGCCGGCCAGGTTGTGCCGCGCGTCCTCCACCGCCCGCTTGCCGGACTCGATGCCGAGGACGGCGCCCTGCTCGCCGAGGCGGTCGGCCAGGGCGCCGGCGAAGAGGCCCACGCCGCAGTACAGGTCGAGGGCCATGTCGCCCTTGCGTGGCAGCAGGCCCTGCATGACCGCCGTCACCAGGGTGTCCGCCGCCTTCGGGTGGACCTGCCAGAAGCCGCCGCTGCCGACGCGGTAGGTGCGGCCGTCGGCCCGCTCGCGGACGAACGCGCGGCCGTGGACGCGGTGGACGCCGCCGTCCTTCTCGCCGACCCGCATGACCGACACGGGCCGGTCCAGCTCGACCAGGGGCAGCCGGGCCCCGGGCCGGGGCTCCAGGATCACCATGCGGTCCTGCGATCCCGTCGCGGCGATGGCGTCGACGGACGCCATACCGGACCAGTCGCGCTCCTCGATGCCCAGTTCGCTCACGCCCTGCGCCGCGATCATGCAGTGGTCGATCGGCTCGACCTCGTGCGAGCGGTGGCGGCGCAGTCCGGCGTTGCCGTCGGCGTCCACGGCGTACTGCACCCGCGTACGCCACTGCGGCACCTCACCGGCCGGCAGCTTGTCGCCCTCGGCCGGCATCACCGTGCCGTCCCAGCCGACGTCCTCGGGCGTGAGTCCCGCGAGTCGCTGCAGCTGCTCGGTGATCACCTCGCCCTTGAGGCGGCGCTGGGCGCCCGGCTTGGCGTGCTGCCAGTCGCAGCCGCCGCAGCGACCGGGGCCGGCGAACGGGCAGGGAGCCTCGATGCGGTCCTTGGATGCCTCGAGGATCTCCACCGCGTCGGCGCGCAGAAAGCGCGCGCCCTCCTCGCCCTCCGTCACCCGGACCACCACCCGCTCGCCGGGCAGCGTGTGCCGGACGAACAGCACCTGGCCCTCGGAGGTACGGGCGATGCAGTGGCCGCCGTGGGCGACGGGGCCGACCTCGACCTCGTACTCCTGACCCACCAGAGACTTCGTCGGTTCTGCCTGCATGGTGGGGTGACTCCAGATCGAAGAAAGAGACTCGGGAAAGGGACGGCAAAGACACTCGGCGCGGGGGCGGCCGTACCGGTGGGCCGGACAACAGCCCACCAGTCTACGGCCTCCCCGCCGGGCCTCAGTCCTTGGCCGCCGACGACTCCTTCGGCCGTTCCACCGCCGGTCCACGGCGGACCGCACCCGGCGCGCTCCAGTCCTGCCGCCTGCGGGCCCGCACCTTGGCGGCCTCGGAGGACTGCAACTGGTAGGGCACCGAGGTCACCATGACACCCGGTGTGAACAGCAGGCGGCCCTTCAGACGCAGGGCGCTCTGGTTGTGCAGCAGGTGCTCGTACCAGTGTCCGACCACGTACTCGGGGATGATCACGGAGACCGCGTCGCGCGGGGACTCCTTGCGCAGGCTCTTGACGTACTCGATCACCGGGCGGGTGATCTCGCGGTACGGCGAGTCCAGGACCTTCAGCGGTACGTCGATGCCGCGCCGCTCCCACTCCTCGCGCAGTGCCTTGGTCTCGGCCGGGTCGACGTTGACCGTCAGCGCCTCCAGGGAGTCCGAGCGCATCAGCTTCGCGTACGCCAGGGCACGCAGCGTCGGACGGTGGATCTTGGAGATCAGGACGACCGAGTGCACCCGGGACGGGCGGACCATGTCGTCGGCGGGGCCCTCGGGGGCCGCGATCTCCTCGGCGACGCGGTCGTAGTGCTTCCGGATCGCGGTCATGGTCGCGTAGAAGATGACCATGCCGAGCAGGGCCACCCAGGCGCCGTGCGTGAACTTGGTGACCAGGACGACGACCAGCACCAGGCCGGTGAAGAAGGCGCCGAACGCGTTGATCGCGCGCGAGCGGACCATGTGGCGGCGCTGGGCCGGGTCCTTCTCCAGGGACAGATGGCGGTTCCAGTGCCGGACCATGCCGGTCTGGCTGAGCGTGAAGGACACGAACACGCCGACGATGTACAGCTGGATCAGGCGCGTGGAGTCGGCGCCGTAGATGACCACCAGCAGGGCCGCCGCGCCCGCGAGCAGCACGATGCCGTTGGAGAACGCCAGGCGGTCGCCTCGGGTGTGCAGCTGGCGGGGCAGGTAGCGGTCCTGGGCGAGGATCGAGCCGAGCAGCGGGAAGCCGTTGTACGCGGTGTTGGCGGCCAGGAAGAGGACGAGGGCGGTGGCCGCGGCGAGCACGACGAACAGGAAGCTGCCCTTGCCGAAGACCGCCTCGGCGACCTGGGAGATCACCGGGTTCTGGACGTAGCCGGAGCCGAGCGGGCTGCCGTTGTGGATCAGGTCGGTGGCCGGGTGTTCGGCCATGCGGACCTTCGTCGTCATCGCGAGGGCGATGATGCCGCAGAACATGGTGACGGCCAGCAGGCCCATCATCGCGAGCGTCGTCGCCGCGTTCTTCGACTTGGGCTTGCGGAAGGCCGGGACGCCGTTGGAGATGGCCTCCACGCCCGTCAGCGCGGCACAGCCCGAGGAGAAGGCGCGCAGCAGCAGGAAGACGAGCGCGAAGCCCGCGAGGCCCTGGTGTTCGGCCTTGATGTGGTAGTCGGCCGTCGGGGCGAGCATGGTGTCGCCGAGGACCAGGCCCCGGAACGCCCCCCACGCGATCATGATGAAGACGCCGCCGACGAAGACGTAGGTCGGGATCGCGAAGAGCTTGCCCGACTCCTTCACGCCGCGCAGGTTCATCAGCGTCAGCAGGACGATCACGGTGGTCGCGCAGAGCACCTTGTGCTCGACCACGAAGGGGACCGCGGAGCCGAGGTTCTCGATGCCGGAGGCGATGGAGACGGCGACGGTGAGCACGTAGTCCACGAGCAGGGCGCTGGCGACGGTCAGACCGGCCTTGGGCCCCAGGTTGGTGTTGGCGACCTCGTAGTCGCCGCCGCCACTCGGGTACGCGTGCACGTTCTGCCGGTAGGAGGCGACCACGGTGAACATCAGCACGACGACCGCGACGGCGATCCACGGGCTGAAGTGGTACGCCGACACGCCCGCGATGGACAGGACCAGCAGGACCTCCCCCGGCGCGTAGGCGACGGAGGACAGCGGGTCGGAGGCGAAGACGGGCAGTGCGATGCGCTTCGGTAGGAGCGTTTCGCCCAACCGGTCACTGCGCAGTGCGCGCCCGATCAGAATCCGTTTGGGCACGTCGGTCAGTTTGGACACGAGAGAGGATCGTAAGCCTTCGAACAGGCAGCCGCCCAGTCGCCGTCCCGTATCTGCCCCAGGAGTGAACTCAAACCTCACAGGAACTGCGGATTCCGTGGCGGCCGAGCCTTCCGTGCCTGGATGGCAAACCCCGCCTGTCATCGCACCTCGGAGGTTCCATGCCCGCGACCGCTGAGCTGATCGGGGCCACGGCCGCCCTCGTCGGCCTCGGAATCCTGACTCTGTTCAGCGTGCGCAGCATCACTCGCCGGTGGGCGCGATCCATGCTCGGCGACGGGGAGCGGCGCCACTGATCGCGGAAACCCCCGCACGGGGGTGCCCGCCCCGAACCACCCGTGTGTAGCTTTGGGCGTCGGTCTGAGACCCTGATGCTGAGCAGTAACTTTTGGACACCGGAAGGACGGTCGTGCACATCGTCATCATGGGCTGCGGAAGAGTGGGTTCCGCTCTTGCCCAGACCCTGGAGCAACAGGGACACACGGTCGCCGTGATCGACCAGGACCCCACCGCCTTCCGCCGGCTGGGCCCGGGATTCGGGGGCCGCCGGGTCACCGGGGTCGGCTTCGACCAGGACACCCTGCGCGAGGCGGGCATCGAGGAGGCCGGCGCGTTCGCCGCCGTCTCCAGCGGTGACAACTCCAACATCATCTCCGCGCGCGTGGCCCGCGAGATGTTCGGTGTGGAGAACGTGGCCGCCCGCATCTACGACCCCCGCCGCGCCGAGGTCTACCAGCGCCTGGGCATCCCCACCGTGGCCACGGTCCGCTGGACCGCCGACCAGATGCTGCGCCGCCTGCTTCCCTCGGGCGCCGAGCCGCTGTGGCGCGACCCCACCGGCGGCGTCCAGCTCGCCGAGGTGCACGCCTCGTCGAAGTGGGTCGGGCACAAGATCAGCAAGATGCAGGAGGAGACGGGCGTCCGGGTGGCGTTCCTGACCCGCCTGGGCGAGGCGATCCTGCCCACCTCGCAGACGGTGCTCCAGGAGGGCGACCTCGTGCACGTGATGATGCGGTCGGACGACGTCGAGAAGGTCGAGGCGGCGTTCGCCGGGGGCCCGGAAGAGGAGGGCGGTCACTGATGAGGGTCGCCATTGCCGGTGCCGGCGCCGTCGGCCGCTCGATCGCGGGCGAGCTGCTGGAGAACGGCCACGAGGTCCTGCTCATCGACAAGGCCCCGACCGCCATCTCGGTGGAGCGGGTGCCCCAGGCGGAGTGGCTGCTGGCCGACGCCTGCGAGATCACGTCCCTGGACGAGGCGGCGCTCCAGCGCTGCAACGTCGTGATCGCCGCGACCGGCGACGACAAGGTCAACCTGGTCGTCTCGCTGCTCGCCAAGACGGAGTACGGCGTCCCGCGCGTCGTCGCCCGGGTGAACAACCCCAAGAACGAGTGGCTGTTCACCGAGGCCTGGGGCGTGGACGTGGCCGTCTCCACGCCGCGCCTGATGTCCGCCCTGGTCGAGGAGGCGGTGAGCGTCGGCGACCTGGTCCGGCTGCTGCGCTTCAGCCACGGCGACGCCAACCTCGTCGAGCTGACCCTGCCCGAGGAGTCGGCCCTGGCCGGCACCCAGGTCGGTGACGTCGAGTGGCCGCAGGACACCTCGCTGGTCACGATCATCCGCGGCACCCGCGTGCTGACCCCCTCCAAGGAGGACTCCCTGGAGGCGGGCGACGAGCTGCTCTTCGTGGCCGCGCAGGCCCGGGAGGAGCAGCTGGAGGAGCTGCTGTCGGTGCGGCGGGAAGAGGCCTGACGCCTCCCGGCGGTACGACGGTGAAGGGCGCCCTTGATGTCAAGGGCGCCCTTCACGTCGTAGGACCCGCTCACGCCTACCGGCGGTGCCGTCCGCCCGTCGACTCGCCGCTCACGCCTACCGGCGGTGCCGTCCGCCCGTCGACTCGCCGCTCTCGGCGGCCGGCGCGGCCTGGCGCTCCTGCTCGGCCTTCTCCTCGGCCTCCATCTCCGCGAAGACGTCGATGGGTGCCGGGGCCTTGGCGAGGAAGACCCAGGTGAGCCACACCGCCAGCAGGAACGGCGGGATCTTCAGGGCGACCAGGACCCAGCCGAGCTGGGCGGTGTCGGCCCACCAGTACAGCGGGAAGAGGATCGCGCACTTGGCGAGCAGGATCAGGCCCCAGGCCCAACTGGCCTTCGCGTACGCCTTCTTGCGGCCGGGGTTGCGGGTGCGCCAGGAGAGGTTCTCCTTGAAGACCGGGCCGAGGATGAGGCCGATCAGGGGCACCCCGGCGAGGGTCGTGACGATGTACGCCAGCGCCAGGCCCAGCGTGTAGAGCATGCCGGGGAGGTAGAAGTCCTTGGCGTTGCCCGTGAACATCGCGAACACGACACCGAAGGCCACGCCGAACACACCGCTGAAGGCGTGCTTGACGGTGTCCTTCCGGGCCAGCCGGACCACGACCAGGACCAGGGAGACGGCCAGCGCGGCGATCGCCGACACGTGCAGGTTCTTGTCGATCGTGAAGATCGTGACGAAGAGCAGGCCCGGCACGACCGTCTCGACCATGCCGCGGACACCGCCGAACGCCTCGAACAGCGCGGCCTCGGTCACCGCGCGGGCATCGTCGGACGGGCTCTGGTCGGTTCCTTCGGTCGGCTTGTCGAGGGACGTCACCGGCTACTCCCGTCCAAGGGGTCGCAGTTCGTATTTCGGGTTGAACAGCACGCGGCGGCCCCGGCTCATCGAGATCCGGCCCGAGGCGATCAGCTTGCGCCCCGGTTCTATGCCCACGATGGAGCGCCTGCCGAGCCACACCACGTCCAGCGCGGCCGAGCCGTCGAACAGCTCGGCCTCCAGGGCCGGGACTCCGGCGCGTGGGCGCAGGGTGACCGTGCGCAAGGTACCAGTTACGGTGACGATCTGCCGGTCCCGGCAGTCGCCGATCTTCGTACAGCCCGCCGTCTCGGCGTCCTCACGCAGCTCCTCGGACTCCAGGTCCTCCTGCGACGAGGAGAGCCGGTCGAGCATGCGCCGGAACCGGCCGGCCGGCTTTTCGGATCGAGGAACAGCACTCATGTCTGAAGCCTACCGGGGGGCACCGACAGGACCGTAAACCAGCTCACCTCCCGAACCGGTGGCGCCCGACGCGCCGGCTCACTTCTCGAACCGGTATCCCATCCCCGGCTCCGTGATGAAGTGCTTGGGGTGCGAGGGATCCGCCTCCAGTTTCCGGCGCAGCTGGGCCATGTAGACGCGCAGGTAGTTGGTCTCGGTCCCGTACGACGGCCCCCACACCTCCTGCAGCAGCTGTTTCTGTCCGACCAGGCGGCCGGTGTTGCGGACCAGCACCTCCAGCAGGTGCCACTCGGTGGGGGTGAGCCGGACGTCCCTGCCGCCACGGTCGACCTTCTTGGCGGCGAGGTCGACGGTGAAACCCTCCGTCTCGAGGGTCGTCAGGTCGTCCGCACCCGGGCCGGCCGGCTCGGCCCGGCGTACGGCGGCCCGCAGCCGGGCGAGCAGCTCGTCCATGCCGAAGGGCTTGGTGACGTAGTCGTCGGCGCCGGCGTCCAGCGCCTCCACCTTCTCGTCGGAGGAGTGGCGGGCGGAGAGGACCAGGATGGGGACGCGGGTCCGGCCGCGCAGCCCCCGGATCACCTCGACGCCGTCCATGTCCGGCAGGCCGAGGTCGAGGACCACCACGTCGGGGTGGCGGGAGGCGGCCAGCTCGAGGGCGGTCCTGCCGTCGGGGGCCGCGTCGACCTCGTACTTGCGCGCCTTGAGGTTGATCACGAGGGCGCGCACGATCTGCGGCTCGTCGTCGACCACGAGCACCCTCGTGGGGGTTCGGGGGGTCCCCCCATTCGGGCTCAGCATAGGGTCTGCCTTTCTGGTTCTGCGGGGTTCTCCGGTGCCCGGAGAGACTCGGGACGCGATCCTGCCGCGCGCAGGCTGAGCACCATGGTGAGCCCGCCGCCCGGCGTGTCCTCGGCGTTGAGGGCGCCGCCCATGGCCTCGGCGAAGCCCCGGGCGACCGCGAGGCCGAGTCCGACCCCCGCACCGCGCGGAGCGTCACCGTACCGCTGGAACGGTTCGAAGATGCGGTCCTTGGCCTCGTCCGGCACGCCCGGTCCGCGGTCCACCACACGCACCTCGACCCGGCCGGCCATGGCGCTGGCGGAGACCAGGACGCGCTGCCCGCGCGGGCTGTACTTGACGGCGTTCTCCACCAGGTTGGCCACCGACCGCTCCAGCAGCCCCGGGTCGACGGCGACCATCGGCAGGGTCTCGGGCACGTCCAGTTCGACGCTGTCCTCGGGTACGCCCCCGAGCGCCATCGGTACGACCTCGTCCACGTCGATCTCGCGGATGAGCGGGGTGACGGTGCCGGTGTGCAGGCGGGACATGTCGAGGAGGTTGCCCACGAGGTGGTCGAGGCGGTCGGCACCCTCCTCGATGCCCTGCAGCAGTTCCGCCTGGTCCTCCTCGGACCAGGCCACGTCGTCGGAGCGGAGGGAGGAGACCGCGGCCTTGATCCCGGCGAGCGGGGTGCGCAGGTCGTGGCTGACCGCGGCCAGCAGGGCGGTGCGGGTGCGGTTGCCCTCGGCGAGCGCGCGGGCCTGGTCGGCCTCTTCCCGCAAGCGCCTGCGGTCGAGGACGACGGCTGCCTGGGCGGCGAAGGCGGCGAGCACCCGGCGGTCCTCGGCGGGCAGGACCCGGCCGGTGAGCGCGAGGGCCATGTGGTCGCCGACGGGCATGTCCACGTCGGCGTCCTCGGGGCGCTCGAGCGGGAACCCGTCCCCGGCGCGGCCGGCGCACGTCCACGGGTCGACGTCGCTCGCCCGCTCCAGCAGGGCGGCCGAGTCCATGGCGAACGTCTCGCGGACGCGCTCCAGCAGCTCCTCCAGGCTGGTCTCGCCGCGCAGCACGTTGCCGGCGAGGAAGGAGAGGATCTCGGACTCGGCGCGCAACCGGGCGGCCTGGTGGGTGCGCCGGGCCGCGAGGTCCACCACCGAGGCGACCGACATGCCGACGCCGAAGAAGATCGCGATGGCGACGATGTTCCTGGGGTCGGCGATGGTCAGCCGGTGCAGGGGCGGGGTGTAGAAGTAGTTCAGCAGCAGCGAGCCGAAGGCCGCCGAGGCCAGGGCGGGCAGCAGGCCGCCGAGCAGGGCCGCCGCGACCGTGACGGCCAGGAACAGCAGCATGTCGTTGGCGAGACCGAGACCGACGGTGTTCAGCAGCACCGCGAGGACCGCGGGGCCGGTCAGACCCACCGCCCAGCCCCAGATGATCCGGGCCCGCCCGAGCCGTGCGCCGCGGGCCACGGGCAGTCCGCGGCCCTTGGCGACCTCCTCGTGGGTGACGATGTGGACGTCGAGGTCGGGCCCGGACTCCCGGGCGACCGTGGCGCCGACACCGGGTCCGAAGACGTACTGCCAGGCCTTGCGGCGCGAGGAGCCCAGCACGATCTGGGTGGCGTTGACGCCGCGCGCGAAGTCGAGCAGGGCGGTCGGTATGTCGTCGCCGACCACGTGGTGGAAGGTGCCGCCCAGGTCCTCCGCGAGGGTGCGCTGGACGGCCAGCTCCTTCGGGGAGGCCGAGGTCAGTCCGTCGCTGCGGGCTATGTAGACGGCGAGGACCTCACCCCCGGCACCCTTCTCGGCGAGCCGGGCGGCACGGCGGATGAGCGTGCGCCCCTCGGGCCCGCCGGTCAGCCCGACGACGATCCGTTCGCGGGAGCCCCAGATCCGGGAGACCCGGTGTTCACTGCGGTACTCGGTCAGGTACTCGTCGGCCCGGTCGGCCACCCACAGCAGCGCCAGCTCCCGCAGGGCGGTGAGGTTGCCGGGGCGGAAGTAGTTGGACAGGGCCGCGTCGACCTTGTCCGGCTGGTGGATGTTGCCGTGTGCCATGCGGCGGCGCAGGGCCTGCGGGGACATGTCGACCAGCTCGATCTCGCCGGCCCGCCGGACCACCTCGTCGGGCACCGTGTCGCGCTGCCGCACCCCGGTGATCGACTCCACGACGTCGCCGAGTGATTCCAGGTGCTGGATGTTGACGGTCGAGATCACGTCGATCCCGGCGGCGAGCAGCTCCGCCACATCCTGCCAGCGCTTGGCGTTGCGGGAGCCGGGGACGTTGGTGTGGGCGAGTTCGTCCACGAGGGCGACGGCGGGGGCCCGGCGCAGCACCGCCTCGACGTCCATCTCGCCGACGGAGGCGCCCCGGTACTCCAGCTGTCTGCGCGGCACCTGTTCCAGACCGTGCAGCATCACCTCGGTGCGCGGCCGGCCGTGGTGCGCGACGAACGCGACGACGCAGTCGGTGCCCCGCTCGATACGGCGGTGCGCCTCGGCGAGCATGGCGTAGGTCTTGCCCACGCCCGGTGCCGCACCGAGGTAGATCCGAAGCTTGCCGCGTGCCATGACCTCATTGTCTTCCGGTGACTGCCGCCTACGCAGCGTCGACCTTACGGCCACCGATCACGGCGAGCGGGACAGCGGTGCGGGCGGCCGGGCAACTTTGACGCAACCCTGACGAGCACCCTGACGAGCCGGGACGAGCCCTTCGACGAGCCTGTCGAGCACCGGCGCGGACGTGCGCCTCGGCGTGCGCCTTGCCGAGCCGACCCGGTTCAGTGCTCGGTGATCTCGCCGTCGCGCAGCTCCAGCACCCGGTCGGCGAGGTCCAGCAGGGTCGCGTCATGGGTGGCGACCAGGGCGGTGGCCTGCTCGCTGTGGACGACGGCCCGCAGCAGCTCCATGACGGCGTGCCCGGTCTCGGCGTCGAGCTGCCCGGTCGGTTCGTCGGCGATCAGCAGGGCCGGGCGGTTGGCGAGGGCTCGGGCGATGGCGACCCGTTGCTGCTGGCCGCCGGACAGCTCGCCGGGCCGCTGGGTCGCGTGGCCGGCCAGCCCGACGAGGGAGAGCAACAGCTCGACGCGCTCCTCCCGCTCGCGCGGCTCGGCGCGGCGCAGCCGCAGCGGGACGCCCACGTTCTCGGCCGCGGTGAGGATCGGAATGAGCCCGAAGGACTGGAAGACGAACCCGATCCGGTCGCGGCGCAGCCGCAGCAGCTCGTTCTCGCCCAGCTCCCCCAGCTGCCGCCCGTCGACCTCGACCCGCCCCTGGTCGGGCGTGTCGAGTCCGCCGACGATGTTCAGCAGCGTGGTCTTGCCGGAGCCGGAACGGCCTTTGAGGGCGACGAGTTCGCCGCGCGGCACCTCGAGAGACACCCCGCGAAGGGCGTGTACGGCGGCGGCGCCCCGCCCGTACGACTTGTGGACGTCCTCGACGCGCACCATGGTCTCGGTGAGCACCCGGCTCATGCCGCCTCCCCCGTCGTCCCCGTGGACCGGGCGCCAGTATCGCCGTGGGGCGCCCGGCCGTTCAACGGTTCGGTTCGGGTTGTCGCGGTGGGTGAGGGTCTCCCGGGGCGACCAAGAGGCTGTTGCCGCCGGCCGCCGAGCGCCTGCCGCAGGCGTTCGCCGACGTCCACGTGCACCGGTGGACGCAGGCGGCGGCCCGGGTGCGGAACTGCTCGCCGTCGTGATCATTCGGCCGTCACGGGGTCACGCGTGCGAAAGGGCCGCACCCGAGGGGTGCGGCCCTGCGTCTTCCCGGTGTCAGCGGACCTCGGTGATCTCCGGTCCGCGCTGCAGCTGGCCCATGCCGCCGGAGAAGCGCGAGCCCTCCTCCTGCTGGACGCCCTCGGGAACCATCTGGGCGTCGTTGGGCAGCTTGAGGACGATCGGGTCGCGGGGCGCCATCGGGCCCTCGCCGCGGACCACGACCGTGTCACGGAAGATCTGCTCCAGCAGACCGGCGGCCTGCGGCTGCACCGCCCCCTGGCCCGAGATCACACCGCGCAGGAACCAGCGCGGGCCGTCCACGCCGACGAACCGCACGACCTGGAAGCCACCGGTGCCGTCCGGCAGCTGGACCGGCACCTGGGCGCGCAGTTCCCAGCCCAGCGGACCCTCGACCTCGTCGACGATGCCACCCTGCTGGGTGATGCCGCCCCCGATCTCCTCGCGGACCTCCCCCCAGATGCCCTCGCGTTTGGGCGCGGCGAACGCCTGGAGCTGGATGGCGCTGTCGCGCAGTACGACGGTCGCGGCGACGATCGCGTCACCCGCGACCTCGACCCGCAGCTCCATGCCGTCGACGCCCGGGATGAACAGCCCGCCGAGGTCCACGCGGCCCTCGCCCGGGTCGCGCACCTCGCTGCTGTCCCACGGCCCGTCGGGCCGGGGCCCGGGCTCCAGCCGGACGCGCCCGCGCTCGGCCTCCAATTCCTCGTCCGCCTCGGTGTCGACGCTGTCGACGACCTGCTCGGCCTCGCCGGCCGCGTCCTCGGCGGCACCCTTCTTGTTGCGACGTCCGAACACGTCACTGTCCTTCCCGGTCGGATACGACCGAAGCGTATCGATTCCCACCCGTGGGACCGCCCATGGCGGCCTGACCGCTTGTGCCGCTCTCGTCGCCCACCGCGGCATGGCCACCGGTGGACCCGAAGCCCCCTTCGGCCCGCGCCGAGCCGGGAAGTTCCGCCACCTCCTGGAAGCGGACCCTCTCGACCTGCTGGACGACCAGTTGGGCAATCCGGTCGAAGCGCTCGAACCGCACCGACTCGCGCGGGTCGAGATTCACCACGATCACCTTGATCTCCCCACGGTACCCGGCGTCAACCGTCCCTGGGGCATTCACGAGGGCCACGCCGCAGCGGGCGGCGAGGCCGGAACGCGGGTGCACGAAGGCCGCGTACCCCTCCGGAAGGGCGATCGACACACCCGTGGGGAGCACGGCCCGCTCACCGGGCTTCAGTTCACAGGCCTCGGTGGTGCGCAGATCGGCGCCGGCGTCCCCCGGGTGCTCATACGCCGGAAGCGGTACGTCCGGATCCACGCGCCGGATCTGCACGGCGAGTTCCTGACGGGGCTCATGGCTCACGGGTTCACCTCGAAGGCGCGGGCACGCCGGATCTGGTCCGGGTCGTCCATGGCGGCCTGGATCTCCTCCCTGCGGCCGTGGTCGATGAAGTGGTCCACCTTGACCTCGATGAAGAGGGCGTCGGCGCGGACGGCGACGGGCCCGTGGGGACCGCCGATGCGCCCGGTGGCGGTGGAGTAGATCTTCCGCCCGGCGACGGCGGTGATCTCGGCCTCCAGGTACAGCGTGGTGCCCACGGGCACGGGCCGCACGAAGTCGGTCTCCAGCCGGCCGGTGACGGCGATGGTCCGCAGCAGCCAGTTCAGCGAGCCGAGGGTCTCGTCCAGGGCCGTGGCCAGCACTCCGCCGTGCGCGAGGCCGGGGGCGCCCTGGTGGGCGGGCTGGACGGTGAACTCGGCGGTCAGCGAGACGCCCGCACCGGCCCGGGCCGCCAGGTGCAGTCCGTGCGACTGCCCGGGACCACAACCGAAACAGTGTTCGTAGTGCGCACCGAGGAGTTCTCCGGGCGCGGGCGCGTCGGGGTGCCGTACCGGTTTCACCGCGTCGGCGGGAGGCTGAAGAGCTGCGGAACTACCACTCACAGGCGCAGACCTTACCCGCGCGTCGGCCAAGTGCGGATCCCGTGCCAAGCTTGGCCCCATGCAGCTTGCCGCCACCCCCTACGAAGAACGCCTCACCGCCCCCCGCTCGTGGTGGCTGATCAGCTTCCTCGTGGGTGTCTCCTTCGCCCTGATCCTGCTCCCGTTCGGCACCCTGCCGCTGCTCGGCGGCCTGGTCGGCGGTACGGCCGCGGCGGCGGTGGTGGCCAGCGCCTACGGCTCCCCGCGCATCCGTGTCGTGGGTGACTCCCTGATCGCGGGCGAGGCGAAGATCCCGGTGTCGGCGCTGGGGGGGTCGGAGATCCTGGACGCCGAGGAGGCCCGCGCCTGGCGGACGTACAAGGCCGACACCCGCGCCTTCCTGCTGCTGCGGGCTTACATCCCCACGGCGCTGCGCGTGGAGGTCACCGACCCCGAGGACCCGACGCCCTACCTGTACCTGTCGACGCGGGAGCCGGAGAAGCTGGCCGCGGCGATCGAGGCGGCCCGGAAGGCGAACGCCTAGTGACCTGAGTCGGAGATTCGTCGGCAGTAGGCGGCGACTTTGTCGAGGATCTCGTCTGCGGTCTTCGTCCAGATGAACGGTCTGGGGTGTTCGTTCCAGTCGGCGAGCCAGCTGCGGATGTCCCGTTCCAGGGCTTGGACGGAGCGGTGGACGCCTCGCTTGAGCTTCTTCTGCGTGAGCCCGGCGAACCACCGCTCCACCAGGTTCAGCCAGGACGAACTCGTCGGCCTGAAGTGCAGGTGGAAACGCGGGTGTGCCAGCAGCCACTTCTTGATGGCGGGTGTCTTGTGAGTGACGTAGTTGTCCAGGATGAGGTGGACATCGAGGTCAGCGGGGACCTCCTTGTCGCGACGAATCTCCGACTCAGGTCACTAGAGCTCTTCGGGGAGGTCGCGCATCCTCAGCGGCTTCGCCGGCTTCTCCAGGGGTGGCAGCTCGGGCAGCTCGTCCCACGGCACCTGGAGCTTGCGCAGGTCGGCGCGGATACGCGCCGCGAGTCTCCTGGTGTCCCGGCGGTTCATGACCGCCCCGACCGCGGCTCCCACCATGAACGGCATCAGGTTGGGCAGGTCGCGGACCATCCGCTTCATGATCTGCTGACGCAGTTCGCGTTTCATGCGGCCGCCGAGGGCCGTGTCGTACGTGGCCGGCTTCATCACGTCGATGCCGCGCTCCCCCGACCAGGAGGACAGATACGCGGTGCTGCGGATCTTGAGGTTTCCCGGCGGCCGTGCGCCGTAGACCTCGTGCAGTTCGGCGATGAGCTTCAGCTCGATCGCGGCGACCCCGGTGATCTCCGCGGCCAGCTCCGTCGGCATGGCCGGCGGCACCGGCAGCATCGCCGCCGCCCCGATCCCGGCCCCGATCGTCGAGGTGCCGGCCGCCGCCCCGGCCACCAGCTTGTCGGCGAGATCTTCGGGCCCGAGCCCCGGGAACTGCCGGCGCAGGGTCTCGAGGTCGCGTACGGGGATGCGCGGGGCGATCTCGATGATCCGGTCCGCGAGGTACGCCAGCCCCGCGCGAGCGCGGCTGCCGCCCCTCCGGGCCCCTTCCCGGGCCATGTCCCGGGCTCTCTCACGCATCACCGCGGCCCGTCGCTTCGCGACGGGCGCGGGATGGTGCGCCGGCGCCGGGAGGTCTGCCCGGTCCGTCGCCGGTTCGAGCGAGGCTCCTGTATCGGTCGTTGAGCCCCGCTCGTCGTCACGCGCGCCGTGCGGGCCGCCGGACGGCCCTTGGTCCGCTTTCCGGACGGAGAAGCGGCGCTTCCGCGGAGGGGTCGAGCCAGCCACGGCCGACCCGTCCTCAGTCGCAGTCGCGGCAGATCGGCTGGCCGTTCTTCTCGCGGGCCAGCTGGCTGCGGTGGTGCACCAGGAAGCAGCTCATGCAGGTGAACTCGTCCTGCTGCTTCGGCAGGACACGGACGGCCAGCTCCTCGTTGGACAGGTCGGCGCCGGGCAGTTCGAGGCCCTCTGCGGCCTCGAACTCGTCGACGTCGACCGACGAGGTGGACTTGTCGTTCCGCCGGGCCTTCAGCTCTTCCAGGCTGTCCGAGTCGACGTCGTCGTCGGTCTTGCGTGGAGTGTCGTAATCGGTTGCCATATCGCTCTCCCCCTCTGGGTGTCTGCGGTGTCTCCAGCGCACGTAACGCGTGAGAGGCCGGACTTGTGCCCGACCTGAGGCGGAGATTTTGCCTCACATCAAGGTCTGTTACTCAATCGACACCCAACCCGACCCTTCAAGAGTGATCGGCTTGGATGGCGGTGAGGACCGTACACGGTTCGAATGCCGCACCTCAAAGGCGCCTCCCCGTGTACTTCCCGTGATCAAGAGCCCTGAAAACCAGGACTTTCCCGGCTTTCCACCTTCTGTCATGATCACTCAGCGTACATGGCCGGGATTCCGCCCATGTGATCGATCACACAATGTGAACCTCATTCGGTGCCCGGGAAATTCCGCGCAAAGCGAACCTCACCCCCGTGTGTCGTTTTCCGGTCACAGCGGCAGCGTGACACGCATCACCAGGCCGCCTCCCTCGCGGGGCTCCGCCACGATGTGGCCGCCGTGTGCGCGGGCCACGGACCGGACGATGGAAAGGCCGAGCCCCACACCCTTGTCGCTGCCCGTGCGCTCCGTACGGAGCCTGCGGAACGGCTCGAAGAGGTTGTCGATCTCGTACGCCGGGACCACCGGCCCGGTGTTCGACACGGTGAGCACCGCCTGCCCGTGCCGTACCTCAGTGTGCACCTCGACCCAGCCGTCCTCGGCCACGTTGTAGCGCACCGCGTTCTGTACGAGGTTCAGCGCGATCCGCTCCAGCAGCACGCCGTTGCCCCGCACGACGGCGGGCCTGCGCTCGCCACGGATCTTCACGCCCTTGCCCTCGGCCTCGCCGTGCACCTGGTCGATGGCCTGCGTGGCGACCTCGGCCAGGTCCACGGCCTTGCGCTCGACGATCTGGTTGTCGCTGCGGGCGAGCAGCAGCAGACCCTCGACCAGCTGCTCGCTGCGCTCGTTGGTGGCCAGGAGCGTCTTGCCGAGCTGCTGCAGCTCCACCGGCGCGCCGGGATCCGACAGATGCACTTCCAGCAGCGTGCGGTTGATCGCGAGCGGGGTGCGCAGTTCGTGGGAGGCGTTGCCGACGAAGCGCTGCTGGGCGGTGAAGGCCCGCTGCAGACGCTCCAGCATGTCGTCGAAGGTGTCCGCCAGCTCCTTCAGCTCGTCGTCCGGGCCGTCCAGCTCGATGCGGCGGGACAGATCGGATCCGGCCACCTGGCGGGCGGTGCGGGTGATCCGGCCGAGCGGGGACAGCACCCGGCCGGCCATCGCGTATCCGAACGCGAAGGCGATCACGGCGAGACCCAGCAGGGCCAGCAGTGAACGGCTGAGCAGGTTGTCCAGGGCCGCCTGGCGCTGCTGGTCCACACACCGGCTGATCGCGTCGTTGAAGTCGGCCAGGGGCAGGCTGGTGGTGTTGATCGCGGGGCAGTTGTCGCTGGAGACCTTGAGCTGCTGGAAGCTGACGATCTTGAACAGCGGCTGGTTGCCGGAGCTGATCGCCTGCGCGGCCAGCAGATAGATGATCGACAGCAGCAGGATGCCGGCGATCAGGAACATGCCGCCGTACAGCAGGGTGAGCCGTATGCGGATGGTCGGGCGCAGCCACGGGAACGGGGCCTGCGGCCTCCTGGGGTCCCAGGTGGGCTTCGGTGGCGCCTGCGGCGGCGCGGGGGTGGCGGCCACGGCCGGTCAGATCCGGTAGCCGGAGCCGGGGACCGTGACGATGACGGGCGGTTCGCCGAGCTTGCGGCGCAGCGTCATGACCGTCACGCGCACCACGTTGGTGAACGGGTCGGTGTTCTCGTCCCAGGCCTTCTCCAGCAGCTGCTCGGCCGAGACGACCGCGCCCTCGCTGCGCATCAGCACCTCCAGGACAGCGAACTCCTTGGGGGCGAGCTGGACCTCCTTGCCGTCGCGGAAGACCTCGCGGCGGTTGGGGTCGAGCTTGATGCCGGCCCGCTCCAGGACCGGCGGCAGCGGCACGCTCGTACGGCGGCCGAGGGCGCGCACGCGCGCGATCAGCTCGCTGAACGCGAACGGCTTGGGCAGATAGTCGTCGGCGCCGATCTCCAGGCCCTCGACGCGGTCGCTGACGTCGCCGGAGGCGGTGAGCATGAGCACGCGCGTGGGCATGCCCAGCTCGACGATCTTGCGGCAGACGTCGTCGCCGTGCACGAGCGGGAGGTCGCGGTCGAGGACGACCACGTCGTAGTCGTTGACGCCGATGCGCTCCAGGGCGGCCGCACCGTCGTACACGACGTCGACGGCCATGGCCTCCCGGCGCAGTCCGGTGGCCACCGCATCGGCGAGCAGTTGCTCGTCCTCGACGACGAGTACGCGCACGTCGCTTGTCCTTCCTCAGGTCCACCCGCGTAGCGCGCCGGGGGCGTGCGGGCAGGGGATGTTCGTGGGGTGTGACCTCCATCCTGCCCTTTTCGGCCGTAAGTCGGCTGTAAGGCGGGGTCCGGACCGCAGGACCAGCGCCGCGGAGCGGGAATGCGAGATTTTCTCCTCGGGTTGAGGTTTCCGGGGAAGGGAGCGGGGGGAGGACGGCTTTACACCCCGCGATCACGCTCTGCATGTGCCGCAGCACCATGCGGTACTCCGCGATCCGCTTCCGCAGGGCGGGCGTGGGTGTCCGGCACCGTCGCCGCCCGGCAGGGCAGTGCTGGGCACCTACGAGAGACGTGATCGCCCCTTCTCAACCGGCACACCCCCGTGCCACCGACCCACGACCCTGGACGAGGGGGCGCAGCATGGACGCTTTCACCGCAGGACTTCTGCAGCGCATAAAAGCGACCGAGTCCGACCTTTCGCGGGCTCGTGACGAGGGCGACGACTTCCTCGCCGAGGTGGAGCAGGCAGAGCTCGACGACCTGCGACGCCTTGCCGCCGAACACGGTGTGGAGGTCGGCGCGTCACGCGTCTGATCGGCACGAAAGCGCAAGAAGGGACCCCGGCGAATCCAGCGCCGGGGTCCCTTTGCGTCAGCCGACAGCTTTTCGGCCCCGCGCCCCCCGGTCAGTCGTGCCAGGCTCCGGAGTCCTCCAGCAGTCGCTGAAGGGGCTCGAAGACGCCCGGCGTGGCGGCCACGGTCAGCTCCCGCGACGGGCGCTCTCCCGGCCGTCCACCGGTCAGCGCGCCCGCCTCCCGGGCGATGAGGTCACCCGCGGCGAAGTCCCACGCGTTGAGCCCGCGCTCGTAGTACCCGTCGAGCCGGCCGCAGGCCACGTCGCACAGGTCGACTGCCGCGGAGCCGCTGCGCCGGATGTCCCGGAACAGCGGGATGAGCCGGCCGGCCACCTCGGCCTGATGGGCGCGGACCTCGGCGACGTAGTTGAAGCCGGTGGAGACCAGTGCCTGGTCCAGCGGGGGCGCGGGGCGGCAGGTGAGCGCCCGCTCGCCCTCCCACGCACCCGTGGCCCACGCGCCACCGCCGCGCACGGCGTGGTACGTCTCGCCGCGCATCGGCACCACGACGACCCCGGCGACGGTCTCGCCGTCCTGTTCGGCCGCGATGGACACCGCCCAGGTAGGCAGCCCGTACAGGTAGTTGACGGTGCCGTCGAGCGGGTCGATCACCCAGCGGACACCGCTCGTGCCCTCGGCGGAGGCGCCCTCCTCGCCGAGGAAGCCGTCGTCGGGACGCCGGTCGGAGATCAGGTCGGTGATCAGCTTCTCCGCCGCGATGTCCATCTCGGTGACGACGTCGATCGGGCTGGACTTGGTCCTGGCCACGGCCAGGTCGGCCGGACGGCCGTCCCGCAGCAGCTCGCCGGCGCGGTGGGCGGCCGCCTGGGCCAGGTCGAGCAGGTCCCGGTGCAGGGCGTCGGTCACGGGTCTCCTCACGCGTAGGGGCTGTCGGCGCCCGCGGCCGCGGGACGGGGCGTACGGGCCGGGCAGCAGCCGGCCGGGCAGAGGTGGTGGCTCGGGCCGAGGGCGCCCAGGGCGCAGGGGGTGACCCGCTGCCCGCGCTCCACGGCGGCACGCTCCACGATCAGCTCGCGGACGGCGGCGGCGAACCGCGGGTCGGCGCCCACGGTGGCCGAGCGGCGCACCGGCAGACCCAGCTCCGCGGCCTTGGCGGTGGCCTCGGTGTCGAGGTCGTAGAGGACCTCCATGTGGTCGGAGACGAAGCCGATGGGGGCCATGACGACGGCCGGGGCACCGGCGGCCTGCCGCTCCTCGAGGTGGTCGCAGATGTCCGGCTCCAGCCAGGGGATCTGCGGGGCGCCCGAGCGGGACTGGTACACGAGCCGCCAGGGGTGGTCGACGCCGGTGCGCTCACGGACGGCGTCGGCGATCTGCCGGGCCACGTCCAGGTGCTGGCGTACGTAGGCGCCGCCGTCGCCGTGGGTCTCGACCGGGCCGGAGGTGTCGGCGGCGGCGGTCGGGATGGAGTGGGTGGTGAAGGCGATGTGGGCGCCGTCGCGGACGCTGTCGGGGAGGTCATCGAGCGAGCGCAGCACGCCGTCGATCATGGGTTCGACGAAGCCGGGGTGGTTGAAGTAGTGCCGCAGCTTGTCGATCCCCGGCAGCTCCAGGCCCTCGGCCTCCAGGGCGGCCAGCGCGTCGGCGAGGTTCTCGCGGTACTGGCGGCAGCCCGAGTAGGAGGCGTAGGCGCTGGTGGCGAGCACCAGGATGCGGCGGCGGCCGTCGGCGACCATCTCGCGCAGGGTGTCCGTCAGGTACGGCGCCCAGTTGCGGTTGCCCCAGTAGACCGGCAGGTCGAGGCCGTGCCCGGCGAAGTCCTTGCGCAGGGCGTCCAGCAGGGCGCGGTTCTGGTCGTTGATGGGGCTGACCCCGCCGAACAGGAAGTAGTGCTGCCCGACTTCCTTCAGGCGTTCCTTCGGGATGCCTCGCCCGCGCGTGACGTTCTCCAGGAACGGGACCACGTCGTCGGGGCCCTCGGGGCCGCCGAAGGAGAGCAGGAGCAGGGCGTCGTAGGGGGTGGCATCGAGCGCGTCTGGCATGTCTTGATCCTGCCACCCGGCACCGACAGCCGGGAAACAGCGGGCCGAAGAGTCGGGTTCCCGGGGGTTCGGGATGGTTTTCCCTTCGTCGCACCGGGTGCAATTAGGGTGCCCTAACTCGTAAGCTGTATCCGCCGCATTCGCGCCTTACCGACCGCCCCGGAGACCACGTGCCCAGCCCCTACAGAGCCCTGTTCGCCGAGCCCGGCACCACGGCCTTCTCCGCCGCGGGGTTCGTCGGCCGGATGCCGCTGTCGATGATGGGCATCGGCGTGGTCACGATGGTCTCCCAGCTCACCGGGCGGTACGGGCTCGCGGGCGCCCTGTCGGCCACCATCGCACTGTCCGCGGCGGCGATCGGGCCGCGGATCTCCCGCCTGGTGGACCAGCACGGGCAGCGCCGGGTGCTGCGCCCCGCGACCCTGGTCGCCCTCACCGCGGCCGCCGGGCTGCTGGTCACCGCGCACTTCCGGTGGCCGGACTGGGTGCTGTTCGTGTGCGCCGCCGGGATCGGCGCGGTGCCGAGCCTGGGGGCGATGATCAGGGCCCGCTGGGCGGCGCTGTACCGGGGCACGGAGAAGCTGCACACCGCGTACTCGTTCGAGTCGGTCGTCGACGAGGTCTGCTTCATCTTCGGCCCGATCATCTCCATCGGGCTGTCCACGGCCTGGTTCCCGGAGGCGGGGCCGCTGCTGGCCGCCTGCTTCCTGGCGGCCGGCGTCTTCTGGCTCACCGCCCAGCGCGCCACCGAGCCGGAGCCGCACCCGCGCGAGCGGCACGGCGGCGGCAGCGCCCTGCGCGCGGCCGGGCTCCAGGTGCTGGTGGCCACGTTCGTGGCCACGGGAACGATCTTCGGCTCGGTCGACGTGGTCACCGTCGCCTTCGCCGACGAGCAGGGCCACAAGGGCGCCGCGAGCGTGGTCCTCGCCCTGTACGCGGCCGGTTCCTGTGTGGCCGGGGTCGTCTTCGGGCTGCTGCGGTTCGCCGGGGCGCCGGAACGTCGCTGGTTGCTGGGCGTGGCGGCGATGGCCGTGAGTATGATCCCACTCCTACTGGTCGGAAACCTGCCGCTTCTGGCCGTGGCGCTGTTCGTTGCGGGGTTGTCCATCGCACCGACGATGATCACGACGATGTCCCTGATCGAAGAGCACGTACCTCGCGCGCAGCTGACCGAGGGCATGACCTGGGTGAGCACCGGCCTCGCGGTCGGCATCGCGCTCGGCTCCTCCGCGGCCGGCTGGGTGATCGACGCAGCCGGGGCGCGTGCCGGGTACGGGGTCCCGGCGGTTTCCGGGGCCGTCGCGGTCGCGGTCGGTTTCCTCGGGTACCGCCGGCTGCGCAGGCCGGCCGCGGGTCGGGGAGGCAGCGTTGAGCAGCACGGCGAGCGGGAAGAACGGCACCTGGCGTAACTGGGGCGGCAACGTCTCCGCCCGGCCCGCCCGGCAGGTCGCGCCGGCCTCGGTCGAGGAGCTGGCCGCGGCGGTACGCCGGGCACGGGAGGACGGCCTGAAGGTGAAGGCGGTCGGTACCGGCCATTCCTTCACGTCGATCGCCGCGACCGACGGCGTGTTGATCCGGCCTCAACTGCTGACCGGCATCCGCGAGATCGACCGCGAGTCCATGACCGTCACCGTCGAGGCGGGCACCCCGCTCAAGAGACTCAACACGGCCCTCGCGCGCGAGGGTCTGTCGCTCACCAATATGGGCGACATCATGGAGCAGACCGTCTCCGGGGCCACCAGCACCGGAACGCACGGCACGGGCCGCGAGTCCGGCTCCATCGCCGCCCAGATCAAGGGACTCGAACTCGTCACGGCCGACGGTTCGGTGCTCGCCTGCTCCGAGAAGGAGAACCCCGAGGTCTTCTCGGCCGCCCGGACCGGCCTCGGCGCCCTCGGCATCGTCACCGCGATCACCTTCGCCGTGGAGCCCCTGTTCCTGCTCACCGCGCGCGAGGAACCGATGCCCTTCGACCGTGTCCTCGCCGAGTTCGATCAACTGTGGGCCGAGAACGAGCACTTCGAGTTCTACTGGTTCCCGCACACCGGCAGCACCAACACCAAGCGCAACAACCGCAGCGCGGGCCCCGAGCAGCCGGTGGGACAACTGGCCGGCTGGTTCGAGGACGAGTTCCTCTCCAACGGCGTCTTCCAGGTGGCCCAGTGGGCCGGCCGCGCGGCCCCCGCCACCATTCCGGCGATCGCCCGGATCTCCAGCAGGGCCCTGTCCGCGCGGACGTACACGGACATCCCCTACAAGGTCTTCACCTCGCCGCGCCGGGTGCGCTTCGTGGAGATGGAGTACGCCGTCCCGCGCGCGGCCCTGGTGGAGACGCTGCGCGAGCTGAAGGCCATGGTCGACCGCTCGGGCCTGCGCGTCAGCTTCCCGGTGGAGGTGCGCACCGCCCCGGCCGACGACATCACCCTGTCCACGGCCTCCGGCCGGGACAGCGCCTACATAGCCGTGCACATGTTCCGGGGCACGCCGTACCAGGCCTACTTCACCGCCGCCGAGCGCATCTTCACCGCACACGAGGGCCGGCCGCACTGGGGCAAGGTCCACACCCGGGACGCCGAGTACTTCGACCGGGTCTACCCGCGCTTCGGCGAGTTCACGGCACTGCGGGACCGTCTCGACCCGGAACGGCTGTTCCAGAACGACTACTTGCGGAGGGTTCTGGGGGCGTAGGCGTCGCGGCGACCCGCTGGACATGGGGGCCGGGGACGCGCTCGGGTCGCCGCACGGGCGAAACCATTGGTTCCGTTTCGGGGGATTGCGTGAATTTCGCCACGTTCGTGATCAGCAAAACCGGTTGCGGACGGCCAAGTCCCATCCCTCGCCAGAAGTTGGGCGGCGCGCCAATCCACGCACGTGGTCCGAATGGAGTACTGTTGCGAGCCCTGGGTCCGGTCTCCCACCAGGGTGTCCGCGGCCTTGCAGGACCGCCGGGAGGGGGGCTAGTTGCACAGGGTGACGGAGTTGGTCACTTAGCGTTGCGAACAGGTAACCGTGCCATAACGGCGGTCCAGGGCCCGTGCCCGACACGCCGGGCAACTCGGCAAGGTTGTGGCAGGCTGCACCCGGGCAGGCCACACTCGACTAGCGGAAGCAGCGACGCACGTGACGTCGGCAGGCACCACCCGGGAGGTCCCCATGCCCGAACTGCGTGTCGTGGCCGTCTCGAATGACGGCACACGACTGGTGCTGAAAGCTGCCGACTCCACGGAGTACACACTCCCGATCGACGAACGGCTGCGTGCCGCCGTGCGCGGCGACCGGCCCCGTCTCGGCCAGATCGAGATCGAGGTCGAGAGCCATCTCCGGCCCCGTGACATCCAGGCCCGTATACGCGCCGGTGCCACGGCGGAAGAGGTCGCGCAGCTCGCGGGCATCCCCGTCGACCGGGTGCGGCGCTTCGAGGGTCCCGTGCTGGCCGAGCGTGCCTTCATGGCCGAGCGCGCCCGCAAGACCCCGGTCCGCCGGCCCGGCGAGAACTCCGGCCCGCTGCTCGGCGAGGCCGTCCAGGAGCGGTTGCTGCTGCGCGGCGCCGAGAAGGACACCGTGCAGTGGGACTCCTGGCGCCGCGACGACGGCACCTGGGAGGTGCTCCTCGTCTACCTGGTCGCGGGCGAACCGCACTCGGCGAGCTGGACGTACGACCCGCCCCGGCGGCTCGTACAGGCCGTGGACGAGGAGGCGCGCTCGCTGATCGGCGAGTCCGACGACCTCGCCGTGCCCGAGCCGAGCTTCCCGTTCGTCCCGCGCATCGCCCGGCTGCCGCGCGAGCGTTCGATGGACCGCGCCCTCGACCGGGGCGACCGGGAGCGGCCCGGCCTGCCCGCGATGGGGTCCGAGCCCGACGAGGAGAGCGCGGGCGAACGGGACTCGCTGACCAGCCTGCTGGAGGCCGTGCCGAGTTTCCGGGGCGACCTGGTGGTCCCGGATCGCCCGTCGGAAACCCCGGAGGAACCCGCCGAGGAGCCCGCCGCGGAGGAACCCCCGGCACCCGCCGCCTCCGCCGGTTCGGCCTACGCCGACGTCCTCATGCCCCGCTCGGTCGGCAGTCACCGCGACCGGCTCATCGGGTCCACCGACCGGCAGGCCGAGGCCGACGGCGTCCGCCCCGGCCGCCGCGCCGCCGTGCCGAGCTGGGACGAGATCGTGTTCGGCACGCGCCGCAAGAAGCAGGAGTAACCGGCCGCAGGACGCAGGGAGGAGGGGGGACGCGTGCGTGCCCCCTCCTCCCTGCGTCTGACCTACTGCGGGTCCCCGCCCACCGCCACCGGGCGGGACGCGTCCGAGGACCACTCGGACCAGGAGCCGACGTACAGGGCCGCCGGAATGCCCGCCACGGCCAGCGCCAGCACCTCGTGGGCGGCGGAGACGCCCGAACCGCAGTACACGCCCACCTCGGTGTCCTCGGAGACGCCCAAGGCCTTGAAACGGTCCTTGAGTTCCGCCGCGGGCAGGAAGCGGCCGTCGGGACCCACGTTCTCCGTCGTCGGCGCCGACACCGCGCCCGGGATGTGCCCGCCGACCCGGTCGATGGGCTCCACCTCACCGCGGTACCGCTCCCCCGCGCGCGCGTCCAGCAGCACGCCCGTGCGGGCCAGCGCCGCGGCCCCCTCCGCGTCCAGCAGCCCCGCGGCCGCCGGCGCCGGTACGAAGTCGCCCTCGGCCGGGCCGGGCAGCTCCGTGGACAGCTCGCCCGCCCAGGACGGCAACCCGCCGTCGAGAACCCGCACGTCCGGGTGACCCGTCCAGCGCAGCAGCCACCACGCGCGCGCGGCCGCCCAGCCCTGCCCGCCGTCGTACACCACGACCGGCCGGCCCGCCGACACGCCCGCGCGGCGCATCGCGGCACCGAACTCCGAGAGGTCCGGCAGCGGATGGCGGCCGTTCTCCCCCGGCGTGGCGGCCAGTTCCCGGTCCAGGTCGACGAAGGCGGCGCCGGGGATGTGCCCGGCCGCGTACTCGGCCCGTCCGTCGAAGGCGGGCGCGCCCGCCGCCTTCGCCATGCTCAGCTGCCAGCGGACGTCCAGCAGCACGGGCGGGTTCGCGCCGGTCAGCTCGTGAGCGAGTTCGGTTGCGGTGATGATGGCTGTCATGGCGTCCATCCATACGCCAGGGGTGGCCGCGGCGTCCAGGTCCGGCTACTCTGCTCGGCCGGACAGGTTCGATCACGCGGCGTACGGGATCGAACACGTGCTGTACAGCCGACGGTCACCCGTCGGCCATCGTCAGGAAGCGGCGAACGACGGCAGTTCGGGCATCCTCCCCGAGGCACCGCCGGGTCGCGGCGCGGCAGGGCAGGCGGGACCGCGGAGGATGCGGGCACCGGCACGGGCGTACACGCGGTCGGCGTGGACACCCTTCCGGGTAGCGGAAGCGACACGGCCACCGCGAGGGGCCGAGGAGAGAGTGATCGATGACCGAGGCACGGGAGTCGGCCGGTCCGCACGCGCGGCGCGCGCCCGGCACGCCCTGCTGGGTGAGCCTGATGGTGCGCGAACTGGCCGCCACCGAGGCGTTCTACGGTGACCTGTTCGGCTGGGAGTTCCGGCCGGGTCCGCAGCAGTTCGGCCCGTATGTGCGGGCGCTGCTCGACGGGCGGGAGGTGGCGGGCATGGGTCACCTGCCGCCGGACCGCCGGCTGCCGATCGCCTGGACGCCGTACTTCGCCTCGGACGACGTGGACCGGACCGCCGACACGGTACGGCTGTGCGGCGGCACCGTCGCGGTCGGCCCGCTGGACGCCGCCGAGGCCGGCCGGATGGCCATCGCCTCCGACCCGTCCGGGGCGGTGTTCGGGATCTGGCAGGGTTCCGCGCACCTCGGCACGGCGATCACCGGGGTTCCCGGCACGCCCGCCTGGAACGAGCTGGTCACCTTCGAGACCGAGAGCGTCGCCAAGTTCTACGGGACCGTGTTCGGTCACGAGGAGGAGCCGGTGGAGTCCGCCGACTTCGACTACGTGACGCTGCACCTCGGCGGACGTCCGGTGGCGGGCCTGCACGGCATGGGCCACGCCCTGCCCCGGGACCAGGGGCCGTACTGGCAGACGTACTTCGAGGTCGCCGACGCCGACGCGACGCTGCGGCAGGTCGTGGACCTCGGCGGCCGCGTGCTCAGGCCGGCCCACGACAGCCCGCACGGCCGGGTGGCGACGGTGACGGACCCGGAGGGAGCCGAGTTCTCGGTGCTCCAGGACCCGCGCTGAGCACGGGTGGGTTCCCGGACGGGTGACCCGCGTCGAGCACGGGCGGGTGCTCAGACCGGTGACCCGCGTCGAGCACCGGCGGGGTGCTCAGACCGGTGCCCCGCGACGAGCACCGGCGGGGTGCTCAGACCGGTGACCCGCGCTGAGCACGGGTGGTTGTCACACGGGTGAGACGGGCAGGACGTCCGGGGCCAGGGCCGCCGCGTGGGCCGACGCGGCGGTCATCCGGCGGCGGTGGTGGCGGCGGCACAGCACCTCGTAGCCGACCTCGCCCGCGGAGTGGTCGACGTCGCCGACGACCACCTGGGCGCCCTCGACCACCATCTCGCCGCCTATCGTGCGGGCGTTGTGCGTGGCGCGGGCGCCGCACCAGCACAGCGCCTCCACCTGAAGCACCTCGATGCGGTCGGCCAGCTCCACCAGCCGCTGCGAGCCGGGAAAGAGCTTGGTGCGGAAGTCGGTGGTGATTCCGAAGGCGTACACGTCGAGCCCGAGGTCGTCCACCACGCGCGCGAGCTGGTCGATCTGCTCGGGGGCGAGGAACTGCGCCTCGTCCGTGATCACATAGTCGGCCCGGCGGCCCTGCGAGAGGTGATCCACGAGGTAGGCGTACAGGTCCTGGTCGTCCGCGACCTCCACCGCGTCGGTGACCAGGCCGAGCCGGGAGGACAGCTTGCCCTCCCCGGCGCGGTCGTTGCGCGTGAAGATCATGCCGACCAGGCCGCGCGCGGAGCGGTTGTGCTCGATCTGCAGAGCCAGCGTCGACTTCCCGCAGTCCATCGTTCCGGAGAAGAACACCAGCTCGGGCATGAGGGGTTGAGCACCTTTCGGTGAGTCGTTCGGTGGTCGTTCGGCGGGTCGTCGCGCGGGGAGGAAGGGTCAGGAGCGTACTTCGAGCAGCGGGACCAGCTGCTCGGCGGGGGTCATCGAACCGTGGTTGCCGACCAGGGCCGACTCCTTGGGCTCCCGCTCGGAGGCGATGATCAGGACGTCGTCGTGTGCGGCCGCGATCACGTCCCCGAGCCGCGCGTACACCCGCTCGTCGATGCGCGGTCCGAACCAGCCGGCAGCAATCGCCTCGTCCCGCGACGCCACCCAGAACTGCTCGCCGAGCACCTCACGCCAGACGGTCAGTACATCGTTCTCGGCGCCCGGCACCGCGTACACGTGCCGGGCCCGCCCCTCGCCGCCCAGCAGGGCGACCCCGGCGCGCAGCTCCCAGTCCGCGTCGAAGTCGATGCGGTGCTCCTCGTCGAACGGGATGTCGACCATGCCGTGATCGGCGGTGACGTAGAGCGCGCTGCGCGGCGGCAGTTGCTCGGCGAGACGCTGCACGAGCCGGTCGACGTACATGAGCTGGCCGCGCCAGGTGTCGGAGGCGACGCCGTAGCGGTGCCCGGCGCCGTCCAGTTCGGCGTAGTACGTGTACACCAGCGAGCGGTCCCCGGCGGCCAGCTGTGCGGCGGCGAGGTCCATGCGTTCCTCGCCGGTGAGCCGGCCGTGGAAGGTGCCGCCGCTGAGCGCGACCTTGGTGAGCGGGGTCTGCGCGAACGCGGGCGAGGACACCTGGGCGGCGTGCACCCCGGCCTCGTGGGCCAGCTGGAAGACGGTGGGATACGGCTGCCAGGGGCGTGGCGGGGTCCACGGCTGCCAGCGGAGCTGGTTCATCAGCTCGCCGGTGGCCGGATCGCGGACGGTGTACCCGGGCAGGCCGTGGGCGCCCGGCGGCAGGCCGGTGCCCACGGAGGCCAGGGAGGTCGCGGTGGTCGCCGGATAGCCGGCGGTGAGCGGGCGGCCGGTGCCGCCGCGGGAGCTGCCGAGCAGGGAAGTGAGGAACGGCGCCTCGTCGGGGTGCGCCCGCAGCTGCTCCCAGCCGAGCCCGTCGATCAGGAAGACACAGACCCGGTCGGCCGCGGTCAGTTCCTCGATCGTGGCGGTCAGGCCCGGCACGCCCATGCCGGCCGCCAGCGTGGGCAGCAGGTCGGCGAGGGAGCCGGTGCCGTACTCGGGCAGCGGCGCGGTGTCCAGGGCGAGCGGTTCCGGGTGGTCCCAGGCGGAGAGCTGGGACATCAGCGCGTGACGTCCGCGGTCGCCTCCGAGATGGCCTGCGCGAAGGCGAGCGCCTGGCGCACCGTCTCCGGGCCGTCCCCCGCCTCGCTGACGCGCAGGCTGAGGTCGTCCGCCGTGGAGCTGCCCGTGTAGCCGTGGTCCGCGTCGCAGTTGGGGTCGCCGCAGGCGGCGGGCTCCAGGTCGATACGGCTGACCGCGCCCCAGCCGATGGTCAGCACGATCTCGCGGGGCAGGGTGCCGGGCTTGTACTGCTCCGGATTGGCGACCACCCGGCTGACCACGACCGAGGAGATCCGGCCGAGCTTCACGGACTCGGTGGAGGTGGTGGCGTACGGCGTCGGGGAGGTGCTGTCGGCGGCCTGCTCGTCGGTGTGGCTCACGATGAAGCGGTTGCCGGTGAGGACCAGCACGGTGACGTGCCGGCGCACCTCGTTCTGGTCGAAGGTCGTCTCCTGGTGGACCAGGTACGACCGGATGGGCTCGCCGCCCACAGCGGCCTCCACCGCCTCGGCCACGAGGGCCGGGTAATAGCCGCTGCGCTCGATCGCCGCGCGCAGCCCCTGGGTCGTCGTACTGGTCTTGGCCATGGCGTCCATCCTAATCCGTGGGCAAGGGCGGTCCGGGCCAGTCACGCTGACCCGGGGCGGCCTGTGCACCCGCGCGCGGGTGCCTCCGCACGAGACCCGGGCGAAGGTGCACCCGCTCGGCGGCGACCAGGCAGGAGACGGGTTCACAGCCACCGGCGTCCGCTTCGAACGCGACGACAAGGGGCGCGTCCTCACCCAGCGCCCGCGCGAGGCGTGCCGTCTCCTGGGCCGTGGGCGGGCGGAAGACGGGGTCCTGGAAGCTCGGCGGGCAGGAGACGAAGAGGGGGCCGACGAAGACCAGCTCCAGACCGTGGTGGTGGGTGAGGTCGTACCCGGCTGCCAGACGCAGCTGCCCCGCGTCCCAGGCGATGACCTCCCAGTCCCACCAGCTGCCCTCGGGCAGCTCGCACCCGGCGATCTCCATGGGCCCCCTCCCCCGCTCAGTAGGCCGGCAGCCGGCGCGGGCCGAGGTCGTCGCGGGCGGGCGGCGGCGTGAGCCGTACGGTGGCGCCGAGGACGCTCACGCCGTGCGGGGCGACGACGACCGGCTCCAGGGTGACCGCGACCACCTCGGGGTGATCGTCCACGAGCCGGGAGACGCGCAGCAGCAGCTCCTCCAGCGCGGGGGTGTCGACGGGGGTGGAGCCGCGCCAGCCGAACAGCAGCGGTGCCGTGCGGATCGACCGCACCAGCGAGGTCGCCTCCCGGTCGGTGACCGGGACCAGCCGGTGCGCCATGTCCCCGAGCAGTTGCGAGGCGGCCCCGGCGAGCCCGAAGGACAGCACGGCACCGGCCGCCGGGTCGATCACGGCGCGTACGACCGTGTCGACGCCACGCGGTGCCATGGCCTGCACCACCGGGCGCAACTCCTCCGGCGCCCCGAACAGCTCGGTCAACTCGGCGTACGCCCGGCGCAGTTGCTCCTCGTCCGCGAGGTCCAGGCGTACGCCGCCCAGGTCGGCCCGGTGCCTGAGGTGCGGGGCGGTCGCCTTCAGGGCCACCGGGTAGCCGAGGGTGCGGGCGGCGTCGGCGGCGGCATCGGGTGTGGGCGCGGGAAGCGCGCGTCGCACCCGGATGCCGTACTTCCCGAGCAGCTCGCAAGTCTCCCCGTCGGAGATCGTGAGCCCCTCCCCGCGCGCGAGCAGCTCCCCGATCAGCCGGGCGGCCCCCTTCTCGTCGATGTCGTCGTACTCCGGCACCTTCCCCGGGTCCATGGCCTCGCGCCGCCACTGTCCGTACTTGACGGCCTCGGCGAGGGCGCGGACGGCGCGTTCGGCAGCGGGGTAGGCGGGGATGAGCCGGGGGCCCCCGGGGGGCGGGCTCGTCAGGCCGGCTTCCGCGGTGGGTGGCCGTTCCGCGGGGCGCTGGGAGGTTCCCCGCTCGGGCGAAGCCGGGAGGGGGTGCGGGTGGGCACCGCCGTCGGTGCCGGACGCCCTGTCGACGGCCTGGGGTGCGGTGCTCGCCGCGGCCGACAACGCCTCCGCGAGCCCCCCGAGTTCCACGTGCACCACCAGGACGGGCTTGCCCGGCACCGCGGCCGCCGCCGACCGCAGTGCCTCCGCCAGTTCCGCGTCCCCCGGCGACCCCTCCCCGATCGCCGGGATCGCCGTCACCACGACGGAGTCGCACGAGTCGTCGGCCAGCGCTCGTGCCAGCGCCCGGTGGAAGTCCTCCGCCGTCGCCCCGGTCGTCAGGTCCAGCGGGCGCGACGGCCGCAGTCCCTCCGCGAGGCAGCGGTCGTACGTCAGCACGCCCAGCGACTCGGAGTTGCCGAGGATCGCCACGCGCGGCCCGGCGGGCAGCGGCTGCCGGGCGAGCAGCAGGCCCGCGTCGACCAGCTCGGTGATCGTGTCGACCCGGAGCACCCCGGCCTGCCGGAGCAACGCGGAGACGGTCGCGTGCGGCAGCCGCGTGGCGCGCACCGCGTGGCCCTGCGGCGCGGCCCCCGTCCCCTGGACCACGACCAGCGGCTTGGCCGCCGCGGTCCGCCGGGCGAGCCGGGTGAACTTGCGGGGGTTGCCGATGGACTCCAGGTACATGAGGACGACGTCGGTCTCGGGGTCGTCGTACCAGTACTGGAGGACGTCGTTGCCGGAGACGTCGGCGCGGTTGCCGGCGGAGACGAAGGTGGAGACGCCCGTGACCCCGGTGACCCCGCCTCCGCGCCGGTGCAGCCGGGACAGCAGGGCGATGCCGATGGCGCCGGACTGGGCGAACAGCCCGATGCGGCCGGGGCGGGGCATCTCCGGGGCGAGGGACGCGTTCAGCCGGATGTCCGGGGCGGTGTTGATGATCCCGAAGGCGTTCGGGCCGATGATCCGCATGCCGTACGCGCGCGCCTGCCGGACGAGGGCCCGCTGCCGTTCGCGCCCCTCGGGACCGCTCTCGGCGTATCCGGCGGAGAGCACGACGAGTCCCTGGACGCCGTGCTCGCCGCACTCGGCGACCACCCCGGGCACGTACTCGGCGGGCACGGCGACGACGGCGAGGTCCACATGTCCCTCGATGTCCCGCACCGAGCGGTGCGCCGGCACCCCGTCGACGTCCTTGAGGTCCTCGGGGAAGGCCTGGTTCACGGCGTGCAGGCGGCCGGGGTAGCCGGCCTCCCGGAGGTTGCCGAGGACGCTGCGGCCCACCCCGCCGGGGGTGCGGCCGACGCCGACGACCGCCACGGAGCCGGGCACGAGGAGCCGCCGTACCGAGCGGGCCTCGGCGCGCTGCTCCCTCGCGCGCTGCACGGCGAGGGAACGGTCGGTGGGTTCGAGGTCGAACTCCAGGCGGACGACGCCGTCCTCGAAACTGCGCTTCTGGGTGTAGCCCGCGTCCGTGAACACCTTGATCATCTTGGTGTTGGCGGGCAGCACCTCGGCGGCGAAGCGGCGGATGCCCCGCTCGCGGGCGACGGCCCCGATGTGTTCCAGCAGGGCGGAGGCGACCCCGCGGCCCTGGTGGGCGTCCTGCACCAGGAAGGCGACCTCGGCCTCGTCCGCGGGCGCGGAGGCGGGCATCCCGTCGGTGCCGATGCGGTCATAGCGTACGGTGGCGATGAACTCGCCGCCGATGGTGGCGGCGAGCCCCACCCGGTCCACGAAGTCGTGGTGCGTGAAGCGGTGGACGTCCTTCGCGGAGAGCCGGGGGTACGGCGCGAAGAAGCGGTAGTACTTCGACTCGTCCGAGACCTGCTCGTAGAAGCTGACCAGACGGTCGGCGTCGTCGACGGTGATGGGCCGGATGCGCGCGGTGCCCCCGTCGCGCAGTACCACGTCCGCCTCCCAGTGGGCGGGGTACACATGCCGGTCCTGCCGGTCCGCCGAGGTCTGCATGGGCCCCAGAGTACGGCTCGCGTACGACAACGGCGCGAGGCAGTCTGTGGAGGACGACAAGCCTGACCGAGGCCGCGGTCCGGCGACACGCCGGAGGGGACGAAGGTCCGCTCCGGGCATGCTTCGCGATATGGGAAACTGGTCTAGACAACCCTGAAGAGTGAAGGGCAGCAACACATGGCTGAGCGCCGCGTCAACGTCGGCTGGGCCGAGGGCCTCCACGCCCGTCCCGCCTCCATCTTCGTCCGAGCCGCCACGGCCGCAGGCGTCCCGGTGACGATCGCCAAGGCCGGGGGCAACCCCGTCAACGCGGCCTCCATGCTGGCCGTCCTGGGCCTGGGCGCCCAGGGTGGCGAGGAGATCGTCCTCGCCTCCGACGCCGAGGGCGCGGACGCCGCCCTGGACCGCCTGGCCAAGCTGGTCGCCGAGGGCCTGGAAGAGCTGCCCGAGACCGTCTGAGCGCGTCGCGCGCTCACACCGGAGCCGCGTCGGCCCTTCGGGGCGGCGCGGCTTCGCCGTATGCGCAGCACACTTCCGCTCCATTTGCCGACGATTTATGGCCGGCCCGCGTACGGCACCTCTCGTGAATTACGGCACGCCGGAATTCAGGCAGCGGAAAACACCGCTCCGCAGAATAACTCTTCTTTGTATACGACGTCCGTGTTAATGCCGCCGGCCCGACGTGTTTACGGCATGTTGCGAAGTCCTCACACGCTGCGCGGCCCCGGAAAAGCGAAGGCGGTGCGCGGCCGTGGTGCGCTCGGTGTGCAGCGCCGTGACCGCCCGCGCCCGCTCACCGTCGCCCCGTGCCACCGCGTCCACGATCGCGCCGTGCTCCGCCCAGGACTCCAGCGGGCTCGGCGGCGCCTCCACCACATACATCCAGGCGATCTTGTGGCGCAGCTGGGTCAACATGGAGGTCAGCGAGGGGCTGCCGGAGGACTGGGCGAGCGTCTCGTGGAACCAGCCGCCCAGCGAGCGCAGATCCTCGCTGCTGCCCCTCCTGGCCCGCTCCTGACCCAGCCGGACCAGACCGCGCAACACCTTGAGATGGGCCTCCGTGCGCCGCTGTGCGGCCCGCGCGGCCCCGAGCGGTTCCAGGAGCATGCGCATCTCCAGCAGGTCGGCGGCCTCCTGCTCGGTAGGTTCGGCCACGCACGCGCCAGCGTGCCGGCGGGTGACCACGAAGCCCTCCGCCTCCAGCGTGCGCAGGGCCTCGCGGACGGGGACGCGCGAGACGCCGTAGCGGCGGGCCAGGACTTCCTCGGTGAGGCGGCTGCCGCGACCGTAGACACCCGCGACGATGTCGTCCCGGATCGCCGTGCACACCGAGTGCGCCGGAATACGCATGCCCGACCTCCGCCTTAATCCCCGTGAAACGTCGACGATGGACGTGTGTTCCGTGACTCTATTCCAATGAACCGGAATTTCCGACGGCGGGCCGGAATCCATGGATATTTTTTGGACAGCGGACTGGGCGGACACTGCGAAAAACGACGAAAGCCCCGGCTCGGTGGAGCCGGGGCCTCGCGTGCCGTGCGACGGAGGGTCAGACGTTGACGCCGTGCTTGCGGAGGTAGGCGACGGGGTCGATGTCGGAGCCGTAGTCGGGAGTCGTACGGGCCTCGAAGTGGAGGTGCGGGCCGGTGACGTTGCCGGTCGCGCCGGACAGGCCGATCTGCTGGCCCGGGACGACCCGCTGGCCCACGGTGACACCGATGGACGACAGGTGGCCGTACTGGGTGTACATGCCGTCGGCCATCCGGATCACGATCTGGTTGCCGTACGCGCCGCCCCAGCCGGTGGAGACCACGGTGCCGGAGCCGACCGCGTGGACGGTCGTGCCGCTGGCCGCGTGGAAGTCGATGCCGGTGTGCGAGCCCGAGGACCACAGGGAGCTGCTGGCCTGGTAGCCGGTGGAGACGTAGGAGTGCGCGATCGGGGCGACGAAGGCGTTCAGGCGCTTGCGCTCGGCCTCTCGGGCGGCGCGGGCGTGGGCCTCGCGCTCCTGCTTGACCTTCTCGGCTGCCGCCTTGGCCGCGGCCTCCTCGGCCGCCTGCTGCTGGGCGGCCTGCTTCTGGGCGGCGGCCTGCTCGTCGATCTGCTCGGCCACGTCGTCGCTCGCGGCGATGACGGGTGTGAGACCGGTCTGTTCCACGGAGTTCTCGGCGGCGAGCGCCGGGGATGCGGCGAGGGTGCCGATGACACCGGTGGTGGTGAGGGCCGCGATACCGGCCGCCTGAGCGGTGGTCCGCTTGACCCGGCCGGGCTTGCGGTGCTTCCCGGTGGCGCACATGAACGCCATGAAGTGGCTGGTCCTTTCCTTCCTTCTCGCCTACCGGGTTAGCTGACGGGTTCGGAGCAGGAAGGTCTCCTACGGACCCCCTCGCTCTCGCGCGGGCGCCCGATTCACCCCAGGGGACGGTGGGTCCCCGGCTCCCCTGGCTCGCGCCGTACGGGGACTCGGCGATGGCTGCCCGGTGCCGCGGGTGCGGCGCACTGCCTGACGAACAGCCCGGACGACGCTACGAAAGCTTGCTTTCAATCCTCAAACGAATCCGGGTTTTTGTAGCGCATCCCACAGGTCAGACAGGCAACCTCCGTCCCAAATCGGGCATCTGGGGAAGCGAGTGGAACAACAGAGGGCCCTGCCGACCCGTGAGTCGGCAGGGCCCCACGCGCGCGTGCCGCTACTCCGCGGCGACGACGGTGACTTCGCCGATGCCCAGCGCCTCGACCGGCGCCTTGATCCGGGCCGCGTCACCGACGAGGACGGTCACCAGCCGGTCCACCGGGAAGGCGTTGACGACGGCCGCGGTGGCCTCCACCGTGCCCGTCGCGGCCAGCTGCTGGTACAGCGTCGCCTGGAAGTCGTCGGGCAGATGCTGCTCCACCTGGTCGGCCAGGGTGCTCGCGACGGCCGCCGCGGTCTCGTACTTCAGCGGCGCCACACCGACGAGGTTCTGCACGGCGACGTCCCGCTCGGCGTCGGTCAGGCCCTCCGCCGCGAGGGTGCGCAGCACCTTCCACAGGTCGTCCAGCGCGGGGCCGGTGTTGGGGGTGTCCACGGAACCGCTGATGGCGAGCATCGAGGCACCGGTGCCGTCCGGGGCGGACCTCAGGACCTGCCCGAAGGAACGCACGCCGTAGGTGTAGCCCTTCTCCTCGCGCAGGACGCGGTCCAGGCGGGAGGTGAGAGTGCCGCCGAGGCAGTAGGTGCCGAGCACCTGGGCGGGCCAGACGCGGTCGTGCCGGTCCGGGCCGACCCGGCCGATGAGCAGCTGCGTCTGGACGGCTCCGGGCCGGTCCACGATGACCACGCGCCCGGTGTCGTCGGCGGTCACCGGCGGCACGGGCCGGGGCTCGCCCCGGGTGCCGGTCCACGCGCCCAGGGTGTCCCCGAGCAGCGCGTCCAGGTCGACGCCGGTGAGGTCGCCGACCACGACCGCGGTGGCCGTGGCCGGGCGCACATACCGGTCGTAGAAGCCGCGTACGGCCCCCGCGTCGATCTTCTCGACGGTCTCCTCGGTCCCCTGGCGGGGACGGGACATGCGCGAGGCCGCCGGGAACAGCTCCTTGGAGAGTTCCTTGGCCGCCCGGCGGGCGGGGCTGGCCAGCTCGTGCGGGATCTCGTCCAGGCGGTTGCGGACCAGCCGCTCGACCTCGCTCTCGGCGAAGGCCGGGGCGCGCAGGGCGTCGGCGAGCAGGCCCAGGCCCTTGGCCAGGCGGGAGGCCGGAACCTCCAGGCTGAGCCGGACGCCGGGGTGGTCGGCGTGCGAGTCCAGCGTGGCGCCCGCGCGCTCCAGCTCGGCGGCGAACTCCTCGGCGGAGTGCTTGTCGGTGCCTTCGGAGAAGGCCCGCGCCATGATCGTCGCGACGCCGTCCAGGCCGGCCGGCTCGGCGTCCAGGGGCGCGTCCAGCAGCACCTCGACGGCGACGACCTGCTGGCCGGGGCGGTGGCAGCGCAGCACCGTCAGGCCGTTGTCGAGCGTGCCGCGCTCGGGGGCCGGGAACGCCCACGGCCTGGCCTCGCCCGGCTGCGGCTGGGGGTGGAAGTCCATTGCGGCGAGCTCGGTCACTTGGCCGTCTCCTCGTTCTCGTTGCCGGCCTCTACGGTCGCTTCCCGCTCGGGGTCCTCCGGGATGTCGGCGTCCTCGACGGCCTCCGGGGACTTCGGCTCGTAGACGAGGACCGCGCGGTTGTCGGGCCGCAGGCGGGCCTTGGCGACCTCCTGGACCTCCTCGGCGGTCACCTCCAGGACCCGCTGGACGGCGGTGAGGGCGAGCTGCGGGTCGCCGAACAGCACGGCGTACCGGCACAGTTCGTCGGCGCGGCCGGCGACCGTGCCGAGCCGGTCCAGCCACTCGCGTTCCAACTGGGCCTGGGCTCGCTCCATCTCCTCGGGCGTGGGGCCCTCGGCGGCGAACCGGGCCAGCTCCTCGTCGATGGCGGCCTCGATGACCGGCACCTCGACGTCACCGGAGGTCTTCACGTCCAGCCAGCCCAGCGAGGGCGCGCCGGCCAGACGCAGCAGACCGAAACCGGCCGCGACGGCCGTACGGTCGCGGCGCACCAGCCGGTTGTACAGGCGGGAGGACTCTCCACCACCGAGGACGGTCAGGGCCAGGTCGGCCGCGTCCGCCTCGCGCGTGCCGTCGTGCGGCAGCCGGTAGGCGGCCATCAGGGCGCGCGCCGGGACCTCCTCGACGACGACCTCGCGCAGCTGCTCGCCGATGATCTCCGGCAGGGAGCCGTCGCGGGGCTGTGGCTTGCCGTCGTGGGACGGGATCGACCCGAAGTACTTCTCGACCCAGGCGAGGGTCTGCGCGGGGTCGATGTCGCCGACCACGGAGAGCACCGCGTTGTTCGGCGCGTAGTAGGTGCGGAAGAACTGGCGCGCGTCCTCCAGGGTGGCCGCGTCCAGGTCCGCCATCGAGCCGATCGGCGTGTGGTGGTACGGGTGGCCGGCCGGGTACGACAGGGCGGTCAGCTTCTCGAAGGCGGTGCCGTAGGGCACGTTGTCGTAGCGCTGGCGGCGCTCGTTCTTGACGACGTCCCGCTGGTTCTCCATGGACTCGTCGTCCAGGGCGGCGAGCAGCGAGCCCATGCGGTCGGCCTCCAGCCAGAGGGCGAGCTCCAGCTGGTGGGCCGGCATGGTCTCGAAGTAGTTGGTCCGCTCGAAGCTGGTGGTGCCGTTGAGCGAGCCGCCGGCGCCCTGCACCAGCTCGAAGTGGCCGTTGCCGCTGACCTGCCCCGAGCCCTGGAACATCAGGTGCTCGAAAAGGTGAGCCAGACCGGTGCGTCCCTTGACCTCGTGGCGGGAGCCGACGTCGTACCAGAGGCAGACCGCCGCCACGGGGGTCAGGTGGTCCTCGGAGAGCACCACGCGCAGACCGTTGGCCAGGCGGTGCTCGGTCGCTGTCAGGCCCCCGGAGCCTGCCTCGGCTGTGGTCGTGTGACCCATGGGCATGTACGTCCCTTCGCGAGCGGAGGCGGTCGTCGAAACCGCGGTTTTCCTGCCGTTCCTGCCACTGTATGCAAAGCGTGCGGGGCCCCGGCGAAGTTCCCGCGGGACGTACGCCCACAGCGGATCGCAAAGCCCGCGCCAGGCGTGCGGCGGGGCGCGAGCGAGCGCGTCCCGCGGTGCCGGTCGGAGCCGGGGGGACCGGGTCGCGGCACGGGTTGTCGGTGCCTCGGTCCACAATGGTCCGCGTCAGATCCTCACAGCTTCAGCAAGGAGCCAGGCAGCGATGGCCCGCCGCAGCACGAAGACCCCGCCGCCCGACGATTCGTTCGAGGAGAGGATCCTCGACATCGACGTCGTGGACGAGATGCGTGGCTCCTACCTCGAGTACGCCTACTCGGTCATCTACTCGCGCGCACTGCCGGACGCCCGTGACGGCCTCAAGCCGGTGCACCGCCGGATCGTCTACCAGATGAACGAGATGGGCCTGCGCCCCGAGCGCGGCTATGTGAAGTGCGCGCGGGTCGTCGGCGAGGTCATGGGCAAGCTGCACCCGCACGGCGACGCGTCGATCTACGACGCCCTGGTGCGCATGGCGCAGCCCTTCTCCATGCGCGTGCCCCTGGTCGACGGCCATGGCAACTTCGGCTCGCTGGGCAACGACGACCCGCCGGCCGCCATGCGGTACACCGAGTGCCGGATGGCCGAGGCGACGAGCCTGATGACCGAGTCGATCGACGAGGACACGGTCGACTTCGCACCCAACTACGACGGCCAGGAGCAGGAGCCGGTCGCGCTGCCGGCCGCCTTCCCGAACCTGCTGGTCAACGGCGCCTCGGGCATCGCGGTCGGCATGGCGACCAACATGGCTCCGCACAATCTGCGCGAGGTCATCGCCGCCGCCCGCCACCTGATCAAGTACCCGAACGCCGACCTGGACGCGCTGATGAAGCACGTCCCGGGCCCGGACCTGCCCACCGGCGGCCGGATCGTCGGCCTGGACGGCATCCGGGACGCGTACGCGACCGGCCGCGGCACCTTCAAGATGCGCGCGACGGTGTCGGTGGAGGCCGTGACCGCCCGCCGCAAGGGCCTGGTGGTGACGGAACTGCCGTTCACGGTCGGCCCCGAGAAGGTCATCGCGAAGATCAAGGACCTGGTCAACGCGAAGCGGATCCAGGGCATCGCCGACGTCAAGGACCTCACCGACCGCGCGCACGGTCTGCGCCTGGTCATCGAGATCAAGAACGGTTTCGTGCCCGAGGCGGTCCTGGAGCAGTTGTACAAGCTGACGCCGATGGAGGAGTCCTTCGGCATCAACAACGTGGCTCTGGTCGACGGCCAGCCGCTCACCCTGGGCCTGAAGGAGCTGCTGGAGGTCTACCTCGACCACCGCTTCGACGTGGTCCGCCGCCGCAGCGAGTTCCGCCGCGGCAAGAAGCGCGACCGGCTGCACCTGGTCGACGGTCTGCTGACCGCGCTGGTCGACATCGACGAGGTCATCCGGCTGATCCGGTCCAGTGAGAACTCCGCGCAGGCCAAGGAGCGCCTGATCGAGCGCTTCTCGCTGAGCGAGGTGCAGACGCAGTACATCCTCGACACGCCGCTGCGCCGGCTCACCAAGTACGACCGCATCGAGCTGGAGGCGGAGAAGGACAAGCTCACCGCGGAGATCGAGGAGCTGACCCGGATCCTGGACTCGGACGCGGAGCTGCGCAAGCTGGTCTCGGCCGAACTGGCCGCGGTCGCCAAGAAGTTCGGCACCGACCGGCGTACGGTCCTGCTGGAGTCCGCGGGTGCCGCGGTGGCCGCCGTGCCGCTGCAGGTGGCCGACGACCCGTGCCGGGTGCTGCTGTCCTCGACGGGTCTGCTGGCCCGTACGGCGACCGACGAGCCGTTCCCGGATGCGGCCGACGCGAAGCGCGTCAAGCACGATGTGATCGTCTCGGCGGTCCCGGCGACCGCGCGCGGCGAGATCGGCGCGGTGACCTCGGCGGGCCGCCTGCTGCGGATCAACGTGGTCGACCTGCCGCAGCTGCCCGAGCCGGCGGGCGCGCCGAACCTCTCCGGAGGGGCGCCGCTGGCGGAGTTCGTCTCCCTGGAGGACGACGAGACGGTGGTCTGCCTGACCACTCTGGACGAGTCGTCCCCGGGCCTGGCGCTCGGCACGGAGCAGGGTGTCGTCAAGCGTGTGGTGCCCGACTACCCGTCCAACAAGGACGAGTTGGAGGTCATCACGCTCAAGGACGGTGACCGGATCGTCGGCGCGGTGGAGCTGCGCACCGGCGAGGAGGACCTGGTGTTCATCACGGACGACGCGCAGCTGCTGCGTTTCCAGGCCTCGATCGTCCGCCCGCAGGGCCGCCCGGCGGGTGGTATGGCGGGCATCAAGCTCGCCGAGGGCGCGAAGGTCATCTCCTTCACGGCGGTCGACCCGGCCGCCGACGCGGTGGTGTTCACGGTGGCGGGCTCGCGCGGCACACTGGACGACTCCGTGCAGACGACGGCCAAGGTGACGCCGTTCGACCAGTACCCGCGCAAGGGCCGGGCCACCGGTGGTGTGCGCTGCCAGCGGTTCCTGAAGGGCGAGGACTGCCTGTCGCTGGGCTGGGCGGGCCCGACTCCCGCGCGCGCGGCGCAGAAGAACGGCACCCCGGTGGGGCTGCCGGAGATGGACCCGCGCCGGGACGGCTCGGGCACCTCGCTGCCCAAGACGGTGTCGGTGGTCGCGGGGCCGGTGTTCTAGGCCTCGTACGCCTCGGGATCGGGCTCCTCCTCGGAGCCCGGTACGTAGCGCAGGACGCCCCACATGCCGTGTTCGTCGGCGTGTGGGGCGTCGTTCTTGCAGGCCTCCAGCTCCTTGCCGAGGGCGTCCGGCTCGATGCCGGAGCCGATCAGCACCAGCTGGGTGAGACGGGCGTCGGCGGGCGCCCAGGGCTGTGGGTAGAAGCGCAGGAACCGGCCGACAGCATGCACGGCGTAGCGGTTGATCCTGTCGTACGGCCCGAAGTCCACATACCCCTTGATCCGGTACAGCCCTTCCGGGCGGCCGTCCAGGAACCGCATCAGCCGACGGGGCTCCACCGGCACGCCGGAGGTGAAGGACAGGCTGTCGTAGCCCGTGTGCAGGTGGCCGCTGTGGCCTCCGTGGTCGCCGTGGTCGCCGTCGGTGTGGTCGTGCAGGTCGTCGAAGGACAGCTGCCCGATGCGCTCCTCGCCGGGCCTGCAGTCGAAGAGGATCTCGGGGTCGATCCGTCCGTAGGTGGCGGGGACGACGGCGGCGCGGTCGGTGAGCGAGCGGACGAGGCCGAGGACGCGGTCGGCGTCCGGGGCACGGTCGAGCTTGTTGACCACGACCAGGTCGGCCAGGGCGAGGTGCCGGTCGATCTCGGGGTGCCGCGCGCGCGTGTCGTCGAACTCGGCGGCGTCGACGATCTCGACGAGACCGCCGTAGACGATGCCGGGGTGCTCGCTGGCGAGCACCATCCGCACGAGCTCCTGCGGCTCGGCGAGCCCACTAGCCTCGATGACGATCACGTCGATGCCGGCGCCGGGCGCGGCGAGCCGGTCCAGGTAGACGTCCAGTTCGCTCGCGTCGACGGCGCAGCACAGACAGCCGTTGCCGAGCGAGACGGTCGAGTCGCCGAGAGCGCCGGCCACGGCCATGGCGTCGATCTCGATGGCCCCGAAGTCGTTGACGATCGCCCCGATACGGCTGCCCCCGCTGCGGTGCAGCAGGTGGTTGAGGAGCGTGGTCTTCCCCGAGCCCAGGAAACCGGCGAGTACGACCACCGGGATCTGCTGCGGACTGCGGCCGTTGCCCAGGCTGTTCCCCAACGGGTGAACCTCTCTCCCACGGAAGCGCACACCGGCTCGCGGCCCGGCGCACGGACGACTTCTGACTGCGCGCCCAGGATACGAGCGGGGGCAATCGCGGCGAAGTGAACGGTGCCAGCACGCCCCGCGGACGCGGTCGGACATTGGTGCTGGAACGTGCGGCCCCCGCTTTCTTCCGTGCGCCTCCTCTCCGCCCGCCTGCTCGCCGATCAGAGCCGCCCATTCGGGGGAGACGGCCGGCGCCGCCCCGGTCGGGAGCGTGATCACAAGGAAATCGCTCGCTCGGGGGCATGCCGCCGTCGCCACGGGTCCCGCCGTCCCCACGACGGAGTACTTCCTCCCGTCGGCGGACTGACCGCGCCGCTCGCGGTTCGATGATCCACCGCGCCCTCGTCACCCGGCAGCGGGCACGGGGACCGGCGGCTCGGGTCCGACGTAGCGGGCCACCGGCCGGATGATCTTCGGGTCGGCCGCCTGCTCCAGGACGTTGGCGCTCCAGCCCACCATTCGCGCGGCCGCGAAGGTGGCAGTGAACATCTCGCGGGGCAGACCGCACAGTTCCATGACGACACCGGCGTAGAACTCGACATTCGTGTGAAGTTCGCGGCCGGGCTTCAGCTCGGCGAGGATCGCCTCGACCCGGCGCTCGACCTCCACCGCGAAGTCCACACGCGGGCCGCCGAAGGACAGGGCTGTCTCCCTCAGCATCCGCGAACGGGGGTCCTCGGTGCGGTAGATGGCATGCCCGAAGCCCATGATCCGGTCACCGGCGAGCACCCGCTCCCGGATCCAGGGGTCGATCCGGTCCGGCGTGCCGATCGCGTCCAGCGTGTCCAGGGCCCGGCTGGGCGCACCTCCGTGCAGCGGTCCGGACAGCGCACCGAGCGCACCGGTGAGGCAGGCCGCGACGTCGGCACCGGTGGACGCGATGACCCGCGCGGTGAAGGTTGACGCGTTGAATCCGTGATCAATGGTTGATATCAGGTATTGCTCGACCGCACGCACCCGGCGCGGTTCGGGTTCCGAACCGGTCAACATGTACAGGTAGTTGGCCGCGTACGAGAGGTCCTCGCGCGGCTCGACCGGGTCGAGGCCCTGCCCGAGCCGGTACAGCGCGGTGAGGAGCGTGGGTACGACCGCGCAGACGGCCACCGTGTCGGCGCGGCGCCGGTCGGCGTCGATGTCGAACACCGGCCGGAGTCCCTGAGCCGCGCCCAGCAGCGACAGGGCCGTGCGCAGGCCGGCCGGCGGACCGGAGACACGGCTCGCCGCGGCGATCGCCGGCAGCGCCGCGCGCACTTCGCCGGGCGGCCGCCGCAGCGCCGCGGTCTCGGCGGCGAAGGCGGCGCGGCGCCCGGCGTCCGGGAGCTGCCCGTGAACCAGGAGGTGCCAGACGTCCTCGAAGCCGCGGGTCTGCGCGAGTTCGACGGCCGAGTACTGGCCGTAGTGGTAGAAGCCCTCCTGCCCCCGGACGTCGCCGATCCGGGTCTCGGTGACGACGACGCCCGCGAGACCACGCGGTGCGTCGATGAGTGGGGCGGCGGTCCTGTCGATGGCCATGGCTCTCCTTACTGGACTTGATTCAACTGTCCATGCTTGACTGATTTCCTGTCAACATTGATCCAATCAATGCACAGTCATCAAGGTGTGCAGAGGCGGCTACGGTGACCTCCATGCGCGATCACGACCCCGTTCCCAGCCGTCATGGGGGGCGGCTCACCACCAAGGAGACCGCCGAGATGCTCGGCGTGAAGCCCGAGACGGTGTACGCGTACGTCAGTCGCGGCCTGCTCAGCAGCAGACGCGAGCCCGGCGGCCGCGCCAGTACCTTCGAGGCCAAGGAGGTGGAGGCACTCGCCCGTCGCAACCGGCGCGAGGCGGCCGGGAGTCCGGGCTCCGGGAGCGATCTCTCGGTCCGGACGCGCATCACGCTGATCGAGAGGGACCGGTACTTCTTCCGCGGCGTGGACGCCGTCGAACTGGCCACCCGGCACTCCTACGAGGAGGTCGCGGAGTGGCTGTGGACGGGCCGGCTGACCCCGGGCATCACCTTCTCCGCGCCCGGGACCACCGTCGAGGTCGCCCGCCGCGCGGTGGACGCGCTGTCCGAGCACGCCTCCCCCGCCGACCGGCTGCGGGTTGCGGCGATCGCCGCGGCGGCCGAGGATCCGCTGCGCTTCGACCTCTCCGAAGAGGCCGTGCTGAACACCGCGCGCCTCCTCATCCCCACGCTCGTCGCGGCGCTGCCGCCGGTCCTGCACGGTCACAGGGACGACGGCCCGCTGGCCCACCGCCTGTGGGGCCGGCTGACCGGACACCCCGCCGACGAGGCGTCCCTGCGCGTCCTGGACACCGTGCTGGCCCTGCTCGCCGACCACGATCTGGCCGCCTCCACCCTCGCGGTCCGGGTCGCCGCCTCGGCACGCGCGCACGCCTACGCGGCCGTCTCGGCCGGTCTGGGCGTCCTGGAGGGCCCACTGCACGGCGCCGCGAGCGGCCTCGCCCACCGGATGCTGCTCGACGTGCTCGACCAGGGCACGGCGGTCCCGGTGATCGCCGACGAACTGCGCGCGGGCCGCCGTATCCCCGGTCTCGGCCACCGGCTCTACCCGGGTGAGGACCCCCGCGCGCGCGTCCTCTTCGGCCTCCTGGAACAGGTCCCGCGCGCGGAGCCCGCGCTGCTGGCGGCCCGCGACATCGTCGCCACGACCGCCCGGCACACGCCCCTGCACGCCAACGTCGACCTGGCCCTGGCGGTGTTCACCGCCTCCTGCGGCATGCCGGCCACGGCCGGTGAGACGATCTTCGCCATCGCCCGGACGGCGGGCTGGATCGCGCACGCCCTGGAGGAGTACGGCGAGCGCCCGCTGCGTATGCGGCCCAGTGGTCAGTACGTCGGTCCGCGGCCGCCACAGCCCCTGCCGGAGTAGGACACGGGCACGGCCGGAAGTCGCCCTGGGAGGAGTCAGGTTAGGCTCACCTCTGTGAGTAGGTGCGCGACCGTCTCCCGGAACCTCGACGAGCCCGTTTCCGGCACGGCTGCCACGGCGACGACCTGGCTGCTGCTGGAACAGCCCGGCCCGTGGGGTGACAAGGCCCTCACGTCGAGCCACCTGGACCCCGCGCTGGGCCGGGCCCTGGAGGCCGCCGCGGAGGGAACCGGCGTCCGCATCGCGCTCATCCGGCGCCCCGGACGCCATGCCGACCCCGGCACACCCGAGATCCGGCACGTGTACGTCGCCCACACCGTTCCGGGGCGCGTATGGCTGCACAGCGCCACCACCCGCGATCCACGGCGGCTGCTCGAGCTCGACTTCGCCGCTCTCGGGTCGGGTGACCACCGGTCCTTCGGCACGGCACTCGGCGGCCGCCCGCACCGCGGCGACCCACTCGCGCTCGTGTGCACCAACGGCAAGCGCGACCGCTGCTGTGCCCTCCTGGGCCGCCCCCTCGCCGCGGAGCTGGCCGCCTCGGGAGCGCGTGGTGTCTGGGAGGTCACCCATCTGGGTGGACATCGCTTCTCGCCGACGGTGCTCGTCCTGCCGTACGGCTACGTCTACGGCCGCGCCGAGGCGCGCACCGTCGAGGAGGCCCTGCGCGGCGTCCAGGAGGGGCGCGTGGTCGTCGAGGGGTGCCGCGGCTGCTCCGCCTGGGAACGGCCCGGCCAGGCGGCCGAGCTGGCCGTCCGGTCCGCCGCGGGCGAGTACCGGGCGGGCGTGCTGAGTGTCCTGCGGACCGACGGCGCGGCCCCGCGCCGGGAGGTCACCGTCGGCCACGCCGACGGCCGCCGCTGGCGGGTCACCGTGACGCAGGGGGCGTCGCTGCCGCCCCGCCCGGAGAGCTGCGGCGCGGCGGTGCTGGGGGCGCCCGCGCGGATGGACGTGGTCGCGGTGCGCGAGCTGCGGCCGACGGCTCTGGCGAGCTGACGGGGCTCCCTCGCCGAGGTCGTCAGGACGAGCCGCCGCTCATTCAAGAACTGGTCAAGAGATGCACGCCACACCCCCTGGGGCGCGTCGGTCCCGGACACGTACCGTCGTGGGTATGAGCCCCACTCCCCCCGCCCGGCGTCTGCGCCTCGGTCTGCCGCGGCGGGTGTTCTCCCAGGTGCTGCTGATGCAGGTGGCGATCGCCGCGGGAGTCGCGGTGCTCGCGACCGGGCTGTTCCTGGCGCCGCTGAGCAAGCAGCTGGACCAGGAGGCGATGCGGCGCGCGCTGGCCATCGCCGAGACCACCGCCCAGGACCCGCAGATCGCCGAGGGGGTCCGCACCACCCCGCCGACCCCCGACGGTCCGGTGCAGCAGGAGGCCGAGCGGATCCGGCGGGCCACCCGCGCCGAGTACATCGTGGTGCTGGACCGGGACTGGGTGCGCTGGTCGCACCCCACGGCCTCGGAGATCGGCCGGCGGGTCTCGACCAGCCCCCGCGACGCCCTGGCCGGCCGGGAGGTCATGGAGATCGACAAGGGCACCCTGGGCCGCTCGGCACGCGGCAAGGTACCGCTGTACGACGACGGCCACCGCATCGTCGGGGCGGTTTCGGTCGGCATCGCCTACGACAGCGTGCGGGCGCGGCTGATCAGTGCGATCCCGGGGCTGTTCGCGTACGCCGGGGGCGCCCTCGCGGTGGGCGCGCTCGCCGCGTGGCTGATATCGCGCCGGGTCCAGCGACAGACCCGGGACCTGGCCTTCTCCGACATCTCGGCGCTGCTCGCCGAGCGCGAGGCCATGCTGCACGGCATCCGGGAGGGTGTGGTCGCCCTCGACCGCGGCGGCCGCATCCGGCTGCTCAACGACGAGGCGCGACGGCTGCTCGGCATCGGCGACGAGGCGGTCGGGCGGGCCCCCGACGAGGCACTCGGCGAGGGCCGTACGACGGATGTGCTGGCCGGCCGGGTCACCGGCACCGATCTGCTCACCGTGCGTGGCCAGCGCGTCCTGGTCGCCAACCGCATGCCCACCGACGACGGCGGCGCCGTGGCCACCTTGCGCGACCGCACCGAACTGGAGCAGCTGGGGCGGGAACTCGATTCCACGCGCGGGCTGATCGACGCGCTGCGCGCCCAGGACCATGAGCACGCCAACCGGATGCACACGCTGCTCGGACTGCTGGAACTGGAGATGTACGACGACGCGGTGGAGTTCGTCGGCGAGGTGGTCGGCGACCACCGGGTCACCGCCGAGCAGGTCACGGAGAAGATCCAGGATCCGCTGCTGGCCGCGCTGCTGGTCGGCAAGGCGACCGTGGCGGCCGAGCGCGGGGTCGCCCTGTGGGTGTCGGAGGGGACGCGGCTCCCGGACCGGCTGATCGATCCGCGGGGTCTGGTCACGGTCGTCGGCAACCTCGTGGACAACGCCCTTGACGCGGTCGCGGGCACCCCCCACGCGCGCGTGGAGGTCGAGTCGCGCACCGAGGGCCGCACGGTCGTCCTCAGGGTCCGCGACACCGGCCCCGGGGTTCCGGCGGACCAGCGTGAGCTGATCTTCACGGAGGGGTGGTCGACCAAGAAGCCGCCCGCGCACGGCAAGCGCGGCATCGGGCTGTCCCTGGTGCGCCGGCTCGCGGAGCGGCAGGGCGGTAGCGCGTCCGTGGGCGCGGCGGACGGCGGCGGGGCGGAGTTCACGGTGATCCTGCCCGAGGCGCTGACCGAGCCGGAGCTGGAACCGGCCCGCACCGGGTCCGCGGAGCCCGGTACGGCTCCTGCGAACGTCCCGGCCACCGCCGAGGAGGAGGCGCGATGATCGAGGTCCTGGTCGTGGACGACGACGCCCGGGTGGCCCGGGTCAACGCCGCCTACGTCGAGAAGGTGCCCGGGTTCCGTGTGGCCGGGGAGGCGCACAACGCGGCGGAGGCGCTGCGTCAGGTGGAGGCGCTGCCGCAGCTCGATCTGGTGCTCATGGACCACTATCTGCCCGATGACACGGGGCTGGCGGTGGTACGGGAGATGCGCCGGCGCGGCCACCAGACAGACGTGATCATGGTGACGGCGGCGCGGGACGTGTCGACCGTCCAGGCCGCCATGCGGCACGGGGCGCTGCAGTACCTGGTGAAACCGTTCGCCTTCGCCGGTCTGCGGGCCAAGCTGCAGGCGTACGCCGGACTGCGGCGCACCCTGGACGGCGGTGGCGAGGCCGAACAGGCGCAGGTGGACCGCATCTTCGGCGCCCTGTCCGCCCCGTCGGAGCCGGAGCTGCCGAAGGGGCACTCCCCCACCACGGCCGAGCTGGTGCGCCAGGCACTGATGAACGCCGAAGGCCCGCTGTCCGCCCAGGAGATCGCCGAGCGGACGGGAGTGAGCCGGCAGACCGCCCAGCGCTATCTGAAGCTCCTGGAGCGCACCGGACGGGCCCGGCTGACCCTCAAGTACGGCGACGCGGGCCGCCCCGAACACCGTTACGTGTGGGCGACCCGCGCCTGAGCGCACTCGTGCCTTACTTGGCGGCCTTGACGAACTCCGTCGTGTACGTCTTGCTCAGGTCGACCTTCGCGTTATTGATGTTGGGGTTGAACGACTTGAGCACCTTCTCGACGGTCTCGGGGCCGCCCTGGGGCATCACGCCGTCGTCGGTGAACATCGGCAGCGTGCTCTTGATGGCCTGCGCGTAGAGCGTCTTGTCGCCCTGGGAGTAGTCGGCGGGCATCTTGGCGGCGATCTCGTCGGCGCTGTGGGTGGACATCCACTTGAGCGTCTTGACGAATGCGTTGACCAACTTCTGGACGGTGTCCTTGTGTCCGTTCACCCAGTCCGTCTGCATGTACAGACTTGACGACGGGTACGGGCCGCCCAGCGCCTCCTGCGAACCTTCGGGGGTGCGCATGTCGAGGAGGATCTTGCCCGCCTTCTTGTCCAGGAGCGTCGCGACGGTCGGATCGGTGGTCATGCCGCCGTCGATCGCGCCCTTCTGGAGCGCCGCGATGAACGTCGGGCCGGCCCCGACCGCGACCGGCGTGAACTCGCTGACCTTCACGCCGTTCTTGACCGCCAGGTACTTGGTGAGGAAGTCGGTCGAGGAGCCGAGCCCGGTGACGCCCAGCTTGCGGCCCTTGAAGTCCTTGGGGGAAGTGAGGTCACCCGCCGCCTTGTCGGACACGACCTCCACCTCGCCCGGCGCGTGCGAGAACTGCACCACGGACTCGACCGACTTGCCCTTCACCTGGAGGTCCAGGGTGTGGTCGTAGAAGCCGACCGCTCCCTGCACCTGGCCGGAGACGAGCGCCGTCTCGGCCTGGACTCCGGCGGGCTCGCTGAGGAGTTGCACATTCAGACCCTCTGCCCGGAAGTAGCCGAGGCGCTGGGTGAGCATCGCGGGCAGGTAGATGACCTTGTCCAGCCCGCCGACCATGATCTTGACGGACTCGCCCTTGCCGCCGCTGCCGGTGTCGGCGGCCGAGCCGGCCGCGTCGTTGGCGCAGGCGGTGAGCGAGGTGAGGGCGAGCAGTCCGGCGGCGGCCAGGGAGGCATGTCTGGCGGTCTTGCGCATGGCGGTTCACGTCCTTGTGAGAGGGCGGTGCGGAACAGAAGCGGGGGGGTGCGGTGGGTTCAGCTGTCGGAGCCGGTCGGCTTCCAGCGGAAGATGCGGCGCTCGGCGAAGGTCAGCAGTCCTTCGGCGAAGAGGGCGACGACCGCGAGGATGACCATCGCGGCGTAGACGCCGGCCGCGTTGAAGGTGTTCTGCGACTGCGAGACGAGCAGGCCGATGCCCTTCGTGGCACCGATGTACTCGCCGACGATGGCGCCGATGAGCGCGAAGCCGAAGCTGACGTGCAGGCTGGTGAAGATCCAGGAGGTGGCCGACGGGATGACCACCTGGAGGGTCACCCTGCGGTCGCCGGCGCCCAGGATGCGGGCATTGGCGACCAGGTTGCGGTCGACCTCGCGGGCGCCCTGGAAGGCGTTGAAGAACACCGGGAAGAAGACGAGCACGACGGCGGAGGCGACCTTCGAGGAGGGCCCGAGCCCGAACCAGATCAGGAAGATGGGCGCCAGGACGATCCTGGGGATCGAGTTGAGCACCTTGATGTATGGACCAAGCACCTCGGCGAGCAATCTGATCCGCCCGAGCGCGATACCGAGCAGCACACCGGCGACCACACCGATGACCCAGCCGAGCAGCGCCTCGTACAGCGTGTACCAGATCTGTTCACCCAGGGAGCCGAGCGCGGTGCCGTGCATCACCCAGGTCCGGATCTGATCCCAGATCTCCGACGGCATCGAGAAGTTGAACGGGTCGATGACCTTGGCCCGGGACAGCCCCTCCCACAGGCCGAGGACGGCCACCAGGAGCAGTACTCGAGCGACGGTCACGAACACCTTGCGCCGGCGAGCCGCCTGGGCGCGGGTCTGCGCGCGATCGGGGGCCTTGGCGGTGTCGACGACCGGCGTGCTGAGAACCTCAGGCGACATGGGCGGCACCTCTCTCACGGGTGATGCGGACCTCTTCGCCGAGGGACTGCCAGATCTCGCGGTAGATCTCGATGAACCGCGGCTCCAGGCGCACCGACTCGACCTTGCGCGGCCGGGGCAGGTCGATGTCGAAGACCTGCTTCACGGTCGCGGGTCCGGCGGTCATCACGACGACCCTGTCGGCCAGCGCGATGGACTCCTCCAGGTCGTGGGTGACGAAGACGACGGAGGCGCCCGTGCCCTCCCACAGCTCCAGCAGCTCGTCCGACATCAGCGCCCGGGTCTGCACGTCGAGCGCCGAGAACGGCTCGTCCATCAGCAGGATCTCGGGGTCGTTGACGAAGGTGGCGGCGAGGGCGACGCGCTTGCGCTGACCGCCGGAGAGCTGGTGCGGATAACGGTCCTCGAAGGCGGCGAGCCCCACCCGGGCCAGCCAGTCGCGGGCCCTCTGCTTGGCCTCCGCCTTGGGCACGCCCCGGAAGCGCGGGCCGGCCATGACGTTCGACAGAACCGTCCGCCAGGGGAACGTCGCGTCCTGCTGGAAGACGAAGCCGACCTTGTCGCCGACGCCGTCGACCGGCTCTCCGGCCACCAGCACCTCACCCTCGGTGGGCTCCTCCAGACCGCTGACCAGGGTCAGGGTGGTGGACTTGCCGCAGCCGGTCGGTCCTACGACGGCTACGAACTCGCCGCGCTCCACGGTGAGGTCCAGGCCGCGCACGGCCGTGTGCAGTCCCCCGGACGGGGTCCTGAAGATCTTGCTCGCGCCCCGCAGCTCGATGGCGGGGCTGGTGTGTGCGCTCATGGCCCGGGACGGTAGGTGTGGCTCCGGCCACAGCAGCAGTCTTGTGAGCACAAGCCGTACTTTTGCTCGCAAGGGCCTGTTGTGCTCATTTTGCGCGCGCTACAACTGCGGAGCCGAAACACGGGCTTAACGCTCGCCGGCCTTGAAGGAGAGGCCTGATGATTGACGTCCTGGTGGTGGACGACGACTTCCGCGTCGCCGAGATAAACGCCAAGTACGTGGGAAAGGTTCCCGGCTTCCGGGTGGCCGCCCGCGCGCACAGCGCCGCCCAGGCCCTGGCCGCCGTCGAACGCGGCGGCATCGATCTGGTCCTGCTCGACCACTATCTGCCGGACGGGACCGGCCTCGAACTCGTCCACCGCATGCGGGAACACGGCCACGGCACGGACGTCATCATGATCACCGCCGCCGGTGATGTGACGACCGTCCAGCAGGCGATGCGCCTCGGCGCCCTGCACTACCTGGTCAAACCGTTCACCTTCAGCGCCCTGCGCCTCCGCCTCGACTCCTACGCCGCCCTGCGTCGCACGGTCGACCGGGTGGGCGGCCGGGGCCTGACGGGCCAGGAGCAGGTGGACCGGATCTTCGGAGCGCTGCGGACGGCCCCCGCGCCGTCCGCGCCCGGCCTGCCGAGCGGCCACTCGGAGCCCACGACCGATCTGATCTGCGGTGTCCTGCACCGCGCCGACCATCCGCTGTCGGCCCATGAGGTCGCCGCCCGGACCGGCCTGAGCCGCTCCACGGCCCAGCGCTACCTCCGCCACCTGGAACAGGTGGGCCGCCTCCGGCTCTCCCTCAAGTACGGCGACACGGGCCGCCCGGAGCACCGGTACGCCTGGGTCGCGCCCTGAGCGCTCCGCCGATGTCCTGTTACGCGGCTCCGGCCCCGGTCAGCGACCGCACCTCGGTCTCGGCGTACTTGGCCTCGTCCGCGACCTCGTCCGAGGTGACCGTGCCCAGCCAGCCGGCGAGGAAGCCGAGCGGAATGGACACGATGCCCGGGTTCTGCAGCGGGAAGTACTGGAAGTCGACATCCGGGAACAGCGAGCCCGGGCTGCCGGACACCACCGGGGACAGCAGCACGAGCCCGAGCGCCGGGACCAGCCCGCCGTACACGGCCCACACCGCACCGCGTGTGGTGAAGCCGGACCAGAACAGCGAGTAGAGCAGCACCGGCAGGTTCGCCGACGCGGCGACCGCGAAGGCGAGACCGACGAGGAAGGCGACGTTCAGATCACGGGCCAGCAGACCGAGCGCCATCGCGACGACACCGATACCGACCGCCGCGCACCGCGCCACCGCCACCTCGCTGCGCGCCTTGCCGCGCGACCGCCGCCGCGACGCGTACAGGTCGTGGGCCACCGAGGCGGAGGAGGCGAGCGTGATACCGGCGACCACGGCGAGGATCGTGGCGAAGGCGACGGCGGCGACGACCGCGAACAGAACCGTTCCACCGGTGGACCCGGCACCGCCGCCCAGATCGAGGGCGAGCAGCGGCACGGCCGTGTTCCCGGCCGCGTTCGAACCGCGCACGGCATCCGACCCCACGAGGGCGGCCGCCCCGAACCCCACGACGATGGTCATCAGGTAGAAACCGCCGATCAGGCCGATGGACCACACCGTGGAGCGACGGGCGGCCCGGGCTGTGGGCACCGTGTAGAAGCGGGACAGGATGTGTGGCAGTCCCGCCGTGCCCAGCACCAGCGCGAGCCCGAGGCTGATGAAGTCGAGGCGGGCGGTCCAGTCCCCGCCGTATCTGAGGCCCGGCGCCAGGAACGCGTTCCCGTGACCGCTGTGCTCCGCGGCCGTCGTCAGCAGCCGGTCGAAGTCCCCGTGGAAGCGGACCAGGACGAGCACGGTCAGCGCGATCGTCCCGCTGAGCAACAGGACCGCCTTCACGATCTGGATCCAGGTGGTGGCCCGCATCCCTCCCAGCGACACATAGATCACCATGAGCGCGCCGACCCCGATGACCGTCCAGGCCTGGGCCGCGCCGCTCGTCCGCCCCAACAGCAGCGCCACCAGGCTGCCCGCGCCGACCATCTGCGCCACCAGATACAGAACGGACACCGTGACCGAGGAAGTTCCCGCGGCGATCCGCACCGGCCGCTCGCTCATCCGCGCCGCCACCACGTCGGCCAGCGTGAACCGCCCGCAGTTGCGGACCAGTTCGGCCACCAGGAACAACACGACCAGCCACGCCACGAGGAAGCCCACCACATACAGCATCCCGTCGTACCCATACAGCGCGATGAGTCCCGCGACTCCGAGGAAGGAGGCCGCCGACAGGTAGTCGCCCGCGATGGCAAAACCATTCTCCATCGGGGAGAACAACCGCCCGCCCGCGTAGAACTCCTCCGCCGAACCATGCCGCCTGCGGCTCACCCAGGTCGTGATCCCGAGGGTGACGGCCACGAACCCGCTGAACAGCAACAACGCCAGAGTCTGATGGCCGATCGTCACGAGGTACCTCCCTGCGCGCCGCGGGTCAGTTCCTGGGTGTCCCAGCGCAGTTCCAGCGCGGCCCGGTCCCGGCACCGTCGAGCATGCCGGGAGTAGGCCCAGGTGAGCAGGAACGTGCTGAGGAACTGCCCGAGCCCGGCGAACATGCCCACGTTCACCGCACCCACTACGGGCCGCGCCATGAATCCGGGCGCGGCCGTAGCCATGACCACGTATCCCACGTACCAGACGAGGAAGGCGATGACTCCGGGCACCACGAACCGCCGGTACCTGCTGCGCACCTCCTGGAAGGCCGCGCTGCGTTGCACCTCGACGTACACGTCGCGGGCGCGAACCGCTGCTTGCGTCCGCTCCCCGCGCGCGGACGGCACGGCCGGCGCCGGCCTGCCCGTGCCGTCCAGTTCGCCCCAGCCGGAGGCCGGCGCGTCGTACCAGGGGTCCTCGTACGTCACGTCGCGGGCGGGCGCATCCTGGTCTTCCTGATGCTCGGGAGAACTCTCGGGACTGTCCCCGGATCCACGAGACCGACCGTTGCTTGACTGCATGCCCAAGGATGGACAGATCGGGAAGTTCCCTGACTCTTCTTCCCCCCGTACTTCACCCCATCAGGTGAGTCACCTGACGGGCGGCCGCACCAGTCCCTTGCTGTACGCGTAACGCACCGCCTGCGCCCGATCCTTGAGGCCTGTCTTGGCGAAGAGGTTGTTGATGTGTGTTTTCACGGTCGCGGTGGAGACATGCAGCGTGCGAGCGATCTCATGGTTGCTGAGGCCTTCGGCGATGAGCACCAGGACCTCGGTCTCGCGCGCGGTCAGCCCGTCGGGCGCCTGGGCCGCCGCCGGTTCGGGCGCGGGCTCGGGCCGCGAGAGCCGCTCCAGCAGGCGGCGCTGGACGCTCGGCGACAGCCCCGCGTCCCCCGACAGCACGCTCTCCACGGCCCGCACGATCTCGTCGCCGCCCGCGTCCTTGGTCAGGTAACCGCGGGCACCGGCTCTGAGCGCGGGGAACAACGACTCGTCGTCCGCGTACGTGGTGAGCACCACGACCTGGGTCCCGGGGTACTGCGTCCGGATCCGCCGGGTGGCCTCCACTCCGTCGCAGCGCGGCATCCTGAGGTCCATCAGGACGACGTCCGGGGCGAGTTCTCCGACCAGCCGCACTGCCTCCTCGCCGTCTCCCGCGGCACCGACGACCTCCACCCCGGGCAGCAGACCCAGCAGCATCACGATGCCCTCCCGGACCACGGTCTGATCGTCCGCGACCACTACCCGGGCAGGCTTCTTCTCCCCCTTCGTCTCCGTCATACCGGCACCTTCAGCGTCACCACGAACCCCTCCTCGTCCGGTCCCGCGTCGAGCGAACCGCCCAGCAGTTCGGCGCGCTCCCGCATACCGAGCAGACCGTACCCGCCTCCGGACCCCGTGAGTTCGCCCGGCCGACCACCCGAGTCCCGTACACGCAGCGTCACTTGGTGCCCGCGGTAGTCGAGTCGCAGGTCCACCTTGGCGCCTTGGGCGTGCTTGCGGACGTTCGTCAGCGCCTCCTGCGCGACCCGGCGCACGGCCTGGGACGCCTCGGCCGGCAGGGGCCTGCGCTCACCCGTGACGGTGACCTCCGCGTCGTCCGCCCCGCTGACGAGCTCGGTCAGGAAGTCCTCCAGCGGCGTCAGCTCGCCCCGCAGCGCGGACAGGGCCTGCCGGGTCTCCGCGAGGCCGTCACGGGCCATGCCCCGGGCGGCCACCACCCGCTCCAGGATCCGATCGCGGTCGGCGCCGTTCTCGATCAGCAGCCGGGCCGCCTCCAGGTGCACGAGCTGCGCCGAGAGGCTGTGGGCCAGCACATCGTGGATCTCCCGTGCGATGCGTGCCCGCTCGGTCAACGCCGCGGACTCGGCCTCGGCGGCCCGAGCGGCCCGCTCCTGGGCGAGCAGCCGCTGTGCGCTGCCGCGGGCTTCCGCGTCCAGGCGCAGGACGTATCCGGCGAGTGCCATGCCCGCCACGGTGACGGCCTTGGTCAGCAACACGTCGGTGTCGAACGCGCAGTACGAGGCCAGCGCCACCGCCGCCACCGGGCCGGCCGCCATGAGCGGCAGTCTTTCCAGCGCGCTGATCGCACCACCACAGAAGATCACGAGAGCCGGCACTCCGAACCCCGTGGCCTGGCCGGCGACCGCGAGGCACAGGAGCATGCCCATGAGCAGCAGGGAGGGTACGAGCCGGTGCTCGTAGGTCGTCCGGAAGAAGGCCCAGCAGACGAGACCGGCGACGAGGACTCCCGCTGCCGCCGCTAGCCCTCCCCAGATCCCGACGTGCTGGTGGCTGAACGCGCCCCACAGGAGCACGGCGAGCACCAGCAGCCGGACAGTCCAGGCGAGCAGGCGCCGGGGCCGGGTGGTTCCCTCACGGCCGAGGGCTTCCCGGGACGGCCAGCGTGTCCAGGCGTTCTCGGTCACACGCGCTCCTTCCACGCCGGCGTCGTGCCGTCACCGTACGCCGGGGCGAGACGGTTCGAGTCGCCGAGGGGCTGTGCCCGCCAGACCAGGATCCCGCCGCGGACCAGCAGGGTGCCGGCGAGGCCGAGCATCAGGGCGGCGCTGTCCTGGTGCACGCCGAGGGCGGAGCCGATGGCGAAGACACCGACCCGCAGAGCTATGCCTCCGGCCCATACGGCGACGCTCGCCTTGGTGCTCTTGGTCCACACGGCGCCGTCCGGAGCCGTCCAGACGCGGGTGGTCCAGGCCCAGCCGGCACCGGTGGCCAGGCCCGTCAGCAGTTCCACCACCAGCAGTACGGCGGATGCCGCGCGGTGGTGGGGGTCGAGTACGCCGGGCTCACGCAGCGCGACGACGGCGAGGATCACGGGCAGCAGCCACCAGCGCCGCTCCGTGTCGATCGCGCGGGCGCGGAACTGCCGCACGATCACGACAGCGATGACGGCCACGATCATGAGCGCGTTGACGAGCCCGGACATCGGAGCCTCCGTGAGCGAGAAGGTGGTGCCGGAAGCGAGCGCTGCCGACGCCTTCGACGCTACGGAAATTCGCGGGTCGGGAGATCGGAGCCCGGGTGGATCACGGGTGGAAACGTTGAGCGGCCCTCCTCCACCCGGGGGTGGAGGAGGGCCAGGGATCCAACGCTGCGGGCCCCGGTCGGGACCCCACGGGCAACGACGGACGCGCCACTCACCGTCAGTCACTACGCCGCCCGACCGCCGTTCCCGACCGTCGCCAGGACGTCACCAGGGCGGGCACCGCCGACAGCTCGGCCCGCGCCCGCCCCAGCCCACCGCCTGGAGCGCCGCGGGCCGGACCGCCCTCCAGCGGTCCGGCCGGCGCAGCCCAGCGGCTACGCGTCGATGCGCGAGCGGTCCAGTGTCGCCGCCGAGCTGGAGATGAACTCCTTGCGGGGTGCCACGTCGTTGCCCATGAGCAGGTCGAAGACCTGTTCGGCGGCTTCCAGGTCGGCGAGATTGATGCGGCGCAGCGTGCGGTGGCGCGGGTCCATCGTGGTCTCGGCCAGCTGGTCGGCGTCCATCTCGCCCAGGCCCTTGTAGCGCTGGATGGAGTCCTTGTACCGGATGCCCTCGCTCTGGAACTCCATCAGCTTGTCGCGCAGCTCACGGTCGGAGTACGTGTATACGTACTTGTCCTGACCCTTCTTCGGCTGGACGATCTCGATGCGGTGCAGCGGCGGCACCGCGGCGAAGACGCGGCCGGCCTCGACCATGGGCCGCATGTAGCGCTGGAAGAGCGTGAGCAGCAGGCAGCGGATGTGGGACCCGTCCACATCGGCGTCGGTCATCATGATGATCTTGCCATAGCGAGCCTGCTCGATGTCGAACGTACGACCGGAGCCCGCCCCTATGACCTGGATGATCGCGCCGCATTCGGCGTTCTTGAGCATGTCGGTCACGGACGACCGCTGCACGTTGAGGATCTTGCCGCGGATCGGCAGCAGCGCCTGGAACTCGGAGTTGCGCGCCAGCTTGGCCGTACCGAGCGCGGAGTCACCCTCGACGATGAACAGCTCGCTGCGGTCGACGTCGTCGCTGCGGCAGTCGGCGAGCTTGGCCGGCAGGGACGAGGACTCCAGTGCGGTCTTCCGCCGCTGGGCGTCCTTGTGCTGGCGGGCCGCGACACGGGTACGAGCGGCTGCGACCACCTTCTCCATGACGACTCGCGCCTGAGCGGCCGCGTCACGCTTGGTGGCGGTCAGGAACGCCTTCAGCTCCTTGGTGACCACCTGGTTCACGATCCGGCGGGCCGCCGAGGTGCCGAGGACCTCCTTGGTCTGCCCCTCGAACTGCGGTTCGGCCAGGCGCACGGTGACGACGGCGGTGAGGCCCTCGAGGCCGTCGTCCTTGACGATGTTGTCCTCGGCCACACGCAAGAGCTTCTTGGCGCGCAGGACATCGTTCAGGGTCTGGGTGAGAGCCTGCTCGAAGCCGGCTACATGGGTGCCGCCCTTGGGGGTGGCGATGATGTTGACGAAGGACCTGACCGTGGTGTCGTAACCCGTGCCCCAGCGCAGCGCGATGTCGACGCCAAGCTCGCGGGTGACCTCCTTGGGCGTCATCTGGCCGTGCTCGTCCAGGACCGGGACGGTCTCCTTGAAGGAGCCCTGCCCGGAGAAGCGGAGGACGTCGCAGACCGGCTTGTCGTTCGCCAGGTACTCGCAGAACTCGCTGATGCCGCCGTCGTAGCGGAACGACTCCTCACCCTTGCTGCCGCCCTCGCCGAGACCGAGCTCGTCACGGACGACGATGGTCAGGCCGGGTACCAGGAAGGCGGTCTGGCGGGCGCGCTGGTGGAGGTTCTCCAGGGAGAGCTTGGCGTCCTTGAGGAAGATCTGCCGGTCGGCCCAGTAGCGCACGCGCGTGCCGCTGCGGGTCTTGGGGATCTTCTTGGTCTTGCGCATGCCGCTCTTGGCTTCGAAGGTGGCGTCCTCGCCGCTGCCCGCGAAGGCGCCCGGCACTCCGCGCCGGAAGCTGATGGCGTGCACATGACCACCCCGGTCGACCTCGACGTCGAGACGGGCGGAGAGGGCGTTGACCACGGAGGCACCGACGCCGTGCAGACCACCGGAGGCGGCGTAGGAGCCACCGCCGAACTTGCCGCCCGCGTGGAGCTTGGTCATGACGACCTCGACGCCGGACAGGCCGGTCTTGGGCTCCACGTCCACGGGGATGCCGCGGCCGTTGTCGCGCACCTCCACGGAGCCGTCGTCGTGGAGGATCACTTCGATGTGGTCGCAGTAGCCGCCGAGGGCCTCGTCCACGGAGTTGTCGATGATCTCCCACAGGCAATGCATCAGACCGCGGCTGTCGGTCGAGCCGATGTACATGCCCGGGCGCTTGCGTACGGCCTCGAGGCCCTCGAGGACGAGCAGGTGCCGCGCGGTGTAGTTGGAACCGTCCCGGTCTGCTCCTGCCAGCAGCGCTGTGGACGGCACGGACGTATCGGCGGTCACGCGGTTCGCTCCTCGCTGAATTTCAGGTAGCCCCCTACTGGGTAAGGGGGCGGCTTCGGTCGCCGCACAGAGGGTACCGAGGCCTGGTAGAGCCGGTGTAACGCCACCCTCGTCCGAAACACAGACTAGTCCAGGCTCGTATGCTTGTTCGATCCCTCGATGGAGTGAAGTACACATCACGTTCCCTTCGAGGCATGAACCATTTAGGCTCCGGGCACGTCCTCATGAACAACCGGCAAGCCAGCCGGGAGGACCAAGACACTAGACAGCGCGAAACCGTAAGCACACCAGACACGCACTACGGCACATTCGCCGCCAACCGGCAGCAGACAGCCGCCCCGGAAAGATTTTTTCGAGGAAAAGCCACGAGCGGGAACGTTTTCGGGCTGGTTGGATGTTGACCCTGGTACGACAGCTCGTCGAGCTAGAGAAGAGGCGACGTGACTACTGTTCTGACCCCCGCGAGCCCGTTGACGGCCGCCGATCGCTGCGACCGCTGCGGCGCCCAGGCATACCTGCGCGTCGTCCTGCTCAGCGGCGGAGAGCTGCTCTTCTGTGCCCACCACGGGCGCAAGTTCGAGCCGGAACTCAAGAAGATCGCCGCTGAAATACAGGACGAGACGGAGCGGCTCACCGTTCCGAACACCGCTTCCGAAGAAGAGCGCTGAATCTCGCACACACGACGAGCCAGCCCCGGCACAGGCCGGCGAACGGGCGACCACTCCTCTTCCAGGAGCGGCCGCCCGTGCTCATGCCCGCGTCCAGGCCCTCAGGAGCCCCTGTAAGGCCTCGCCGAGCCCCCTGCGCCCCGCCTCAGCGCCCGGACGACCTCGGAGACGCGTGTGTAGACACCGGGGCTTCCCGGCCGCCCGCAGCCGCTCCCCCACGACACGAGCCCGATCAGCCGCCCGTCGGCCACCAACGGGCCGCCACTGTCGCCCTGACAGGCGTCCGGGCCCCCGGCGGGCTCGCCGGCACAGAGCATGGTGTCGGCCCGGTAGGTGCCGTCCGGTCCGCCCGAATAGGCACGGGCGCAGAGATCATCGGGCAGCACACGCAGGCGTGCCGCGTGGAGCCGACGCGCGTAGCCGCCTCCGCCGGTCGTGTCGCCCCATCCTGAGACCACGGCCCCGGTACCCGGGGTGTAGGCGTGGTCGCCCGCGCCGGCCATGGCGATGACCGCCTTCTGCGGCAGCGCCTCGGCGAGAGTGAGAACGGCGAAGTCGCCGGAGTTGGTCGTGCTGTCGTACCCGGGATTGACCCGGGCATACCGTACGGCGACCTCGTCGCCCTGCTCCGACAGCAGGTCCGTACGGCCCGCGACAACCTTGAGATCGCCCAACCGGTTCGGCGGGGCGCCAAGGACCTCTTCGCCCAGGCAGTGGGCCGCGGTGAGCACCACGGTCGGCGCGATCGCCACACCGCCGCAGAACTGACCCGCCCGCGTACCTCCGAACCGGTCACGGCTGGCCAGCGCCACCGTCCACGGAGCCTGCGAAACGTCTATCGGGAACCCCCCGACCACGACGCTGTCGGCGGCCGCCGGGGCCGCGCGCGCCAAGGGTATGGCGGACAGCGTGGCCGCCAGGACCAGCGGCCGGATCAGTGCCCGGGCAACGGAACGGCGCATGCAGGCTCCTCACTCTGGGGTCCTCCTGGGACACCCACAGTCAGGCAGGGCGCCGACGCTCGCAGCACGAAGGCCCGGCCCCCGCGAGGGGACCGGGCCTTCGCCGTCGTACGACCGCGACCTAGTCGAGGTAGTCGCGCAGCACCTGCGAACGCGACGGGTGGCGCAGCTTCGACATGGTCTTGGACTCGATCTGGCGGATGCGCTCGCGCGTCACGCCGTACACCTTGCCGATCTCGTCGAGGGTCTTCGGCTGACCGTCGGTGAGACCGAACCGCATGGAGACGACGCCGGCCTCGCGCTCGGACAGGGTGTCCAGAACGGAGTGCAGCTGCTCCTGCAGGAGCGTGAAGCTGACGGCGTCGGCGGGCACGACGGCCTCGGAGTCCTCGATGAGGTCACCGAACTCGCTGTCGCCGTCCTCGCCCAGCGGGGTGTGCAGCGAGATGGGCTCACGGCCGTACTTCTGGACCTCGATGACCTTCTCCGGGGTCATGTCGAGTTCCTTGGCCAGCTCCTCCGGGGTGGGCTCACGGCCCAGGTCCTGGAGCATCTGGCGCTGCACGCGCGCGAGCTTGTTGATGACCTCGACCATGTGCACCGGGATACGGATGGTGCGGGCCTGGTCGGCCATGGCTCGGGTGATCGCCTGGCGGATCCACCAGGTGGCGTACGTGGAGAACTTGTAGCCCTTGGTGTAGTCGAACTTCTCCACCGCGCGGATCAGACCGAGGTTGCCCTCCTGAATGAGGTCCAGGAAGAGCATGCCGCGGCCGGTGTAGCGCTTGGCCAGCGAGACCACCAGGCGGAGGTTGGCCTCCAGCAGGTGGTTCTTGGCCCGGCGGCCGTCCTCGGCGATGATCTCCAGCTCGCGCTTGAGCTTCGGGGCGAGCTTGTCGGCGTTGGCCAGCTTGTCCTCGGCGAACAGACCCGCCTCGATGCGCTTGGCCAGCTCCACTTCCTGCTCGGCGTTGAGCAGGGGGACCTTGCCGATCTGCTTCAGGTAGTCCTTGACCGGGTCGGCGGTGGCGCCGGCCGCGGCGACCTGCTGGGCGGGAGCGTCGTCCTCGTCCTCGTCGGACAGGACGAAGCCCGCGCTCTCGGCGCCCTCGGGCTCCTCGGCGACCTTGGTGTCCTCGAGGACTTCTTCCTCGATCAGCTCGACGTCGTCCTTCTTGCCCGCGGTCTTCTTGGCGGCCGTCTTCTTGGCCACCGTCTTCTTCGCGGCCGCCTTCTTGGCGGTCGTCTTCTTGGCTGCGGCCTTCTTGGCGGTTGCCGCTTCCTCGGCGGACTCGGCCTCGGCCGGGGCGGCGGGCGCCGCGGGGGCGGCCGTGGCGGCGGTGGCGTTCCTGGTGGTCACCGTCTTGGCCGCGACCGTCTTGGTGGCGGTGCGCTTCGCCGGACTCTTCGCTGCGACGCTCTTGCGGGTGCGCTTGGGCTCTGCGGCACTGACCATCAGCGTCACACCCTCTTCCTCAAGAATCTGGTTGAGGCTGCGCAGTACGTTCTTCCACTGAGTGGCCGGGATCTGGTCAGCTTCGAAGGCCCGACGCACATCGTCGCCGGCGATCTGCCCCTCAGCCTTTCCCCGCTCAATGAGCGCCATGACAGAGACGGACTCGGCAATCTCCGGCGGGAGCGTACGGGATGTGCTGGCCGACACGAACAACCTCTCGGAACGTTGGAAAACGGCTTCCGGCACCGTCCACTGCGGACGGGAGCCGGCCACCGGCCTGAAGATGGGCCGACGGCGCGGGCGGGGCCGGGAAGATGCACAGCGCCTGTCATGGCGTCCGTATTCCCTCCGCGGCTGTCACCTCTTAGGTCATCGCGCTGTTCCCGCGAGCGTTACGCCCAATCTGCGTGGCCCGAGTCACACCCCGTAAGCGTTCAAAAACGGCCAGACAGGGGCAGAGGAGTTCACCAGCACGTCACACTCGGCCCCGATCAGCAGCATGACGGGCCGCCGCCCGCCGGACCCCGCCGGACTCCAGAGGGTCCGACGGGGTCCGGTACCCGAGGCCCGGCGAGGCCACGAGTACCGATCCTGCGGCCATGAGAACCACGAGGACGCCGCACACCGGCGACTGCACCGCCTCGTCGCGGTCAGTGCTCGCGCGGGGCGGGCACCACGCGCTCCACCTCGGGGTGGACCGTGAGCAATTGGCGCATGGCCGTTTCCGCCGCCATGCCGTCCCCGGTACCGAGGGCGTCGACGATGCGCGCGTGCTGCGCGAGGGACGCCTCGTTCGGCCGGTCACAGGCGGTGACCGGGCCACCCGAGACCTGGAGGGCCGACGAGACGATGCCGGAGAGGTGCTCCATCATGCGGTTGCCGGCGATCTGGATGAGCAGGGCGTGGAACTCGTTGTCGGCACGCGAATAGGTCAGCGCGTCGCCCTGCGCCATGGAGTGGCTCATGATCTCGACCATGTCGCAGAGGCGCTGCTGCACCTCCTCGCGCCCGTGCCCGGCGGCGAGGCGGGCGGCGAGCGGCTCGATCGTCCAGCGCAGCTCGCTGAGCTCACGGCGCTGGTCGTCGCGCTGGGGCCCATAGGCCCGCCACTCGATGATGTCCGGGTCGAGGAGATTCCAGTCGCTGACGGGACGCACGCGCGTGCCGACGTTCGGGCGGGCACTGACCAGGCCCTTGGCCTCGAGGACGCGGAGGGACTCGCGGACGACGGTGCGGGAGACCTCGAACCGCTGGCCGATCTCCTCGGGTACCAGCGGGCGGTCCGCGCCCAGGTCGCCGGAGACGATCATCTGCCCCAGCTGCTGAACGAGTTGGCCGTGCAGCCCGCGTCCGCGGCTGCCCGCGGCACGCCGGCTGACGCGGCCCAGCTCCGGGTCCGCGCCGTCCCAGGAGGGCGCTCCGACGCGGTCGGCCACCGGGGCCTCGGCGTAGGAATAGCGGTCGAGATCGCCCGGGCCGGTCAGACCTGAGTCTGCGGAGCGGGCGGCGGTCATCATGGTGTGCGCAAGGGTACTCACGGATCCTTTGTCGGCGCGGTCTCCAACTCCCTTGAGGTCTTTGGTGAAAAGCACACGAAAGGGTGATCGCTCACCCCATCGCAATTGACGCCTTATCGGAAAGAAATGAGCTTTCTGTGGGAAGTTGTGCTCACAGCGGGACCGGAAGTGTTCGGGCAGTCGTCATCGGACCCTGGCACGCAGCGTCGTGAGCAGATATGCGCACAGCAGTCCCGCCAGGGACAACGCCAGTCCGCCGCCCACGGGTTGAGCGAGAACTCGCACCGTCGCGAGCAGATAACGCTCCCCTCCGAAGGGCCACTGCAGCAGGAGCACCTCCCGCATCCGCATCGGGAAGCCGGCCGCCATCCGCATGCCGGAACCCTGCAGCGCCGCGTGCACGAGCGGTACGACGAGGACGGGTACGGCGAGGACGGCGGCCAGACCGGCCGTGGTGGACCGGAAGACTCCGGCCGCCAGCACACCGGCCCAGGCGCAGCCGGTGACCAACCCGAACCAACTCACGGTCAGCGAGAGCCAGTCCGCGGGAACCTGTGTCAGCTCCCGCCCGTAGACGATGTAGAGCACTTCGGCGTCGCAGCCCACGGTGAGGAAGGCCAGCAGCAGCGCGGTGGCCCCGGAGACGAGCAGTTTCGCGGTCAGCAGCCCCAGCCGGCGGGGCACGGTGCCGCGGTCCGCCGCCAGGGCGGGGTGGCGGAACTCGTCCCCGAAGGCCAGTGCGCCGAGCAGCCCCGCCGCGAGCGCCGCCGGCGGCAGCGGCAGTTCCCGCGGCCACGCCGCGAACAGCCGCGCCTGCGGGGTGTGGCCGAGCCGGGCCAGCACCACGGCCGTGAGCGCGGACACCACCAGCACGGCACCGCAGGTCAGGAAGCCGGTGCCGACTCCGGTGGCGCGCCGGATCTCGTACCGCAGGGGGCGGAGGGGGGCGGGGGCGGGGCGGACGGAGATGGGGGGTGGGAGGGGGGAGAGGGCATCGACCGTGCGCACACCGTCGGCACGTACGGCCCGTCCGGGCTGCGGTTTGCCGGTCCCGGGATTCCTGGCGCCCGGGAGGCGGGTGCGGGTGGCGGGGATACCCGCCGAGGCGCTGCTCGTGCTTCCGGTCTGCGATTTCCGGGACGCCGAGACCCCGGCCTGGCCGGTATTCGACGCGGCCGAGGCCTCGGCGGACCGGTTGCCGTCGGCTCGTGCGGCCACCTTGGCCGGAGCAGCCCCACCACCGACCCGGACGACATCGTGGGGCCCCCTTTCGCCGGTTCCGGAAACCGCTGCGACCGGTGACGCGCCCTGGGCCGGGCCGGCAGGGGCGATCTCCGGGTGCTCCGGCGCGGACGCGCGGCCAGGGTCTTCCCCGAGCGACGACCGCTTGCCGTGGCCGGTCCGCGTGCGCTCCCCCACGGAGGGCCCGGACGGGGTCCGCTCTTCGTCGGTCCACGCTCCCTGGGCCGCGAAGACGCTGGACCCAGCGGGCTCCGGCGCCGAACGGCCCTCTGCGCCGCGCCCACGCTCCTTCGACGAGACGCCTGACACCGAGTTGCCCTGCTCCCTCGACGCGCCGCCCGGCGCCGACGAGCCACATGCCGCGTTGCCTGACTGCGCCGCCGGCGAACCACACACCGCGTCGCCCGACTCCGTCGCCGGCAGATCGGGCCCCGGAGGTTGCATGTCCGCCGTCGGCAAGGCGGATTCCGCATGTTCCCGTCCCGCCGACGGCACGTCCGCAGCGGCTCGGCTCTCCTCCACGGAGGAGTGACCCAGCGCCACACGGGCGGGTTCCGGCGCCGAGGAATCGGACGCGGCTCGTCCGTGGTCCACCGACGACCCGTCCGCTGCGGCCTGCGTCCTCTCCTCCGACGAGACGGCAGGCTCAACGGTGCCCTCCTCCCTCGGACAAGCGTCCGAGGCGGTTCGCTCGCGAGTCGTCTCGGACGAGTCCGGTACCTCCGACTCGCGCTGAGCCCGCCGTGTGCCGCCGACCTCCGTCGCACCACCGGATCCCGGCCCCATGTCACCGACCTCGTCGGCCAGTTGATGGACGAGGATGCCGTGGCGGAACGCCGTCTCGCCGATGTCGGCGGTCGTGCTGCCGTACACCGAGAGGCGGTTGCCGTCCTCCCGCACGACCTCCACGGATCGGCGTGCGGTACGGGCCTCCTTGGTGAGCAGGGCCGCGAGGCGCGCCGCTTGGGGGCTGCGGACCACCACCCGCGGGCGCAGCCGGGTGCGGGCGAACTCCTTGGCCTCCTGGTCGGCGACGAGTCTGCCGCCATCGAGAGTGATGACCCTGTCCGTCGTGCGCGCGGCCTCCTTGGGGTCGGCCGTGGTGAAGAGCACGGTGCCACCGTGGTGGGCATGGGCGCGCAGCATGCTGTGCAGCCACTGCGCCTCACGGACGGAGAGACCGACGGCGGGTTCGTCCAGGACGAGTGTGTGCGGGTCGGGCAGCAGGGCGCAGGCCAGGCCCAGTCTGCGGTCCATACCGCGCGACAGCGTGCCGAGGCACTCCTCGCGGAGGCTGACGAGGCCGACTACTTCGAGGACCTCGTCGGCGCGCCGCACGGGAACCCCCGCCGACGCGCACAGCATCCGCAGATGGCCGCGGACCGTGCGGGCCGGGTGCCCTGGCACGTCACCGAGGAGCACGCCGACTTCCCGCGCCGGGTGGGCGATCCGGTGCAGGGGCCGCCCTCGGAAGTAGGTGATGCCGCGGCCCGGTTGAAGCTCGAGCATCAGTCTGAGCGCCGTCGTCTTGCCCGCGCCGGCGCCGCCGAGGAGCGCGGTGACATGCCCGGCGCGCGCTTCGAAGGAGACGTCGTCGATGGCGGGCGGGTGCGCCTTGCGGGGGTTGCTGGTCAGTCCGAAGGCCTGGATCACCTGCAGCAAGATAGCGCGCTATGTCCGATTTTTTGGTGTATAGCGCGATCTATCGCCGAGTGCCGCGCAGACCACCCCTCTCCGTGTCCGCCGTTCGACGGAGCCTGGGCTCGGCTCGTACCGCCGGCTCGGCCCGCGTGTCGTGGCCGTCCGCGCCGCGCCTCAGACCTCGGGGCGCAGCATCGGCGGGTTGAGCAGGGTGGCGCCGCCGGCCCTGAAGAGCTGGGCCGGCCGGCCGCCCTGGCGGGTGGTCGTGCCTCCGGTGGGGACGAGGAACCCAGGGGTTCCGGTGACCTTGCGGTGGAAGTTGCGCGGGTCGAGGGCCACGCCCCAGACCGCCTCGTACACCCGGCGCAGTTCTCCGACGGTGAATTCGGGCGGGCAGAACGCGGTGGCCAGCGACGAGTACTCGATCTTGGACCGAGCCCGCTCCACTCCGTCGGCGAGGATCTGGGCATGGTCGAACGCAAGGGGCGCCACGGGCTCGCCGTCGCGGCCGTAACCGCCCTGCTGGAGCAGTTCCTCCACCGGTGCCCAGCGCGCGTTGCTCGCGTCGCCTCCCGCGCGTGGTGCGGGCAGGTCGGGCGCCAGCGCGAGATGCGCGACGCTGACCACGCGCATGCGCGGGTCCCGCTTGGGGTCGCCGTAAGTGGCGAGCTGCTCGAGGTGGGCACCGTTGTCCTGGGCCGGGACCGAGGGGTCGTGTGCGCACAGCCCGGTCTCCTCGGCCAGCTCCCGCGCCGCCGCCTGGGTCAGGTCCTCGTCGGCCCGTACGAACCCACCGGGCAGCGCCCATCGCCCCTGGAAGGGGGGCTCACCCCGGCGTACCGCCAGCGCGCACAGGGCATGGCGGCGCACGGTCAGCACGACCAGGTCCACGGTGACGGCGAAGGGCGGAAAGGCTGACGGGTCGTAGGGCATGTCGCGATCATAGTCGTCTTCCTGACGATAAACACTCCCTTCTCGGCCGCACGGGTAGTGGTTCCGCTTCGTTCGGGTATGGGGCGCAGGGCCCGTCCCACGTTCGTTCCGGCGGGGGCGTCGTGCTCGTCCTGGCGGTCGCGTCGTACGAGGTCACGCTCCCCGTGGCCAGCGGGTCACACGCCCAATTGCAGACCGTCCGCGGCCTCCTCGACCATGGCGAGTCCCAGTCGGCTGATCCGTACGGCGAAGGGGGCGCCCGCGACGCGCAGTCCGGTCAGGCCGAGTTCGCCGAGCGGGGCGCTGCGCGCCGGACGCAGAGTGACCGTGCCGGCGGGGGCGTCCGGGCGGATACCGGCGAGTGCGGTGAGCATCAGGACCACGGAGGCCGCGGCGGTGGCCGCGGGCCGGCAGGCCGCCGGGTGCGGGAGGGGAGTGCTGCCGGCGGAGCGCTGTTCGCCGGCGAACATCTCGGGCAGCCGGTGGTCGAAGTGGGCCGCCGCTTCCAGCAGCCCTGTCAGCAGGCCACCGGCTTCCTTCTCGTAGCCGGCCGCGGCCAGTCCCGCGACGGCGAGCGCGCTCTCCTGGACCCGCACGGCTCCGGTCCGGTGGCCGAACGGGTTGTGTCCCGCCTCCTTGGCGCCAAGGCCACGCAGCCCCCAGCCCGCGTCCATGGCGGGGCCGCCGAGCAGCCGGGCGAGGTGTTCGGTCTGCGTCTTGTCCAGCAGTCCCGGGGCGAGCCGGCCGGAGCCGAGCAGCCCGGTGTCGAGCAGGTGCACTGCGGCGGAGCCCAAGTGCGGCACGGGGCGGCCGTCCGGCGCCAGCGCCGCGGCGGGTCGGCCGCCGCCGTGGTCGTCGATCCAGAAGTCGGTCCGGAAGGCTCCGCGCAAGGTTTCGGCCCACTGCCGCAATTCCGTGGCACCCGGTCTGGCGCAGGCGTCGAGGAGGTCGGCGCCCAGCAGCGCCGCGCGATACGCGTGGGCCTGTGTCTCGCAGCGGACCGGCCCCGCGGGCTGCGGGTCGGGGAGGTAGCTTCCGTCGCCGACGGTGGCGCGCAGCCAGGTCAGACAGCGTTCGGCCGCCGGCAGCAGTTCCTGCGTCTCCCGCTCGGGAAGACCCCAGCGGCGGGCTTCGGCGAGCAGGACGGGGAAGAGCAGTGTGGCCTCCGTTCCCGTGCAGCCCGGCGGGAGGAGCGGGCCGGCGTCGCGTCGCGGCCCCGGGAGCATGCCGGCCCGGGGGCCGGCGCCCGGGAGCTGGGTACGGGCCAGGATGCGCAGCGTGCCCGCGGCGAGGCGGGTCCCCAGAGGCAGGGCCATTCGGGCGGCGGCGATGGCTTCGACGGGGGCCATTCCGCAGCGCCACGGCGCACCGGCCGCGAGGTGGATGTCGGAGGGGTGCGCGGGGTCTCGCAGGAGCAGTGCCTGGAGGTCGGCGACGGCCGCGTCCAGCAGGGGGGCCACACGGGGATCGTCGCCGGACGCGCGGGCTGGTGCGAGTGGGCTGGTCACGGCATGCCCCGCGGCCCGCAGCGGACTCGCTCTCTCTGGCCGCACCCTCAGTTCCACGACGGCCGTCCCGCTCGGCGGCAGGTCGAGTTCCCAGCGCAGCAGTCCGGCGGACGCCAGGGCGTCGGAGGGTGGCGGGTCGGCGGTGACGCAGGCGGCGGCTCCGACCGTGGCCCAGCGCAGGCCCGAGTCGCGAACGGTGGCCGGGACTTCGGGGCCCGCGCTGCCGGAAGCGATGGTGCCGAGTTCCGCGAGGTCCGTGCCGAGGGCGACCTCGACGGGCAGGCGCAGGTGGCGCAGGGCGGCGTTGCGGAGTGTGATCCGTTCGGTTCCGTCGGCGTGCCGCGTCCGCTCGACGACCACCTCGGGATCGGGGCCGGCTGCCTGGGAAACGCGCAGCGTCCCCACGAAGCGCGCGCTGTCGGCTCCGGTCATCCTGGCCTGCACTGCCAGCGGTTCCCGGCCGGCCACGCGGAGCTGGCACCGCGAGAGCAGGCGCCTGCCGCCTCGGTAGAAGCCGTCCAGTCCCCGGCCGGACAGTTGTCCCAGCTCCCCGGAGATCGCGAGGCCGGGCAGGGCGACACAGATCAGCGTGGTGTGCGTGGGCGGCAGCTCGGGCGCCGGGCGGACGTCCGGAGCGGTACGTGCGGGAGGGGCTGCGGCGGTTCGACGAGACCCGCCGGGTGCCGGGGACGAAGGATTGCCGTGGGTGGCCGGGGGCTTGGGGCGTCGGCCCAGCGGAGGCGGCAGCGGAACGCCGACGGTCTCCGGTGCGGACGGGCCGGCACCGGGTGTCGGGAACGGCTCACGCCTGTCCCAAGGCGGACGTTCCTCGTCGGCGGCGGGCGGAGTCGGCTGTTGGTGCATGGGGTCGCCTCTTCTGCGCTCGGTGGGCCTCGAACGTGCTGGGCGGCCGTTGGGGCGCCCCGGAGGACAAGGGTCGTGCGGCGGCAGGGCCCGTCCGGGCGTTCCACCACTCAGGTGAACGGAGGGGGACTCGTCGGGGTCACGGCTCGTTTCGGGGAAGCCGACCGAATGGCGGCGTGGTGGTAGGGCGCCATACCCGTCGACGTGCTCCTGAGCCGCCGCCAACTGACATGCGACGGGCCCACCTGTACCCGCGGCGCCCTCCGACCTGCCCGGCGAGTCAGGTCGGCCATGCGATTCCCGGTGCATCCCGACGACGCGGCCACCGCGCCGCTGGAAGGTCGAGAGGCCACCGCGCCGCTGGACCGTCGACAGGCCCCCCGGCAACGGCTCAGGGCCGTGCGGCGAGGGCATGCACCACATCCCCCGGTCCGTGCCGGTGTGCGGCCGGTCGTCCCAACGCGGACACGAGCCGGCCCCCGACGGCAGACGCCACACCCGCCAATCCCCGCCGTCAAACCACCGGCCTCCCCCACACGGACACGAGCCGGCCCCCGACGGCAGACGCCACACCCGCCAATCCCCGCCGTCAAACCACCGGCCTCCCCCACACGGACACGAGCCGGCCCCCG